>CANRZD010000006.1 GCA_947644325.1 uncultured Clostridia bacterium
CGCATCCCCGCCTGGTACTGTGAGGACTGCGGGGAGACCATCGTTTCCGAAAATGACATGGACACCTGCCCCAAGTGCGGCTCAAAGCACCTTAAACAGGATGAAGACACCCTGGACACCTGGTTCTCCTCGGCTTTGTGGCCCTTCTCCACCCTGGGGTGGCCGGAGGAGACGGAGGAGCTCCAATACTTCTACCCCACCAACACCCTGGTGACCGCCTACGACATCATCTTCTTCTGGGTGGCCCGCATGATCTTCTCAGGGCTGGAGCACATGGGGGACATCCCCTTCGACACCGTGTTCTTCCACGGCTTGGTAAGGGACGCCCAGGGCCGGAAGATGTCCAAGTCTCTTGGCAACGGCGTGGACCCCGTGCAGGTCATCGACCAGTACGGGGCGGACACCCTGCGCCTGACCCTCATTTCCGGCAACACCCCCGGCAACGACATGCGCTTCTCTGACGAGAAGGTGGCCGCCAGCCGGAACTTCGCCAACAAGATATGGAACGCCGCCCGGTTCATCCGCATGAACATCGACGGGAAAGACGTGCCCTGCGCCCTGCCCGGGGCACTTACCCTGGAGGACAAGTGGATCGTCAGCCGCTTTAACACGGTGGCAAAGGAGGTCACCGAGAACCTGGAGAAGTTCGAAATCGGCATCGCCGTGCAGAAGATATACGATTTCCTGTGGGACGAGTTCTGCGACTGGTATATAGAGCTCGCGAAGCTCCCCATGTCCGGCACAGACGAGGCCGCCGCCCAGGGGGCCCGGCAGGTGCTGGTGTGGGTCATGAGCAATACCCTGAAGCTCCTGCACCCCTTCATGCCCTTTATTACCGAGGAAATATGGCAGAGCCTGCCCCACGAGGGCGAGGCCCTGATCATAGCCCCCTGGCCCCAGTACGACGAAGCCCTGCGCTTCCCCCAGGCCGAGGAGGAGATGCAGAGCGTAAAGGAGCTCATCACCGCCCTGCGCACCCGCCGCAGCGAAATGAACGTGCCCCCCTCCAAGAAAGCCCACCTCTACATCGAGACCGGCGCCCCCGCCGCCTTCGAGACGGAGAAGGACGCCATTGCCCGGCTGGCCTACTGCAGCGGGGTGGAGATTGCGGAGCGCTTTGCAGACATGGAGGGCGCGGTCACCGTGGTGACGGCCGCCTGCCGTGGGCATCTGCCCATGGAGGAGCTGGTGGACAAGGCAGCCGAGACCGCCCGCCTGACAAAGGAGCTGGAAAGCGCCAAAAAGCAGCTTGACACCGTAAACGCCAAGCTCGAAAACGAGACGTTTATGTCGAAAGCGCCCCAGAAGGTCATCGACGGCGTGAAACAAAACGGCGAAAAACTGCGGGAAAAGGTGCGCCTTATCGAAGAATCCCTGAAAGCGTTCAGGTGAGACCATGACCTATCAGGAAGCCATAGCGAAAATAGACAGCCGCCTGCTCTTCGGCGTAAAGCCCGGGCTCAAAAACATCACCGAGCTCATGCACCGCCTGGGGGACCCCCAGGACCAGCTCAAGTTCGTGCACGTGGCCGGCACCAACGGCAAGGGCACCACCTGCACTTTGACCGCCAACGTCCTGCGGCAGGCAGGCTATAGGGTGGGCCTCTACATCTCCCCCTACGTTCTGGATTTCAGAGAGCGCTTTCAAATCGACGGGGAGATGATCCCGGAGGAGGAGCTCGCCGAAGAAGTGGAGCGCATCTGGCCCTCTATAGAAAAAATGGACGAGCTGGACCAGTACATCACCGAATTCGAGTGCATCACCGCCCTGGCCTTTGACTGGTTCGCCCGGAAGAAGTGCGACATCGTGGTGCTGGAGGTGGGCCTTGGGGGCATCACTGACGCCACCAACGTCATAAAGACCCCGGAGGCCGCCGCCATCACCTCCATCTCCCTGGACCACACCGCGTACCTGGGGGACACCCTGGAGAAGATCACCAGGGAGAAGGCCGGCATCATCAAGCCCCAGGGCCCCGTGGCCCTGTACCCGGAGCAGGCCCCCGGCGTGACCGAACAAATAAAAGCCGTGTGCCGGGAAAAAGCCGCTGCGCTCTCTATCCCGGACATGAGCCGCATAGAAACGAAAGCCGCAAGCATTTTCGGCACCGATTTCACAGCCGACGGCCTTACGCTCCACACCCCCTTCTTAGGCGCACATCAGGTGAAAAATGCCGCCACCGTGCTGGAAATCATCAAAATTCTGCGTGCCCAGGGCTTCTCCATCTCCGACGAGGCCCTGAAAGTGGGCTTTGAGAGCGCCTTCATCCCCGCCAGAATGGAAATCATCACCCAGCGCCCCCTGTGCCTCTTGGACGGCGGCCATAACCCCGGCTGCGCCCAGGCCCTGCGGCAGGCCCTGGAGCAGTTCGTGCCCCAGCGGAAGGTGGCGGTCATGGGCATCATGGCGGATAAGGACAGCGCCAAATATTTAGGGGCCGTGGGCCCGCTCTTTGACAAGCTGGTCACCGTGACCCCCAACTGGGGCCGGGCCCTGCCCGCCAAAGACCTGGCGGAAAAAGCCAGGCCCTTCTGCCCAAATGTTTACGCCGCCGAGACCTGCGGCGAAGCCATAGCCGCCGCCATGAAGGACATGACCGGGGAAGACGCCCTCATCGTCTGCGGCTCTTTTTATCTGGCCAGCGAGATACGCGATATGCTCAAAGGCAAGCTCGAGAATTTACGCGCCTGACACCCTTCCCCAAAAACCGCAAAAAACTTTTGCTACAATGCTCTTGCAGGATGCTTCCTGCAAGGGCTTTTTATTTTGGCAGATGTGAAAATACCGAAAGGAATGAAAAATATGAACGTACAACTGAGCTATAAAGAAGGCGTGCTGACGGCCAAGCTCTTTGGGGAGATCGACCACCACAGTGCCAAGGAGATGCGGGAGACCATCGACGACACGGCCCAGAAGCTGAAGCCCTACTGCCTGCGCCTGGATTTCACCGGCGTGCCCTTTATGGACAGCTCCGGCATCGGGCTGATACTGGGCAGGGTGCGCATGTGTGGGTTCTGGCGGGGGCACGTGGTGCTGTGCGGCCTTTCCCAGAACCTCAACAAAATGGTAGAGCTCTCCGGCATCGCCGGGGTGGCGGCCATCGAAAGGAGGGCCGGGTGATGAAGGCGCTCAACCAGGCACAGGTGTGCTTTTCCTCCAACTCTGTAAACGAAAGCTTCGGCCGGGCGGCGGTGGCGGCCTTTCTCTCCCAGCTGGACCCCACGGTGGCCGATTTGACCGACATGAAGACCGCCGTGTCCGAGGCGGTCACCAACGCCATTGTGCACGGCTACAAGGACCGCATGGGCACCGTGTACATAACCATCAAGATCTTCGAAAACGGCAAGGCCGTGGTGCGTGTGCGGGACAAGGGCTGCGGCATCCCGGACATTGAGCAGGCCATGGAGCCCCTTTTCACCACCGGGGGCGAGGAGCGGGCGGGCCTGGGCTTCGCGGTGATGCAGAGCTTCTGCGACAGTGTGCGGGTGACCTCTGCCGTGGGCCGGGGCACCAGCGTGACCCTTACAAAGCACTTTGGCCGCAAGGAGTGAGGCCCCGGCCATGCCCCACGGGCCGCCCCCCGGGGGACAGGCGGTAGAGGACAACCTGGGCCTTGCGCACCTGTGCGCCCGGCGCTTTATGGGCCGGGGCGTCGAGTATGAAGACCTGTTCCAGGCGGCGTGCCTGGGGCTCATAAAGGCTGCGGAGAACTTTGACCCACAGCGCGGCGTGCGCTTTTCCACCTACGCCGTGCCCGTTATCTTAGGGGAGGTGCGCAGGCTTTTCCGGGACGGCGGGGCCATGCGGGTGTCCCGGGGCCTGCGGGAGCTGGGGAAGAAGGCCCAGCAGCTTTCCCAGCAGCTGCAGAACGACCGGGGCCAGAGCCCCAGCCTGGGGGAGCTCTCGGAAAAGCTGGGGGTCACCCCCGAAAAGGCCGCCCTGGCCCTGGGGGCCTGCCGGGCCCCGGTGTCCCTGACAAGCGGGGAGGAGGGCGAGCAGCTGGAGATCCCCGTGGAGGCCCCCGAGGAGCGCATGACAGAGCACCTGACCCTGCGGGCCATCCTGGAGAGTATGGAGGAGCGGGACCAGAAGCTCATCGCCTGCCGCTACTACCAGGGCAAGACCCAGACGGAGACCGCCCGCATCCTGGGCATGACCCAGGTGCAGGTGAGCCGCAGGGAAAAAAAGCTTCTGCAGTATATGCGGCAGATGTTCGACGGATGAGAATTTCCCCCTTGACAAGCCTTAAAGCTTATGGTATAGTATAGAAGCTGTCCAGACCAAAGACAGCAGGTACAGCAAAAAGCGCTGTGTAAACGGACTGTGACCGGCCTGCCGAGGGAAAGATGAGCGCCTGAAAGATCGTCTGTGATTTTTTATGAGCGTTTTTGCGCCTTTCCGCGGTTTTCCCGGGAAGGCGCTTTTTTGTACCTTCAACACGCAAACCGGAGGTGAAACGAATTGCCCAGCGAGAAAATTTTGGAACAGAAGCAGCAGCAGGTGGCGGCCCTCAAGGAGGCCTTCCAGAAGGCCAACGTGGGCGTGCTGGTGAACTACAGCGGCATCACGGTGGAAAAGGACACGAAGCTGCGCCGTCAGCTGCGGGAGGCCGGCTGTGAGTACAAGGTGGTAAAGAACACCCTGCTCTCCCGGGCCTTCAAGGACGCCGGGATCGAGGGGCTGGACGAGTGCTTGAACGGCACCACCGCCATCGCCTACAGCGAGAACGGCTACACCGAGGCGCCGAAGATCCTTTCTGACTACGCCAAGGACAACGAGAGCTTTACAGTGAAGGCCGGCTTTATTGACGGCGACGCTGTGGACAGCGCCAGCATCGAAGCCCTCGCCAAGCTCCCCCCCAAGGAGGTCCTGGTGGCCCAGGTACTGGGCGCCCTCAACGGCCCCATCCAGGGCTTCGCCAACGTGCTTTCCGGCACTATGCGCGGCCTGGTCATCGCACTCAATGCCATCGCGGAAAAGCAGGGCGCGTAAACGCCCCTAAGACACTGAAAAATTTGAATGTAACGGAGGTTTTTAACCATGTCTGAGAAAGTAACCAACCTGATTGAAGAAGTAAAGGCCCTTACCGTCCTGGAGCTCTCTGAGCTCGTAAAGGCCCTGGAGGAAGAGTTCGGCGTATCCGCCGCCGCCCCCGCCGCTGTGGCCGTGGCCGCTCCCGCTGCCGCCGCCCCCGCCGCCGAGGAGAAGACCGAGTTTGACGTCATCCTGAAGTCCGCTGGCGCCAACAAGATCAACGTCATCAAGATCGTCAAGGAAGTCACCGGCTTAGGGCTCAAGGAAGCCAAGGCTCTGGTTGACGAGGCCCCGAAGCCCGTGAAGGAAGGCGCCTCCAAGGACGACGCCGAGGCCCTGAAGGCCAAGCTGACCGAGGCTGGCGCCGAGGTCGAGCTGAAGTAAGTTTCATCTCCGAAAAAAGGACCGGCAGGGTTTTGCCCCGCCGGCCTTTTTATTTTGAGAGCTTATACTCATAGCAGTTTTCCACGATCTCAAACCCGATCTTCTTATATACCCGGTTGGAGATGGGGTTCTTCTTCTCCACAAACAGCGTGCAGTAGTCCTTGCCCTCCGCCAGCTTTTCTTTGCACAGGGCGGCCACCGTGTTCTGGCAGTAGCCCTGGCCCCGGTGGGCCGGGAGGGTGTACACCGCTGCCACCGCCGCCCCGCACTCCATGGGCCGGACAACCCCGGCCATGGACACCAGCTCCCCGTCAGGCCGCTCCCACAGGTAGATCTGCCCATTCTCTATGCGGGGCAGCCAGCGCTCCTCATGATCCTCGGGCTTCGTGTCCTCATCGTGGATGTCCTTGAGAAAGCCGCACACGCCGTTTAGCACAAAGTCCCTGTCCGCTAAGGTGGCCTTGCGCATGCGCCCCGGCGCTTTGGGAGGGTCAATGACTTCCCGCAGCACCATCACGTCCATGGCCCCCCACAGCTTGAATTCCCCGCCGTAGGCTTCCATAAAGGCGTCGGCCAGGTCCTTCCGGGCGGTGACGCCGTTTACGGCTATGTTCTCCTGTTTCAGATACCGTGCAAGGTCCGCCGCGGCCTGTATAGAGGCTTCCATGCCCACCGGCGCGTTCAGGCAGATGTTCCAGGGGGCGGTGTCGCCAAAGAGCAGGCACATGGCCCCCGCCTCCTCGTACCGGCCAAAGAGCAGGCCGGGGCGGCACTTTTCCTGGGCGTGGGTGATGCAGTTTCCCAGGTTCAGCTGGCACACGGCCTCGTTTTCCCGCAGGAAATCCCTGTTTTCACGAAGGAAATCCCCCGGCGTTTCATAGAGCTTGCGATTCATTTTCGGTCCCTCCTTTTTGGGTATTTCGCCTATTGTAGCACACCCAAAAGGGAATGTCAACCAATGAGCATCCGCCCCTCGGGCAGGATGGAGCTGTCCCGCTTCTTCTGCCGCATGAGGATGGAAAGCCCGAAGGACAGGGGCCCTACCCGGCCGATGAACATGGTCACGCAGAGGATAAGGCGGGAGATCGTATCCAGCCGCGGCGTCAGGCTGGCGCTGAGGCCCGCCGTGCCAAAGGCCGAGGCCGCCTCGTACAGCACGTCGATAAAGGGCACAGCAGGGTTCAGGGCGCTGATGATGCCCGCGTCTATGAGGGTCACCCCCATGCCCAGGGCCACCACGGTCATGGCCTTGAAGACCACCCCGGTGGGGAAGCGGTGGCGCAGAAGGATGGCTTCCTCCTGGCCCCGGATGGTGCACACCAGGGTGGTGATGAGCACGGCAACCGTGCTCACCTTCACGCCCCCGGCCGTAGAGCCCGGGCACCCGCCGATGAACATGAGCCCCACGGACATGGCCTTGGAGAAGTCCCGGGTGGCCCCTATGTCCACCGAGGCAAAGCCCGCCGTGCGGGTGTTCACCGACTGGAACAGGGAGGCGATGAGCTTTTCGAACAGATTCAGGTCCTTCATGGTGTTCGCGTACTCGCTGATAAAGAACACCAGCGTACCCGCCCCCAGCAGCAGAAGCGTGCCCCGCAGGCACACCTGGGTGTGGAAGTTGAGCCGCTCCCGGTTCTTCCGCCGGAAGGTGGGGGAGATTTTGCACCGGTAAATGTCATGTACCACCACAAAGCCCAGGCCCCCTATGGCAATGAGCAGGCTTATGGTAAGGCTCACCAAAGGGTCCCCCGCAAAGGCCGTCAGGCTCACGTTGCCCGGCACGAAGCCCAGAATGTCAAACCCCGCGTTGCAGTAGGCGGATATGGAAACGAACACCGAGGGCCATATGCCCCGCACCCCGTACTCCGGCACAAAGCGCAGCATTAAAAGCCCCGCCCCCAAAGCCTCACACAGGAAGGTAAAGCCCAGCATCAGCTTCAAGAGGGGCACGATCTCCTGCATGTCCCCGCCAGAGGCCTCCTTCGCCAGCACCAGCTCCCGAATGCCTAGGCGCTTGTGTATCAGGAGGGAAAACCCGATGGCAAAGGTAGAGAGCCCCAGCCCGCCAATCTGGATGAGCACCAGTATCACAGCTTGCCCGAAAACGCTCCAATGGCGGGTGGTGTCCACCACGCTCAGGCCTGTGACGCAGGTGGAGGAGGTGGCGGTAAAGAGGGCGTCCAAAGGGTGGGTGAAGGCCCCCGCGGAGGAAGACAGGGGCAGCGTCAAAAGAAGGGCGCCCGTGAGGATCACCAGCACGAAGCTGCCTACAATGAGCCGCACAGGCGGGGCGGCCCTGCGCTGGGTTTTGGGTTTTGTCTTTGCTGCTATGGGCACGGGAAGCCCTCCTTCTGTTTCATTTATAAAGTCAGCCCAGCGCCCGCCGGGCCCCGGGGGTCTTCTGCAGGGCGATCATCAGCGGATAGCCCAGGGCTGCGCAGACTACAAGCTCCCCTAAGCCCACCGACAGGGCCCCGGCCCCGAAGGCCGCCGGGGAGAAGCTGCCCCAGGCGAAGGCCCCGCTCTCTGACAGGCAGGAGACCTCCAATCCCACGATCACGGCGTTAAAGAGCACCGGGGGCAGGGGGGCCAGAATGGGGATATCCTTCACCCGCACGCCGGAGAGGGCCCGGGTGGAAAGAGCCGCCAGAAGGGTGGCGCAGGTGCCGAACACCCAGTCTACAATACCCAAGGGGCTTGCGAGGTTCGACAAAAAGCAACCGATCGCCAGCCCCGGCACGGCGGCGGGGGTGAAGGCCGGCAGCACGGTCAGCGCCTCTGAAAAGCGGAACTGGATGGGGCCGAAGGCCAGGTTCAGGCTGGCGGCGGCGTAGGTCAGCACCGTGTACAGGGCGCATATGACCGCCCCCTGGGCTAAAAAGCGGGTCTTTTGGGTCATTTTCATTTGATTTTCTTCCTTTCTTTCCGCGGGCCGGGGCCCGAAGAAGTTGGCCGCGCCCGCTAGTTTTGTTTAAGGTCAGGATCTCCCGACTGACCAGGGCCCCGAAAAGCCGGGACCCCGTGCATAAGAGTACTCCTTTTGCGGGGAAAAAGCAAGGGGTTTGGGATTTTTTGTTTCCTTTTCCCCACGCCCCGTGCTATAATATATAGAAAAGAGGGGGCGCGGCAGAGATATGTTTGAAGAAAAATACCGGGAATTCCTGCTGGAATTCGGGCAGGGCAGAAAGATGGTGCTTTCCACATCGGAAAGCGGCCGGGTGTCCTCCCGGATGATGAGCATCGTTCAAATAGGCGGCGTGTTCTGTTTCCAGACGGACCGGACCATGGACAAGGCCCGCCAGCTGAAGGGCAACCCCCGGGCGGCCCTCTGCATCGATAACATCCAGATAGAAGGGGTCTGCCGGGAAGCGGGCCCCCCGGCAGGCTGCGAGGCCTTTTGCCGGGCCTATAAAGAATGCTTCCCCAGTTCTTTTGCGGCGTACACTTTTTTAGAGGACGAGCGGCTGTTTGAGCTCAGGCCCCTGCTCATCAAGAGGTGGGTCTATATAGACAAGCGCCCCTATACGGAGGCCTTCGATATGGCTGCGGGGGAGTATGGCCTGCGCCCCTACCGGCCAGAGGTATTTTCTGTTTGACGGCCGCAGAAAGATTTGCTATAATAATACAGCGAATATATAATTAAAAAGAAAGGGCGAGCGGCTTGGCGGACAAAAGGGATTTTTATGAGGTGCTGGGCGTGCAGAAGGGCGCGTCGGAGGACGAGATAAAGAAGGCTTACCGGAAGCTTGCAAAGCAGTACCATCCCGACCTAAACCCTGGGGATGCCCAGGCGGAGACGAAATTCAAGGAAGTGAACGAGGCCTACGAGGTCCTCTCGGACAGCGACAAGCGCGCCCGGTACGACCAGTTCGGCCACGCGGGGGTAGACCCCAGCTTCGGCGGCGGCGCCGGGGGCAGCCCCTTCCAGGGCGGCTTTGACTTTACGGATATTTTCGACAGCTTCTTCGGCGGGGGCTTCGGCGGCAGCGCCCGCCGGCAGAACCCCAACGCCCCCCGCCGGGGCGGCGACGTGCAGGCCGCGGTGGCCGTGTCCTTCGAGGAGGCCGCCAAGGGCGTGAAGAAGACCGTGGAGTACCAGCAGATAGAAACCTGCGCCGACTGCCACGGCACCGGCGCGGCGGCGGGCACCAGCCCCAAGACCTGCCCCAATTGCAGCGGCACCGGCCAGGTGCGCATCAGCCAGCGCACGCCCTTTGGGGTGGTGCAGTCTTCGCAGACCTGCGACCGCTGCCACGGCACGGGAAAGCTCATCGAGACCCCCTGTAAGACCTGCGACGGCAAGGGCCGGGTGCGCCGGAAGAAGTCTGTGGAGGTGAGCATACCCGCGGGCATCGACGACGAGCAGATTCTAAACGTCAGCGGCCGGGGCAACGCCGGCACAAACGGCGGCCCCAGCGGCGACCTGCATGTGTACGTGACCGTGCGGCCCCACCCCATCTTCCAGCGCCGTGGCAACGACGTGTGGTGCGAGATGCCCGTGACCTTCACCCAGGCGGCCCTGGGCGCGGACGTGGAGGTGCCTACATTGGACGGCAAGGTCAGCTACCACATCCACGAGGGCACCCAGCCCGGGGACGTGTTCCGCTTAAAGGGCAAGGGCATACAGAGCCTGCGGGGCCGTGGCCGTGGGGACCAGCTGGTGCAGGTGACCGTAGAGGTGCCGAAGAACCTGTCAAAGCGCCAGAAGGAGCTGTTATCTGAGCTGGATAACGCCTCTGACGACAAGAACTATCAGAAGCGCAGAAGCTTCTTTTCTAAGCTCAAAGATTTATTTGAAGACTGACACTGGGGTTGCAAACGCCTTCACGCCGTGGTATAATAGTTGCAGAGTAAACTATTTAAGGAGTGAGGGTGTTTGCATTTTGTAAACCCGCAGAGGGTGTGTAAAGGAATGGAGATGGGGGAGGTCCCCCCGGAAAGACAGATCATCAAGGACGTGCTGGGCGTGGCCTGGCCCTCGGTGCTGGAGTCCTTCTTTGTGGGCCTTGCGGGCATGGTGGACTCCATCATGGTGGGGGCCCTGGGCTCTTACGCTATCGCGGCGGTGGGGCTCACCACCCAGCCCAAGTTCATAGGCCTTGCGCTGTTTTTGTCCTTAAACGTGGCCGTATCCGCCATCGTGGCCCGCCGCAGGGGGGAAAACGACCGGGAAAGCGCCAACCGGGTGGTGCGCATGCTCCTGTTGGGCACGGTGCTGCTGTCGGCTGTCATCAGCGCGGTGTTCGTGGTCTTTGCCGGGCCCATTATCAAGCTGGTGGGCTCGCAACCTGACACCCACGAGTACGCGGTGGAATACCTGCAGATCATCATGGGCGGGCAGGTGTTCTCCACGGTCTCCCTGGTCTTGAACGCCGCCCAGCGGGGCGCGGGCAACACCCGCATCGCCATGGTCACGAACCTCATCTCCAACATCGTGAACGTGGTCTTCAACTACCTGCTCATCGGCGGCCACATGGGCTTCCCGGCCCTGGGGGTGCGGGGGGCGCCCATCGCAACGGTGCTGGGCACGGTGTGCGCCTGTGTGTTAAGCGTCCGGTCGGTGCTACATAAGGACGGGTTTGTGTACTTAGGCGCGGTGAAGAGCTGGGTGGCGGACAAGCTCAGCATCCGGTCTTTACTGAACGTGGGCTCCAGCGCCTTTATCGAGCAGATATGCCTGCGCATCGGCTTCCTGCTCTTTTCCATGACGGTTGCAAACCTGGGCACCACCGAGTTTGCCGCCCACCAGATCGGCATGAATATGATGCACATGTCCTTCACCTTCGGCGACGGCCTGTCTATCGCGTCGGTGACGCTCATTGGCCAGAGCCTGGGCCGCAGGCGGCCGGACATGGCGAAGATCTACGGCAGCGTGGCCCAGAAGATCGGCCTTTTGTGCGCCTTCTTCGTGGCCCTTATCTACTTCTTCTTCGGCAAGGGCTTCTTCGGCTGGTTTACTGCCGACCCGGTGATCTTGGACTACGGCGTCATCATCATGCGCATTTTAAGCATCATGCTCTTTTTCCAAATCGAGCAGGTGGTGCAGTTCGGCTGCCTGCGGGGCGCGGGGGACACGAAGTTCACGGCTATGGTGTCCCTTATCAGCGTCACCTTCATCCGGCCGGGCATCAGCTGGCTCTTGTGCTACCCTCTGCAGCTGGGGCTCATCGGCGCGTGGCTTGGCACCTTTGCCGACCAGCTGGTGCGCTTCGCCATGAGCTTCGTGCGCTTCAAAAAGGGCCACTGGACAAAGCTGCGCCTGTAGAAAAAAAGAGAAAAAAGCAGAAAGAAAAGCGCCTTGCCCAAAAAGCAAAGCGCTTTTTTTATTTATACGTTTACAAATCCCGGCCGCAGCACTTTTTGTACTTTTTGCCGCTGCCGCAGGGGCAGGGGTCGTTGCGGCCGATCTTCTCGCCCTTTACCACCGTCTTCGAGCGCTTCTGCTCTTTATAGAGCTCCTTCCGGCGCTCTTCTGTCAGGTGCTTGTCCCACTGGGGCAGGTTATAGAGCCAGTCGGCCTTTGCGTCCACCATGTTTTTATAGAGGAGCTCCTTGTCGTAGTTAAGGGTCACCTCCGACTCGGCCTCCAAAGCCTCCAGGTCGTTTTTCTCCTTCAGGCTGTCGTTGATGCCGTCTAAAAAACCCATCATGGTCATCAGGTCCACGCCGTACTTTTTGGCGTAGTTCTGCACGGTGCTGCGCCGGGGCTTGCTCTCCAGGATCTTCTTGTAAAACTCCGTCTCCAGCTTAAAATAGTCCTGCCAGAACCTGGCGCCCTGCTCCTTCTGTTTTTCCTCGGCGTACTGCCGCCACTGTGCCAGCAAAGCCAAATGAATCACTCCTCACTTCGTCTTTTGTCATCCTATCCTTCTTAGAGAAATCTTAGCATCTTTTTGCTTTTCTGTCAATTCCTTCTTCTCTTGAAAAAAGCCGGGGGATGTGCTATGATGATAGGAAATCACGAAAAAATCATGGAAAAATATGAAAAGGAAGGTGTTCTTATGATAAAAAAGGTGTTTCCGGTCTTTTTGTGCCTGTGCCTTGCCCTGTGCGGGTGTTCGGGGGGAGAGCCCTCCAGCAGCGCCTCGGGCCCGGCCAAAGAGAGCCGGGTGGTGTCCCTCTACGGCTCTTACGCCGAGGCCTGGCTGCTGGCCGGGGGGGAAGACCAGCTGGTAGGCGTGACGAGGGACGCCATAGAGGACCGGGACCTGGGCCTTTCGGAAGACGTCGCCATCGTAGGCTCTGTGAAGGAGCCAAACGCCGAGGCCATCCTGGCCCTGGAGCCCACGGCGGTGATCCTCAACGCCGACATCAGCGGCCAGGTGCAGGTGAAGGACGTGCTGGAGGGCGCGGGGGTGGCCTGCTGGGAGTTTACGGTAGACACCTTCGAAGACTATGACAAGATGATGCGGCAGTTCACCCAGTGGACGAACCGGGAGGACCTGTATAAAAAGAACGTGGAGGACGTGGCAAAGCAGATAGAGGAAGCCAAGATCACCGCGGCGCTGAGCAGCACCATACCGGACGTGCTGCTTATGCGGGCCTTCTCCACGGGCATCAAGGCCAAGACCGACGACGAGCTGGCCGGGGCCGTCTTAAAGGACTTAAACGCCCACAACATCGCCGACGACCACCCCTCCATGCTGGAGGACCTGAGCCTGGAGGAAATTATCAAGGCTGACCCGGACTTTATCTTCGTCACCACCATGGGGGACGAGGGGAAGGCGTTGGAGTACCTTGACTCGCTCATCGAGAAGAACCCGGCCTGGCAGGACCTGACCGCCGTGAAGGAGGGCCGCTATATCGTCCTTCCCAAAGACCTATTCCACTATAAGCCCAACAACCGCTGGGGGGAAAGCTATGAATACCTGGGGAACATCCTCTACCCGTCGCTCTTTGAAAGCGAGCGGCAGCGCCGGGAGGCTGCTGCTTCTTCTGCTGCTGACGCTTCTTAGCGCCCTGCTGGGGGTGGGGGCCGGGGCCTCTTTTATCGACGTGCCCGGGGCTTTCCGGGAGATCTTCTCCCAGGGCCCCCTTTCGGCGGACGCCCGCATCCTACTATACGTGCGCCTGCCCCGGGTGTGCGCGAGCCTCCTTTCCGGGGCGGCCCTGGCGGTGGCGGGGGTGCTGATACAGGCGGTGCTCTCAAACCCCTTGGCCGCCCCCAACGTCATCGGCGTAAACGCCGGGGCGGGCTTTTTCGCCTTCCTCTTCATGGCCCTCTTCCCGGGGAACCTGAGCGCCGTGGCCCTGGGGGCCTTTCTGGGGGCGCTGCTGGCCACGCTCGTTGTCTATGGGGTGGCCGCTGCCGCCGGGGCGGGAAAGCTCACCATCTTATTGGCCGGGGTGGCGGTGAGCAGTATTTTCACGGCGGGGCTCAATTCCATCAAGACCTTCTTCCCCGAGACCCTTTATAACGGCAGCACCTTTCTCATCGGCGGCTTTTCGGGCGTCTCTATGAAGGACATCACCCCGGCCTGGGCGGGCATACTGCTGGCCCTTGTCACGGCCATGCTGCTGCCCCGGCAGCTTGACGTGCTGTGCCTGGGGGAGGAGACCGCCCGGAGCCTGGGCCAGCCCGTGGGGCTTGTGCGGTTTGGGGCCATTGTGCTGGCCTGCGTGCTGGCCGGGTGCGCCGTAAGCTTTTCGGGGCTCATCGGCTTTGTGGGGCTCATCGTGCCGCACATTGCCCGGCGGATGTTCGGAAGCTCCCACAAAGGCCTTCTGCCCGCCTCGTGCCTTCTGGGGGCCTGCCTTGTCACCCTCAGCGACGTGCTCAGCCGCACGCTTTTTTCGCCCTACGAGGTGCCGGTGGGCATCCTGCTGTCCTTTATCGGCGGGCCGTTCTTTTTGTTTTTGATACTGCGCCGGCGGCGGGGCAGATAGGGGGGCGGAGATGGTAGAGTTTTCACACGTGACCGCAGGCTACGGGGGCCGGGCGGCCTTACGGGACGTGACCTTTTCGGCCCCCCGGGGGAAGGTCACCGCCCTCATCGGCCCCAACGGCTGTGGCAAGACCACCCTCTTAAAGACCGCCTGCGGGCTGCTGGCGCCCCTTTCCGGGGCCGTCACCCTAGACGGCCGGGAGAAAAAAGCCCTGGGCCGCAAAGAGTGGGCCCGGCTGTGCGCCCTGCTGCCCCAGATAAGGGAGGCGCCCGCCGCCCTTACCGTAGAGGCCCTGGCCGCCCACGGGCGCTACCCCCACCTGTCCTTTGGGCGGGACCTGACCGAAAAGGACAGAGAGGCCGTGCGCCTCTCGCTGGAGGAGACCGGCGTGTGGGGCCTGCGGGGGCGCAGCCTGGGGCAGCTCTCCGGGGGGGAGCGCCAGCGGGCGTACCTGGCCATGGCCCTCGCCCAGGACCCGGAGGTGTTCTTTTTAGACGAGCCCACCACGTACCTGGACATCGGCCAGAAATACGAGATGCTGGACCTGATCGCCCGGCTGGGGAAACGGGGGAAGACGGTGGTCATGGTGCTGCACGACCTGTCTTTGGCCTTCTCCTACAGCGACTATGTGGCCGTGCTGGGGGAGGGGAGGCTTTTAGCCTTCGGGGAGAGCGGGTAGGTCTTTGACAGCGGCGTGCCCGGAAAGGCCTTCGGGGTGCGGGGGCAGCGGTCCTCACGGGGGGGGGGGGAAGAATTCCTCTTTACCCGGGGCGGTTGACCTTCCTTAAAAAATTGGCTATAATAAAGGGATAGAAAGAAGGAAAGAGGGGTTTCTATGCGGGTCGTGCATATGATAGGCGGAGGGGACACCGGCGGGGCCAAGACCCACGTGCTGGGCCTTCTCAAAGAGCTCCAGAAGCAGGTGGACGCGGAGCTGGTGTGCTTTCGCCGTGGGGAGTTTTCAGAGGACGCGGAGAAGCTGGGCATAAAGGTCCACATTATCGACACGGGGAACCCCGTTACAGACCTGCCCCGCTTAAAGAAGCTCCTGCGGCCCGGGGAGGTGGACGTGCTGCACTGCCACGGGGCCCGGGGCAACCTGATGGGCACCCTCATGAAGGGCTATCTCAAGGTGCCGGTGATTACCACGGTGCACAGCGACTATAAGCTCGACTACCTGGGCCGGCCGGCGGCCCGGCTGGTGTACGGCACCACCAATACCATCTGCCTGCGGCGGGTGGACTACTATATCTGCGTAGCGGGCCCGGTGACAGAGGCCATGATCGAGCGCAATTTTCCCGCTGAGCGCATCTATACCATCTATAACGGCATCGACTTTAACGCCCCCAAAAACTGCGTACCCAGGGCGGAGTTCCTAAAGGGCCTGGGCCTCGATTACAAAGAGGGCGACGTGGTGGTGGGCATCGCGGCGCGGCTGACGGCCATAAAGGACCACTCGACCCTGCTGCGGGCCATGCAGCTGGCCGCCAAGGAGTGCCCAAACTTAAAGCTCGTCTGCGCTGGGGACGGCGAGGACGAACGGAAGCTGCGGGACCTGGCCCGGTCCTTAGGGATAGAAGACCGGGTGTGCTTCGCGGGCTGGGTGAAGGACATGGACTCCTTCTATAACGCTCTGGACATGAACCTGCTGTCCTCCCTGTCAGAGGGCTTCCCCTACGCCCTGGCCGAGGGCACGCGCTTTGCTTTGCCCACCCTTTCCACCCGGGTAGGGGGCGTGCCGGTGCTCGTTGACCACGAGGAGAACGGCTATCTCTTTGAGCCCGGGGATTTTAAGGCCCTCGCAGGCTACCTCACCCGCTTAGCCAAGGACCCCGCCCTGCGCCGGGAGCTGGGGGACAAGCTCTGTGAAAAGTCCAAGCGGGAGTTCTCCCTGGACCACATGGTGGAGTACCAGCTGGAGATCTACGAGGACGTGCTGCGCCGCCACGCCCGGCGGAAGTCCCGGGGGCGGCGGGACGGGGCCATCATCTGCGGGGCCTACGGCCACGGCAACGCCGGGGACGACGCCATCCTCAAGTCGGTGATAGGGGCGGTGCAGGGCCTGGATAAGGACATGCCCATCACCGTGCTGGCGAAAAACACCGGCAGCATCAAGGGCCGCTACCGGGTGAACGCCATCTACTCCTTCCATTTCTGGAAGATGCTGTGGGCCATGGGCAAGTCGAAGCTCTATATCAACGGCGGCGGCACCCTGATCCAGAACGTCACCAGCCAGCGCAGCCTGCTCTACTACCTTTTCACCCTGTGGGCCGCCAAGCGCCTGGGCAACAAAGTGGACATGTACGG
This sequence comes from uncultured Clostridia bacterium, assembly GCA_947644325.1. Taxonomy (GTDB): domain Bacteria; phylum Bacillota; class Clostridia; order Oscillospirales; family Acutalibacteraceae; genus Acutalibacter. Next base: position 16,610 of record CANRZD010000006.1, read on the forward strand.
CTGCGGCATCGGCCCGGTGACGGGCAAGGGCAGCGTGTGGCTGGTGCGCCACGTGCTCAACAGCTCGGTGGACACCATCACCCTGCGGGAGGGGGACTCGGTGAAGGAGCTGGAGAAGTTCGGCGTCACCCGGCCGGAAATACACCTGTGCTCAGACCCGGCCCTGGAGCTGCCCTCGGCCCCCGAGGCTCAGGCCCTGCGGTACCTGAGCGCCCACGGCCTGCCGCCGGAGGGAAAGTACGTGTGCTTCATGCTGCGCGGCTGGCAGGGCTTTGACGAAAAGGCCGGGGCCTTCGCCGCCTGCGCCCGGTTTGCCTATGAGAAGCTGGGCCTTACCCCGGTGTTCTTGTCCCTGAACCGTTTGCCCGACACCCACGCCGCCCAGAAGGCCTGCGGGGGCCTTGCCTGCCCCTACCACATCTTGGACGACCTGGACCGGCCGGAGCTCATCATCGCCGTGCTGGGCTATATGCGGCTGGTGGTGTCCATGCGGCTGCACGGGCTCATCTTCTCGTCCTTGAGCGGCATCCCCATGGTGGGCGTCTCTTACGACCCCAAGATCGGGTCCTTCCTGCGCTACCTGGGCTACGGCCAGTGTATGGAGCTCTCGGACGTGACCGCCGAAAGCCTCTCCCGGGCCCTCACGGAGGAGTATAAGCACGAGCCCGGCGAGCCGGAGCTTCTCGCCTGCACCCAGCGGCTCATCGACGTGCAGAAGGGCAACGCGGAGGCCCTGCGGCGCCTGCTGCACCTGTAAATCAAAAAAGAAAAGGCCGGCCCCCAGCGTACCGGGGCCGGCCTTTTTCCTTTTGCTCACACGGCCTTGCAGTCCACGGGCTCGTAGCCCGCTTCCTTCACGGCGGCGGTCAGGGCCTCGTCGGGGATGTCGTTTGCCATCTCCACGGCGGCCAGCTTCTTTTCCAGGTCCACCTCCACAGCGGTGACGCCCGCTACGCCCTCCAGGGCCTTCTTCACGTGGGCCTGGCAGTGGGCGCACATCATGCCCTCTACAGTCAGAACTTTTTTCATATCGGTTTCTCCTTTCGGTTCATTTATAGTGAATGTTTCGGTCTCACTTGTTGACGGCGCTTCCTCCCGGCGGCCCTTGTCCTTAAAGAACCGCAGGCGCAGGGCGTTTGTCACCACGCACACCGAGCTCAGGCTCATGGCGGCCGAGCCCAGCATGGGGGAGAGCTTCACGGCAAACAGGGGCCATAGCACACCCGCCGCCACGGGTATGCCCAGAATGTTGTAGAAGAACGCCCAGAACAGGTTCATGCGGATGTTGCGTATGACGGATTTGCTCAGCTGGATGGCGGTGCACACGTCCTCCAGGGAGTTCTTCATGAGCACCACGTCCGCCGAGTCGATGGCGATATCCGTGCCCGCCCCGATGGCGATGCCGATGTCGGCCCGCATCAGGGCCGGGGCGTCGTTGATGCCGTCGCCCACCATGGCCACCCGGCGGCCCTCCCCCTGCAGGCGGCGGACCACCGCCTCTTTCTCCGCGGGCAGCACGTCCGATACGGCTTCTTCGATGCCCGCCTGCCTGCGGATGGCCTCGGCGGTCTGCTTGTTGTCGCCGGTGAGCATGACTACCTTCAGCCCCAGCCGGTGGAAGCGCTCTACCGCGTGAAGGCTCGACTCCCGCAGGGAGTCCGCCACGGCCATGATGCCTATAAGGGCCTTCCCCTTTACAAAGAACAGAGGCGTTTTGCCCTCCTTGGCAAGGACCTCCCCTTTACGGGCAGCCTGGGGGTCGGTAACGCCATTTTCCGCCAAGAAGGCCAGGTTCCCGGCAAGGCACTGCTCCCCGCCGATCTCCGCCCCCACGCCCCGGCCCGCCGAGGCTGTAAAGTTCTCTGCCTTGTCAGCTATGACGCCCTTTTCCCCGGCGTACTGCATGACCGCCTGGGCCAGGGGGTGCTCGCTGCCTGCCTCCAGGGCCGCGGCCAGGGAGAGGAACGCCCGCTCTGACAGGGCCTTGTCCAGCACCAGCACATCGGTGACGGCGGGGCTGCCGCTGGTGAGGGTGCCGGTCTTATCCAGCACCACCGTGTCGATATGATGCAGGTTCTCCAGGCTCTCGGCGGATTTCACCAGGATGCCGTACTCGGCAGCCTTACCCGTGCCCACCATAATAGCCACCGGCGTGGCCAGCCCCAGGGCGCAGGGGCAGGAGATCACCAGCACCGCGATGGCGCAGGAAAGGGAGAATTCGAAGGTCTGCCCGCACAAAAGCCACACAACGGCCGTCACCAGGGCGATGGCCATGACCGCGGGCACGAAGACCCCGGCCACCTTGTCGGCCAGCCGGGCGATGGGGGCCTTGGTGGCGCCCGCCTCGTCCACCAAGCGGATGATCTGGGCCAGCGTTGTATCGTCCCCTACTTTCGAGGCCTTAAACCGGAAGGAGCCGTTTTTGTTGATGGTGGCCGAGAGCACCGGGTCCCCGGGGCCCCGCTCCACAGGCAGGCTCTCCCCGGTGATGGCCGACTGGTCCACGTACCCCCGGCCCTCTGTCACCACGCCATCCACGGGCAGGCTCTCCCCGGGGCGGATGACGACGATGTCCCCGGCCTGCACCTGCTGGGCGGGTATCACGCTTTCTGCCCCGTTTCGCAGGACTGTGGCGGTCTTGGGGGCTAAATCCACCAGCTTATCCAGGGCCCCGGAGGTCTTGGCCTTGGAGCGGCTCTCCAGGTACTTGCCCACTGTCACCAGGGTGACGATCATGGCGGCGGACTCAAAATACAGGTCGTGGGCGTACTGATGCACCAGGGCCATGTCCCCGTGGCCGAAGCCCCAGGCCATGCGGTACAGGGCGAAGACCCCATAGAGCAGCGACGCCCCCGAGCCCACCGCCACCAGCGAGTCCATGTTGGGGCTGCGCTTTATAAGGGCCCGCAGGCCCGTGGTGTAGAACTTACGGTTCAAGATAAGGATGGGGATGGTGATGAGCAGCTGGGTCAGGGCCGACACCAAAGCGTTCTCCATGCCCGTCAGAAAGGGCAGCGCCGGCAGGCCCATCATGGCCCCCATGGCCACGTACATCAGGGGCGCCAGCAGGGCGATGGACCACCAAAGCCGCTTTTTCATGGCGGCCTGCTCCTCCTCCGCCTCCTTCTGGCGCTTCTTCCACTGAGAGCTGAAGTCCCGCTCCCCTCCGGCCGTCCCCGCCGCCGGGGCGTCCAGGGGCTCGGCCCCGTAGCCGATCTCCGAAACGGCGGCGCAAATCTGCTCCGGCCCCGCCCCCTCGTCATAGGTGACGGTCATTTGGTTTGCCAAAAGGCTCACGTCTACCTGCTGCACCCCGGGCACCTTCTGCACCCGGCGGGTCACGTTGGCCTGGCAGGCGGCGCAGGTCATGCCGGTGACGTGGAATTTCTCTGTGGTCATAAAACTCCCCCTCTACTTCAGTTTCTTGATGAGCCCCAATGCCTCCTCCAGAATCTCCCTGTCCCCGGCCCGGATGCCATCGGCCACGCAGGTCTCCATGTGCTCCTGCAGGACGATGTACCCGAAAGCCTGCAGTGCGCTCTCCACCGCCGCCACCTGGGTGAGGATGTCCCCGCAGTAGCGGTTTTCCTCCAGCATCTTGGCGATGCCCCCCAGCTGGCCCGTGATGCGGCTCAGGCGGTTCTGCAGCTGGCGCAGGGTCTCGGGGCTGCGGGGGGTGGATTTATAGCGGCAGCAGTCTGGCATAGTGCCCACCTCGCTTTCCTGTTAGTATACCCTATTATATACCCTAGGGGGGTATTTTGCAAGCACTTTTCTAAAATTTTATCACGCCCTCCCGAAAGGACCGCCCGCAGGGCTGGGCCACAGGGGTAGAAAGGGCGTACAGGTCGTCGGCCCGGGCCTCTGTTTCGTCGGGGCGGGTGCCCACGGGTAGGGTACAGCCTTTTAAGAGCGCGGCCCCCCGGGCGGTCATGCCCAGCACCCGCAGGCGGGGCGGAGTGGGGGGCCCGTCCCCGGCAAGGCCCAGGAACGCCCCCAGCACCAGCCTGCGTATGCGGGCGTGGGGGTAGCGCTTGGTCTTTGTGAGGGCGTAGAGCTCCTCCAGCGACACCGCCTGCCGGGCGGCCTTATAGAGCCGGTTTTCCAGGCCCTCGCTCACGTCGGGCAGCTTTGCGAAGTCTTCGGGGGCCATCATGCGCAGCTTCGCCAGAATGGGCCGTTCGAGCCGGGAGAGGGCGGCCGGGCACCGGCCCGCGGCGGTCTCCTGCCGAATCATCTCCAGGGTGAAGTCAGGCACAAGGCCCGTAAGGTCCTTCCCGGCAAAGATCTTCTCCCGCAGGGCGCTGCCGGAGAGGAACTCACCCGGGGCGGCGGGGCCGTCGTGGGGGGCCCCGGACCGGGGGAAGGCCACAGGCTTCAGGGGCAGGCCCAGCTGCAGGATGGCCTTGCAGTACTCTACCCCCAGGGCGGCGTTGGGCTTTTCCAGCAGCGCGGCCTTTTCCTCCCCGATCAGGGCCCACAGGGCCCGCTGGCGGCGGCGGGCAAAGGAGGAGCCGTCCTCCGGCAGGCGTGAGAGGGCGTCAGAAAAGCCGGGGGAGAGCAGGGCCCCTGCCGCCTGGGTCAGGGCGGGCACGTCCGGCACCTCGCTGCCGAAGACCAGGGTGTTCACCCCGGGCAGGCTCCCGGCTAAGGCGGCACCCCCCCGGGCAAAGCGCTCGGCCCCGGCGCAGGCCCAGGAAAGGGGCAGCTCGATGACAAGGTCCGCACCGGCCAGAAGGGCCAGGCGGGCCCGGGCCCATTTGTCTAAAATAGCGGGCTCGCCCCGCTGGACGAAGCTGCCGCTCATAATGCACACCACCCCATCGCTTGCGCGGCGGGCCGCCCGCAGCAGGGAGAGATGCCCCCGGTGCAGGGGGTTCAGTTCACAGATAACGGCGGAAAAACGCAAATTCTCAGGCATTTTTAAGGAAACTCCTTGCAATCAAAAGGAAAGTGTATTAAAATAATCATGTGCGGCTTGGGGCCGCATCTCAGCTTAATTGTACAGCACGGGCCTGTAACTTGGCAAGGCCAAGGCTTAAAAAATCAGCCGGAAAGGAAAAAAGAGTATGAAAATTCTTGTTATCAACGCGGGCAGCTCCTCCCTAAAGTACCAGCTCATCGACATGGACAACGAGGAGATGCTCTGCAAGGGCAACTGCGAACGCATCGGCATCCCCGGGGGCATCTTCACCCACAAGACCGCCGACGGCCGGGAGCTAAACAAAAAGGTGAACATGCTGGACCACACCGCCGCCTTCACCCAGGTGAAGGACGCCCTTCTGGATAAGGAGTACGGCGTCATAGAGAGCCTGGACGAAATAGCGGCCATCGGCCACCGGGTGGTGCAGGGCGGCGCCATCTTCCATCAGTCCGAGCTGGTGAACGACAAGGTCATCGAGGACATCAAGAGCCTGATCCCCTTAGCCCCCTTACATAACGGCGCCCACGTGCAGGGCATCAACGCCTGCCGGGATTTGTTCGGCAAGGAGCTGCCCGAGGCCGTGGTGTTCGACACCTCCTTCCACGCCACCATGCCCCCCAAGGCTTATATCTATCCCATCCCCTACGAGTACTACGAGAAGTACGCCGTGCGCCGCTACGGCGCCCACGGCACCTCTCACCGGTATGTGAGCGCCCGGTGCGCTCAGCTTATGGGGCAGGATATAAAGGACCTTAAGATCATCACCTGCCATTTGGGCAACGGCTCCTCCATCACCGCCGTGGACGGCGGCAAGTGCGTGGACACCAGCATGGGCCTTACCCCCTTGGACGGCTTCATGATGGGCACCCGCTCCGGGTCCCTGGACCCCTCTGTGGTCACCTTCATCATGGAGAAGGAGCACCTGACCCCCGGCGAGATGGACCAGGTGCTCAATAAGAAGTCGGGCCTTCTGGGCGTCTCCGGCATCTCCAGCGACGACCGTGACGTGACCACCGCCCGCAACGAGGGCCACGAGCGCGCAAAGCTCGCCCAGGATATCCTGGAGTATCAGGTCTCTAAGTTCATCGGCGGCTACATGGTCTCCCTGGGCGGGTGCGACGCCATCGTCTTCACCGCCGGCGTGGGCGAGAACCAGTCCTCCCACCGGGCCGAAATCTGCAAAGCCCTGGCGTTCGCCGGCGTGAAGCTGGACCCCCAGAAGAACGAGGAAATGGTCCGCGGCAAAGAGGGCGAAATCTCTGCCCCCGACTCCAAAATAAAGGTCTTCGTCATCCCCACCAACGAAGAGCTTGTCATCGCCCGTGACACCAAGGCCCTGGTGGAGGCCATGCAGTAAGCTGGATAAACCCATAGAAAAGCGGGAACCTTCGGGCTCCCGTTTTTTATTCCTCAATATACTCTACAATGTCTTCCAGCTTACAGTGTAATATCTTGCACAGCTGGTTCAGGGTGTAGGTGCTCACGTTCTCATTTTTCCGCAGCCTGTCCAACTGGCCGCTGCTTATGTGGTATTCCTTTATCAGCTTATACTGCGAAACGCCTTTTTCCTTCATAGTCTGCCACAGTTTGTCAAAGACAATCAAGCAAAACTCCCCCTTTGCGATACTTTCAGCATATGGGGAAGTGTTACACTTGACAATAGCCCGTATTCGGGCTATAATGGGGTAAATTCAAATTCCCACAGGGGAAAAGAAAAGAGGAATGAATATGGACGAACAAGTGCTGGTAGAAAGCAAACGGGGTATTTTCGGTTGGATATGTTTGATTTTGTTTGCTTTGGCGGTGGTCTTTGTTATCCTTGTCGCAATGATGTCAGGTGGAGATATCTTTAATCCTGGCTTCGTCTTCATGGTTGTCATCTTTATTGTCCCCACGGGCCTGCTGGCTCTGCTTACATCACCTGTAGAACTGATAGTTACAACGGAACGGGTGTGCGGTAGAAGCTCTTGGGGGAAGAAGGTTGACCTGCCCATTGACACAATTTCATCAATAAGATCCGGGCTTTTGAGCGGCATTATAATTGGCACTTCCTCTGGGAATATCAAGTTTAGCAGCCTTTCCCACAAGGAAGAAATTTACCAATGCATCAGCGACCTGCTGGTGGCCCGTCAAAGGGCACGCGCCGCAACAGCGCAGACCCAGATGCCTGTTCCTGCCAGTGGTGCCGATGAACTCATAAAGTATAAAAACTTGCTGGATAACGGTATTATCACCCAGGAAGAATTTGCCGCAAAGAAAAAAGAAATTCTTGGCCTCTAAAAACATAAAACGGCCGCACCCCACTGCCGGGGCGCGGCCGATTTTATTCTCTTTATTCCCCTTCGGCCGCCAGAGAGTCGGGCAGCAGGTACTCCAGGGAGTAGGACTCGAAGGCCTGGGTGAAGTCGGGGTCGCCGGTGTTTTTTATTTCGTTCAGGTAGCCGTGGGTGTCCAAGGACGGGTCCTTGATCTGGATGACGGTGACGGCGATGTTGGAGCAGTGGTCGGACACGCGCTCGTAGTTTGTCAGCAGGTCCGTCAGCACAAAGCCCAGCTCGATGGTGCAGCGCCCCTCCTGCAGGCGGCGGATGTGGCGGTTCTTGAGCTCCAGCTTCAGGCTGTCGATGACCTGCTCCAGGGGCTCCACTTTAGCGGCCAGCTTGGGGTCGTTTTTCTCGAAGGCCTCCACGGTAAGGTCCAGAATGGATAGGATGGCCCGGGTCATGACGGCCAGCTCCTCCTGGGCCTTTTGGGAGAACTGTATCTCCTTGTCGTGTATCTCGCTGGCGGCCCGCAGAATGTTCACCGCGTGGTCGCCGATGCGCTCGAAATCGCCGATGGCGTGCAGCAGCTGCGAGACGTTTGCGCTGTCCTGGCCCGAGAGGCTTTTGGCGCTGAGCTTTACTAAGAAGGTGCCCAGCTTGTCCTCATACAGGTCGATCTCCTCCTCTTCGGCGGTGATGCGCTCGGCGGTCTTTTCGTCGTATTCATGCAGCAGGCCGATGGCGGCGGCCATCGACTCCTGGGCGGCCTTTGCCATGCGCACCGAGAGCTTCCGGCACTCGGCAATGGCAAAGCCCGGGGAGAGCAGCAGGCGCTCGTCCAGAAGCTCCTCTTTGGTGTTCTTTTCCCGTATGGTCAGTTTGGCGAGCTTTTCCAGCTGGCCCGAGAAGGGCAGCAGCACGAAGGTGTTGATAATGTTAAAAAGCGTATGTACCACCGCGATGCCGAAGGCGCTGATGGGCGCGTCCACCACCTGGAAGTGGAAAAAGGCGTTGAGCCCATAGAACACCGAAAGGCAGATGACCGTGCCGATGACCTTGAAGTAGACGCTCACCGCCACCACCCGCTTGGCGTTCTTGTTGGCGCCGATGGCTGAGAGCAGCCCCGTGACGCAGGTGCCGATGTTGGCGCCGGTGATGATGGGGAAGGCCATGCTCAGGCTGATGCTGCCGGTCATGGCTAAGGACTGCAGGATGCCCACGGAGGCCGCGGAGCTCTGGATGATGCCCGTGAACACCGTGCCGATGAGGACGCCCATCAAGGGGTTTCGGAACATGACCAGCAGTTCGTGGAAAGCCGGGGTCTCGGCCAGGGGGCTCACAGACTGGCTCATGAAGCTCATGCCGGTCATGAGGACGGAGAAGCCCACTAAAATGGTGCCCACGTCCTTCTTCTTGTCGCTTTTGGCCCCCATGATGAACAGCACGCCCAGAAGGGCCACCAAGGGCGAAAAGGACTCGGGCTTCAGCATCCGCAGAAGGAAGCTCTCCGATTCTATCCCCGCGGCGCTCAGAATCCAGGCGGTGAGGGTGGTGCCCATGCTGGAGCCCATGATGACGCTGACCGTCTGGCTCAGCTGCATGATGCCGGAGTTCACGAGACCCACCAGCATCACCGTCATGGCCGAGGAGGACTGGATGGCGATGGTGATGACCGCCCCCAGCAGAAGCCCCTTCCATTTGCTGGAGGTCATGGATTTGAGCACCCGCTCCAGCTTGCCGCCCACCATTTTCTCCAGCCCCGTGGACATCACGTGCATGCCGTACAGGAAAAAGGCCAGCCCCCCTGCCAGGGTAAAGAGTGAAAATACGTCCATATGCTTCCTCCCATCCAGAATATCCCACATAAAAACGAAAGACCTTACCCCACTATCATAACATACCCTGCCGCCCGCCGCAACGGGTTTTCTGCAAAAATCACCCTTTCTCAGCTTTTTAAGATGCGGTACGCCTTTTCGTAGGCCGCAGCCCTTCCCGCCTCCCACACGTCCTCCAGCCCCTCCAGAAGCCCTACGGCATCCGGCGAGAACCGGGCTCCCGACTGGGCCCGCACCATCTCCACCGCCTGCTCTAAGGAGAGGGGGCGGGGGTTCTTGGGGTCTGTGTCGTCGGTAGCCTGGGTGATAAAGGCCGCTATGCTCACCATATCGGTGACAGCCCGGCCGGGGTCCTCCTCCCGGCGGTATTCGGCCGGGTACCCGCCAGAGCCGTCATACCAGGCGTGGTGCCCCAGGGCCGCCTTTACATAGGGCCGGGTAGAGGGGCTGCGGCCCAAATAGAATTCCCCGGCGTACACGTGGCAGCCGTACATTTCCCGCTCCTCCTCCAGCCAGCTGCGGCCCAGCTTCACCAGCATGTCGTTGAAGGCCAGCACGCCGATGTCATGGAAAAGCCCGCTGTCATAGGCAAACTGCAGAATTTCCTCCTGCCGCTCCCGCACCTGCCGGACGCTTTCGCAGCCCAGCACGCCCACAAGCGTCTGGGGGCACTCCTTTAAGGCCCGGGCCGCCATGAGCCGGGTGATACGCGCCGCCAGGTAAAACCGCACGTAGGCGTCCGGCTGGCGGCTCACCACAATCTGCAGCAGGAAGTCTTTTTCCAGTATCCCGTCCGGGTACTCCACATAGCTCTCTAAAAACAGCAGCAGGTATTTGGTCAGAAGCCCCCGGGCCTGGTCCTCCGGGGCCTCCCTTACATAGCGCGCCACCTGCCGGTACATGTGCAGCACGATGTCCTTCTTCTTGACCTTGAACTCCTCGTCCCGGGATATATAGTCCGAGTAAAGGCCGGGCAGGGAGATGTTGGCGTAAATGCCGTTTTCCGAGTAGTCCCGGGGGTCCCGGCCGGTGTAGGCCTCCTCCAGCCACCGCAGCAGGCGGCCCAGGGGCTGCACCCCGCAGTGGTACTGGGCCGCTTCATAGGCAAGGCTCCAGCGCACCATGGGCTTTACCCCCCGCTTCGCGCAGTCCCGCTCCTGGTATTCCCGCACAAACTGCGCCGACTCCATGACCTCCCGCAGGACCACCGGGTCCTGTATGCCCGCCCGCAGTACATTCAGGGCCGAGGAGCGCTCCTGGTGGCTCACGTAGATGTAGAGCTCCCAGGGCAGTTCTGGAGTCTTCTTCTGGTACACGGGGTCGTTTAAGATCTGCAGGGACCTGCGCACGGCGTCCAGCTTTTTCACCGCGTCCTCCCGGTTGGCCCCGCTGTAGGCCAGGGACAAATTCCCCATGGATCGGTGGATGTACCCCCTTGTTTCCACGTCCTTTATGTCGTCGTACCGCTTGATGAAGGAAGCGGCTTCGCCGAAAAGCAAGCCCATCTTCCACCGGTAGCGGGCCTGCCCGCAGCGGTCCAGGATCTCCTGCATGTAGAAAAGCGCCAGCCCCGCCCGGTACAGCTGCCGTATGAGCATATCGCGCCTGCCCCACTTGCGGGCATAGGTGATAAGGGCGCAGCAGATGGTGTAGTTGAGGGTCAGGTCCGGCTGGTTGGCCCCGCCGGCCCCCAGCTGCAGGGCAAATTCCTCCAGGGCCGCGATCTCCTCCTGGTCCGCCGAAGCGATGTCGTCCAGCACCGGGAAGAGTTTCTCCCGGAGCATGGCGTTATTTTCCCCCACGATCTCCCGGATGCGCAGGCTGTTTTCCCGCCGCCAGGAAAGGAAAGCCGCCCCGCTCTCGGGCATGTGGCCATACAGGTCGTTGAGCTCCACGATCTCCGCCAGGTGCGCAAGGTACGCCCGTTGATACTCCCTCATCCCGCGTCCCTCCCCAGAAAGCGCTCCATGGTCTCGAACACCTTCTGCATGTCAAGGGGCTTTGCGATGTGGGCGTTCATGCCCGCCTGCAGGGAGTTCTGCACGTCCTCTACAAAGGCGTTTGCCGTCATGGCCACAATGGGCACGGACTTGGCGTCCGCCCGGCCCAGGGCCCGGATGGCCCGGGTGGCCTCCAGGCCGTTCATCAGAGGCATCTGTATGTCCATGAAGATAAGGTCATAGTAGCCCGGCGCGGACTGCTGGAATTTCCGCACCGCCTCCCGGCCGTTTTCCGCGGTCTCTATCCGCACCCCGCAGCCGCCCAGAAGCTCCAGGGCGATCTCCCGGTTGAGCTCGTTGTCCTCCACCAGCAGCAGCCGCTTTGCGGAGAGGTCCGGCGTCATTGCAGGCTCTTCCCAGGCGGCGCCGGGCAGGCCGGGGCCCGTGCAGGCCCGCAGCCCGGCGGCTAAGCGGCTTCTGAAAAGCGGCAGGGGGATGAACCCATCCACCCCCGCCTGGGTGAACATGTACTCCGTCTGGCTCCAGTCGTTTTCAGACAGCAGCAGGATGGGGAAGTCTTCCCCCATGCGCTGGCGTATTTCCGAAAGGAACAGCATCATTTCCACCCCCGGCACCCGCTCCGCCGTCAAAAAGGCAAAGTACGGGTCCCCGGAAAGGTCCGCGTCGTTCAGAAGCAGCACGGCGTTGTCCGCGTCCCGGGCCCAGTCCGACTCCATCCGCAGGCTCGACAGCATCTCCCGTATGAGCCCGCTCTCTTTGGGGTCGCTGTCTAAGAGCAGCACCCGCTGGCCCCCCAGGGCCTCCAGGGCCCCGGCGTCGTCCTGGGGCGCGGTCTCGAAGGGGATCTCCACCGTAAAGCAGGAGCCCTCCCCCGAGCGGCTCTCCACCGCGATGGACCCGCCCATGACCTCCACCAGGTTCTTGGTGATGGTGAGCCCCAGCCCCGTGCCCTGTATGCGGCTGACCGTGGACTTCTCCTCCCGCTCGAAGGGGGTAAAGAGCCGGCTCATGAATTCCGACCCCATGCCGATGCCGGTGTCCTTCACCCGCACCACCATGCGCACCCAGCCCTCCCGGGGGTCCGGCTGCACAGAGAAGTAAAGGTCCACTTCTCCCCCGGCGGGGGTGTACTTCACGGCGTTGGAGAGGAGGTTTAAGTAAATCTGCTTCACCCGCACCCCGTCTGCCAAAATGCGCTCCCACACCACGGGGCCCATCTCCAGCCGGAAGGTAAGCTCCCCCGCGTCCGCCTGGGGCCGGGCCACGATGAGGATTTCGTGGAGCAGGTCCGCCACGCTCACCGGGGCGGGCTGAATGACCACCCGGCCGCTCTCGATGCGGGACATATCCAGCACTTCGTTTAAGAGCGACATCATGTGGTTGGAGGCCACCTGTATTTTCCCCAGGCACTCCTTCACCCGGGGCGGCAGCTCCGGCTGGGAGAGGGCGATCTGCGTCAGGCCCATGATGGCCCCCATGGGGGTGCGGATATCGTGGGAGATTTCAGAGAGGAAGCTTGTTTTGGCCTGGCTTGCCATGATGGCCTCGTTTAAGGCGGACTGGGTGGCGTTATAGTAGGCGGAGGCCTCCTGCAGAAGGCACATGCGGTAGCCGTTCCAGCCGATGATGCGGGCGGCGTACACGCTTTTGGCCAAGTGGCAGAAAAGGGGACCCGTGTTTTCCCCCGAGCCCAGAGCGTCCAGCAGGGCCTGCCGCTCCGGGTCCAGCATGGCCTCCAAGGGGTTCTCGTATTCGGGGCAAAGCGCCGACGCGGCGGCGTTCTGGTACAGCACGCGGCACGACCCGTCCCGGGGCTCCAGCGCCAGCACCGGCTGGTCGGTGAGCCCCCACACGGCCTCCAAAGGTTTCTGTACCATAATTCGGCACCTGCCTTTCGGTTTTTTAGGTTGATTTACCGAAATTATAGCACGTTTCGGGGGCCATTTCAACTCCGCTCGGTCAAATCGTCAAAAAGAAAAGCCCCGCGCGCCTAAAGCCCGCGAGGCCAGAAGATCTCTCCCTTTTACGCCTGATAGACGATTTTCCCGTCTATAATGGTCACAAGGGTCTCATACTGCACGTCCGTCAGGGGGTTCCCCTTGTAGACGACCACGTCGGCGTCCTTGCCGGGGGCAAGGCTCCCCACCCGGTCCCCAATGCCCGCGATCTCCGCCGGGTGGAGGGTGACGGCCTTCCAGGCCTCCTCCTCGGGCAGGCCGGCCTTTATGGCAAGGCCCGCGCACAGGGGCAGGTACTTTAGGGGGATCACCGGGGCGTCGGTGATGATGGCGATCTTCACGCCGTTTTCCGCCAGCACCCGGGGGGTGTCCCAGCACTTGTTCTTGAGCTCAAATTTGCTCTTGCTCCCGAAGGTGGGCCCCACTAAGCAGGGCCGGCCCTCCTTGCTCAGCTCGTCTGCAATCAGGTGTCCCTCGGTGCAGTGGTCCAGGGTGATGCCCACCCCGAACTCCTTTGCGATGCGCAGGGACGTGAAGATGTCGTCGGCCCGGTGGGCGTGGCTCTTTAAGGGGATCTCCCCCCGCATCACCGGCAGCATGGCGTGCAGCTTCGCGTCAAATTTAGGCTTCTTGCAGCCCTCTGGGTCCTTCTCCCAGGCATCCAGCTCCTCCATGTACTCTTTTGACTTCTGCAGCACCTCCCGCAGCAGGGCCGCCGTGCCCATGCGGGTGATGGGCGCTTTCTTGTTGTTGCCGCCGTAGCAGCGCTTGGGGTTCTCGCCAAAGGCGATCTTCATGGCCACAGGGTCCTTCACCACCATGTTGTCCACCCGCTTGCCCCAGAGCTTTACAGCCAGGAACGTGCCGCCCACCACGTTGGCGCTGCCCGGGCCGGTGACGGCGGTGGTCACCCCGTGGCTGCAGGCGTCAAAGAGGGCCTCGTCCATGGGGTTCAGCCCGTCGATGCCCCTCATGTGGGGGGTCACGGGGTCGGTGCTCTCGTTGTAGTCCGCCCCCTCGAAGCCGATGGCCTCCTCGTCCAGGCCGATGTGGCAGTGCCCCTCTACAAAGCCCGGGGCCACAATGCCTCCCTGGGCATCGATGACCTGGGCATCCGCCGGGGCGTCCACCGTTTTCCCTACGGCCACGATCTTCCCCCCGTCCAGCAGCACCTGCCCGCCGGGGATGTCCGGCCCGGAAATGGGCTTTATAAGCCCGTTTTTAATAAGAATCACGCAAAAAACCTCCCGAAAAAAACTCAGGCGAAACCGCCTATCCCTATCATAGCAAGCCCCGGCCCCTATTGCAAGCCCTTGCCTGTGAATTTTCTTTATGCTATAATAAAAGAAAAAGGAACCGGGTGCCCCCATGGAAAAGAAAAAGCTCATCACCCCAAAGGCCGCGGCCCTGCTGCTCCTGCTGCTTCTGCTGGGGGCGGGCCTGTATTTGTGGCTGCAGGCCGCCCCCGGGGCCGTGTCCGCCACGGTAGAGCGCGACGGCGCGCCCCTTTTCACCCAGGACCTGCGGGCCCTCTCGGGCCCCGTGCAGAAGGACTTTCCCGGCGCGGACGGCCACACCGTCGTTATAGAATTCAGCCCCCAGGGGGCGCGGTTTGTGTCCTCCACCTGCCCGGACAAGACCTGTGTGCGCACCGGGGCCCTCCGTCATGCCGGTGAGACCGCCCTGTGCCTGCCCGCCCGCATCGCCCTGCGCCTGGAGGGGGACCAGGGCTTTGACGCCGCCACCTACTGAAAGGAGCACCATGAAGAACACCTGCGCTCGCACCGCCTTTACCGGCCTTTTGGGGGCCCTTGCCCTGGCCTTATCTTTTTTAGAGAGCCTGCTGCCCCCCCTGCCCATGCTGCCCCCTGGGGCCAAGCTGGGCCTTTCCAACATCGTCTCTATGTACGCCGCCGGCAGCGTGGGCCTGCCCTGCGCCTTGTTTCTGGCGGTGCTCAAGGGGGGCTTCGCTTTCCTGGGCCGGGGGGCGGCAGCCGGAGCCATGAGCCTTTCGGGGGGCGTTCTCAGCACCCTTGTCATGTGGGCGCTACTGAAAAAGACCAACATCTCCCTCATGCCCATCGGCGTAGGGGGGGCCCTCACCCATAACGCCGCCCAGCTGGCCGTGGCCCGGGCCATGACCTCCCAGGCGGTGGTGTTCTACATACCGGCCCTTTTGGTCTTCGGGGTGCTCACGGGCCTCTTGACGGGCCTGGTGCTGAAGCTCTCCCTGCCCCCCCTGCAGAAGCTCACAAAGAAAATTTTTCCCCCGCCCACTTGACAGCCGCTGCCCTTTGGCATATAATAACATCAGCCTAACAGTTCGCAAGCTAACAAACTACCCCGAAGGGAGGAGCCCCCCATGGAGCACAGAGAGTGCAGAGAGCCCATACACACCCCGGGCACGGAGCACCGGGACGAGATCGGCTTCCAGGTGCACAGGCTGCGCATTTTGTGCAAGCGTCTGGTGGACCAGCGGGCCTTTGGGGACCTGCGGGAAAAGCCCACCAAGACCCAGAGCTGGGTCATGCGGTACCTCTATGAGAACCGGGGGCGGGACGTTTACCAGCGGGATATCCAAGAGCAGTTCGGGGTGCGGCGCTCTACCGTCACGGGCATTCTGCAGCTGATGGAGAAAAACGGCTGGATCACCCGGCAGTCGGTGGGGGAGGACGCCCGGCTCAAGAAGATCATGCTGACGCCCCAGGCCGTAGAGCTCCACGAGCGGGTGGGGGAATGCATACAAAGGGCCGAGGAGCAGCTGTCCCGGGGGCTCACGCCGGAGGAGAAGCGGGAGTTTTTCCGCCTGTGCGAGAAGATCTGCAAAAACGCCGAGGAGGCTGTGGAGTAGGCGGCTTTTTTCTGCCCCTATTGTTAGGAGGCGTACTGTAAGGGAAGAAACATATTTTTGAAAGGAAGCGGTGTATGTGATAAAAAAGATTGCCGGCAGCGTCCGGCAGTACAAGAAGGATACCCTGCTTGCGCCGGCCTTCGTGACCATGGAGGCCGTCATGGAGGTGGTCATCCCTCTTTTAA
Organism: uncultured Clostridia bacterium; assembly: GCA_947644325.1. Lineage (GTDB taxonomy): Bacteria > Bacillota > Clostridia > Oscillospirales > Acutalibacteraceae > Acutalibacter. The sequence goes on from CANRZD010000006.1 coordinate 32,588, forward strand.
TGGCCTATCTCATCGATAACGGCATCGAGGCCGGGGACATGGGGGTCATTTGGAAGACGGGGTTGGCCCTGGCCGCAGCCACGCTGGTCTCGCTGGCTTTCGGGTTTCTGGCGGGGCATAGCGCGGCCAAGGCCTCGGCGGGCTTTGCGGCCAACCTGCGGCAGGACATGTACCACAAGGTCCAGGGCTACTCCTTCGGGAATATTGACAAGTTTTCCACCGGCAGCATCGTCACCCGCCTGACCACCGACGTGACGAACCTGCAGAACGCCTTCCAGATGGTCACCCGCTCGGTGCGGGCCCCGGCCATGCTGGTGTTCTCCCTGGTCATGGCCTTTTATCTGAACCCCTCTCTTTCGGTCATCTTCCTCATAGCCATCCCCATCCTGGGGGCGGGGCTGCTGTTCATCGCCAGCAAGGCCCATCCGGTCTTTGAGCGCATGTTCAGGCGCTACGACCGGCTGAACATCGTGGTGCAGGAAAACCTCCGGGGCATCCGGGCGGTAAAGGCCTTTGTGCGGGAGGACCATGAAACCGAGAAGTTCACAAAGGCCAGCGAGGATATCCGCCGGGACTCTGCCCTTGCCGAGAAGATATTGGCCTTTAACTCCCCTTTGATGCAGTTCTGCATGTACAGCTGCATCCTGCTCATCTCCTGGTTCGGGGCCAAGCTCATCGTGGGCGGCTCTATGACCACGGGGCAGCTCATGAGCCTTCTCTCCTACGCCTCCCAAATCCTCATGAGCCTGATGATGCTCTCCATGTTCTTCGTGATGATAACTATGTCCCGGGCCTCCATGCAGCGCATCTGCGAGCTGCTGGACGAGGAAAACGAAATAAAAGACGGCCAGAAGAACATACAGCAGGTGAAAGACGGCTCTGTGCGCTTTGAAAACGTGGAGTTCCGCTACCAGAAGGAGGGCCGGGTGTGCCTGTCGGAGATCGACCTGGAGATAAAGCCCGGTGAGACCGTGGGCATCCTGGGCGGCACGGGCTCCGGCAAGAGCAGCCTTGTGCAGCTCATCCCCCGCCTGTACGACTGCACCGGGGGCCGGGTGCTGGTAGGGGGCGAAGACGTGCGGGATTATAACGTAAAGGCCCTAAGGGAAGAAGTGGCCATGGTGCTGCAGAAGAACGAGCTCTTTTCCGGCACCATCAAGGAGAACCTGCGCTGGGGAAATGAAAACGCCACCGATGAAGAACTCATGCACGCCTGTGCGCTTGCCCAGGCCGACGGCTTCATCCGGGAGTTCCCCGAGGGGTACGACACCTACATCGAGCAGGGGGGCTCCAATGTCTCCGGCGGGCAGAAGCAGCGCCTGTGCATCGCCCGGGCCCTGCTGAAGAAGCCGAAGATCCTCATCTTAGACGACTCCACCAGCGCTGTGGACACCCGCACCGACGCCCTTATCCGCCAGGCCTTCCGGCAGGAGATACCCGGCACCACGAAAATCATCATCGCCCAGCGGGTGGCTTCCGTCCAGGACGCCGACCAGATCATCGTGCTGGAGGGCGGCCGGGTGGCCGACGTGGGCAGCCATGAAGAACTCATGGAAAAGAGCGATATTTACAGGGAAGTATACGAGTCCCAGCAGAAAGGGGGAGACGAAAATGGCGCAGCCTAGAGTACACGGGGGGCCTCCCGGCCGGGGGCCCGGGGCCTTCGTAAAGGGCCAGGGGCCCAAAAACAAGGGAAAGACCATCGCCCGGCTGCTAAGCTACCTGGGCCGGGGATATCAGGCGCGGTTCGTGGTGGTGCTGGTGTGCATTTTATTCAGCTCCCTGGCGACGGTCATGGGCTCGCTGTTTCTGCGCACGCTCATCGACGACTACATCGAGCCCCTGCTCCTGTCCCCAGACCCTGTGTTTACGGGGCTCCTCGGGGCCATCGGCACCATGGCGCTCATCTATCTTGTGGGGGTGGGCTCCACTTTCCTCTATAACTGGCTCATGGTGGGCATCTCCCAAGGGATGCTCAAGAAGATACGGGACGACCTTTTCTCCCACATGCAGACTCTGCCCATCCAGTACTTTGACACCCACACCCACGGGGACCTGATGAGCCGCTACACCAACGACACCGACACCCTGCGGCAGATGATCTCCCAGGGCATCCCCCAGATGTTCAGCTCGGTGATCACGGTGGTGTCGGTGTTCTGGGCCATGGTCACCACCAGCGTGCCCCTGACGGTGCTGGTGATAGCCTTTGTGGGGCTGATGCTCTTGGTCACCCGGTATATCGGCGGGCAGAGCGGCAAGTATTTTGTGAAGCAGCAGCGCTCCCTGGGCGCGGTGAACGGCTTCATCGAGGAGATGGTCACCGGGCAGAAGGTAGTGCAGGTCTTCTGCCACGAGGAGAAGGCCAAAGCTGACTTCGACGCCCTGAACGAAGCCCTGCGCCAGGAGGCCGACGCCGCCAACCGCTACGCAAACGTCATGGGCCCTGTGATGAACAACCTGGGCCACCTGCAGTACGTGCTCATCGCCATAGCCGGGGGCGCTCTGGCCCTCTCTGGGGTGGGCGGGCTGACGCTGGGGGCATCGCGGCCTTTTTGCAGCTGAGCCGCAGCTTCACCCAGCCCATCAGCCAGCTTTCCCAGCAGTTCAACACCATCGTCATGGCCTTAGCTGGGGCCGAGCGCATCTTCGACGTGATGGATGAGCCCCCCGAAAAGGACGAGGGCTACGTGACCCTGGTAAACGCCCGGGAGGAAAACGGCCGGCTCACAGAGACAAAGGAGCGCACCGGCCTCTGGGCCTGGAAGCACCCCCACCACGACGGCACGGTGACCTACACGAAGCTCACAGGCCATGTAGAGCTGCGGGGGGTGGACTTCGGCTATAACGAGGAAAAGCTGGTGCTCCACGACATCACCCTGGAGGCCGACCCCGGCCAGAAGGTGGCCTTCGTGGGGGCCACGGGCGCGGGCAAGACCACCATCACGAACCTGATAAATCGCTTCTACGACATCGCCGACGGCAAGATACGCTACGACGGCATCAACATCAATAAGATTAAAAAGCCCGACCTGCGGCGCTCCCTGGGCATCGTTTTGCAGGACACGAACCTCTTTACCGGCACCGTGGGGGAAAACATCCGCTATGGGAAGCTGGACGCCACACAGGAGGAAATCGAGGCCGCAGCAAAGCTTGCCAACGCCGACGGCTTCATCCGCCGCCTGCCCCAGGGGTACGACACCGTCCTCTCCGGGGACGGGGGCAGCCTCTCCCAGGGCCAGCGGCAGCTTTTGGCCATTGCCCGGGCCGCTGTGGCCGACCCGCCCGTGATGGTGCTGGACGAGGCCACCTCCTCCATCGACACCCGCACCGAGCGCCTGGTGCAGCGGGGCATGGACGGCCTCATGAAGGGCCGCACGGTGTTTGTCATCGCCCACAGGCTCTCTACGGTGCAGAACTCCGACAGCATCCTGGTGCTGGAGCTGGGCCGCATCATCGAGCGGGGCAGCCACCGGCAGCTCATAGCCCAGAAGGGCAAGTACTACCAGCTCTACACCGGGGCCTTCGAGCTGGAGTAAAAGGGCAAAAACCGCCCGAAAAGCAGAAAAACCCGCCTTTTTCCCGGGAAAAGGGCGGGTTTTCCGTATCTAAAATGTCTCACATGGTCAAATACGCCTCTGCCTGCTGGGCGGCCACGGCGCCGTCGGCGCAGGCGGTGACGATCTGCCGCAGGGGCTTTGCCCGCAGGTCTCCCGCGGCAAAGACGCCGGGGAGGCTGGTGCGGGTGGATTCATCCGCACACACGTACCCAGCCCCGTCCAGCGCTATCTGGCCTTTGAAAAGCCCCGTGTCCGGCACCTGGCCGATGGCCACGAACACGCCGCTGCAGGGAAGGGTTTGGGTCTTTCCGGTCTTTTTGTTTCGCACCGTGAGCCCTGTGAGGGTGCTTTCAAACTCCAGGGCGGCCACTTCGCTGTCCCACAGAAACTCCAGGTTGGGAAGCCCCATCAAGGGGGCCCGGTAGGCGGCGGAGGCCCGGAGGGCGTCCCGCCGGTGGATGAGCACCACCTTCTCGCACAGCCGGGAAAGGTACAGGGCGTCCGCCGCGGCGGTATCGCCGCCGCCCACTACGGCCACGGTCTTTCCCCGGAAAAACATCCCATCGCAGGTGGCGCAGTAAGAGACGCCCCGGCCCCGCAGTTCCTTTTCCCCGGGCAGGCCCAGCTCCCGGGGGTGGGCCCCGGTGGCCAGTATCACGGCTTTGGCCTGCAGCCGCTCGCCGCCGGCCAGCACTTCCTTCGTCTCGCCCGTAAGCTTTACTTCCGTGACCTCCGCCATTTTCGTCCGGGCCCCGAAGCGCTCGGCCCCTTTCTTCATCTCCATGGCCAGCTCGAAGCCGCCGACGCCCTCTGGGAAGCCGGGGTAATTGTCCACCTGGTCGGTGGTGCCCATCTGCCCGCCGGGGGTCAGCTTCTCCAGCACCAGCACCGAAAGGCCCGCCCGGGCCCCGTACAGGGCCGCCGTGTACCCGGCAGGCCCCCCGCCGATGACGATCACATCCGCTGTCACTGTAAGAGCGCCTCCAGGTTTTCCTTGGGCTGCAGGCCCACCAGGGTGTTCACGGCCTCGCCGTCCTTAAAGAGGATGGCCGTGGGGATGCTCATGACCCCGTACCGGGCGGCCAAATCGGGCTGTTCGTCGATGTTCACCTTGCCTACGGTCACGTCTCCCTCATGGGCCTCGGCAAAGGCGTCAACGATGGGGGAGAACATCTTGCAGGGGCCGCACCAGCTGGCCCAGAAATCTACCAGCACCGGGCCCTGAGCGCCTAGCACCTCCTTGTCAAAATTCTCCTGGGTAAAGGTCTTTACTGCCATTTCACTCATCCTTTCATAGGTTTATACAGGGTTAGCTTGCGCAGCTTTCCCCAGATTATTTTCTGGGCGGCAGGGTAGAGTTGGCCGCCTCCATAGCAAGGGCCACCAAAAGCGCCGCCTGCTCGTTGTTGGAATAGCTGGTGTCCAGCACGTACTTGCCGGGGTAGGCGTTGTCTTCGTTTCCGGCGTGCATGACCATGTACTTGCCGTCGTACACGTCGTACTCGAAGGCCATGATGTTGCCGAAAAGCCGCCAGCGCTCATAGCGCAGCTCGTAGCGCACCACCCCGTGGGTGTTCACCTTCTCTACGGCGCCAATCTGCTTTTCGTCGTACCAGATGGAAAATTTCCATTTGCCGAAAAGCGTCTTCCGGCAGCGCACCCGGCCCATCTCCACGCCGTTGCGGTTTTGCAGAGAGATGGTGTTTTCCTTTTTGCCCTCTTTTGCCACGACCATATAGGCCCGCTGGTCCGTCTCGTCGTAGATGCTGTACTGGTCCTCCCAGGAGAAGGGGCGCTTGTCAAAATAAAGCTTCATGGAAGGACCTCCGCGTACCGCAGGAATTCCCGGAAGGAGCCGGTGTCAACGCCGCTCAGGTCCGCCTTGTCCGGGTCAATGAGGCAGTCGGTGATGAGATACACCGAAAGCCCGGCCTCCCGGGCCGCCAGGTCCTCCCGGGCGTCGTTGCCCACCATCAGGCATTCCTGGGGCTTTTTGCCGGTTTTTTCTAAGATTTCCCGGTAATAGGCCGGGTTTGGCTTGCAGGTGCGGCAGTTTTCATAGCTGGTCACCAGGGAGAAGTCTTCCAAAGCGAGCCCCACCCACTTTAGCCGCGTCTGCACGCCCACCGCCGGGAAGATGGGGTTTGTGGCCAATATCACGTCATAGCCCTTTTCCCGCAGGCCCTGCACGGCGGTTTTCGCCAGGGGGTTTTCCCCCACAGACTCCCGCACCTTGTCGAACTCCCGGGCGTAGAAGTCGTCGAACTCCCCCCGCAGCTTCTCAGACCCCGGCCCCATACATTCCGTGAACACCTGCCAGAAGCGCTCACAGTTAGAGGCCTTCCCGTCGTTTTTCACCATGGCGGCGGTGCCCTTCCACACGGCGTCCGTCAAGGGCCCGGCGGCATAGCCAAAGGGCGCGGCCTTTTTTGCAAGCAGGGAAAAATACGCCCGGGTGAAAACCTCCACGTCCATGGGCAGCAGGGTGCCGTCCAGGTCAAATAATATGGTAGTGATGTCTTTTTTTAACACATTCGCGCCCCTTTCTATGCCCGCCCCAGCGCCCCGAAAAGGGAGGGCTCCCGGTCCTTAAAGTACCCCAGGGGGCGGCGCTGGCTCTCTGTCAAGTCTATGTCTACCGCAAAGCCCCCGTGCCCGCCGCTGACAGCCAGGAGCTCCCCGCCCTGCCCGTCAAAGGCGAAGGCCAAGGGGATCTCCCCGCAGAAGTGGCAGCAGCCCGCCACAGGCACCTCGTTTTCAATGGCCCGGGCCCGGGCTAAAGCCCGCCACTGCTCGTACTGCAGCCGGTGGAACATGCCAGTGCCAATGGGGTTCACCATGAGCACGGGGCCCTCCAGGGCCATGACGCGGCAGACCTCTGGGAAATGTATCTCATAGCACACCGGCACGGCGATTTTCCCCAGGCGCGTGTTCACGCAGCGGATGGTATCTCCCGGCTGCTTGCCCCTTTCCTTTTCGCTTGCGTGCAGGATGCACTTTGTGTACGTGTCTGTGACCCTGCCGCCCTCCAGGACCAGGACCTTTTCTTCGTTTCCCCGGCGGCAGCCGGCCAGTATCGTGCCCTCTGTCTTTTCCGAGAGCGCCAGGGCCATGGCCTCGTCCTCTTCCGAACGGAGGAACCCCTCCGGGAAGATGGTCAGGTCGGCGGGGCCCTCCTGCAGAAGGCGGGGCATTTCGGTCTTCGCCTCAAAGCGCCTGGGGACGCACAGCCGTATTTTTGCCATGGTCACTCCGCCGCCTTGGTGGCGGTCACGTCCACGCCGGTGCCGGCCACGTTCTTTATGACCACGTCGCCGATGTGCACCGGGGCCTTTATGACGGCTTTGCGTATCTCCTCCATGCAGGCGAAGATCTTCTCCTTGGGGATGTCGGTCTTTGTGCGCACCGAGGTCACCGGGGCCTTGGCCCCTTCCACCCGGATGGTGGAGGTCACCGTGCGGGTGGGGGCGGTCACTTCCTTTTTGCCGTATTCCTCCCCGCGCTTGCAGGTGTTGCCCGTCACGGACACCACCGCGCCCTGCTCGTTAAGCTCTACCTTCAAGGGGCACCCCAAGGGGCAGCTGATGCACGTCAGTTCCTTTACCATGCCTTAACCCTCCTGTCCGTCGGCAGCTTCCACGGTGACCTCCCGGCACCCGCCGGAGAGCCACTCCTTCTGAAGCTTTACCTGTTCCATTTCACCCGGGGCCATTACGGGCCGGGGGCGCTTATAGACTTCTTTCCCGTCCGCCAGCACCCGCACCGTGGCCTTACGCATATTCCGGCCTACCCGGAAGCGCACCACCGCTTCCTTCCCCATCCTCTCGGGGGAGATGCTGGCGGGCACCGTGTAGCGCACGGCCCCGGCGGTCTTTAAGGGGATCTCCCGCAGGCCTTCGCTTCGGCCCTCCTTTACGAACCGGGCGGCGCTGTGGCCTGCCTGCTCGGCCTCCTCGGACACGTAGTCCACCAGGTCGTGCACGTGCAGCACGTTGCCGCAGGCGAAGACCCCGGGGATGCTGGTTTCCAGCTGCTCGTTGACGATGGGCCCGCTGGTCACCGGGGAGAGCTCTACCCCCACGGCCTTTGACAGCTCGTTTTCGGGGATGAGCCCCACGGAGAGCAGCAGGGTGTCGCAGTCAAAGCGCTCCTCTGTGCCGGGGATGGGCTTGAGCTTTTCGTCCACCTGGGCGATGGTCACGGCGGTGACCCGCTCCTTGCCCTCTATGTCCACCACGGTGTGGCTCAGCTTCAGGGGGATGCCGTAGTCATCCAAGCACTGGACGATGTTGCGCTTGAGCCCGCCGGAGTAGGGCATCAGCTCCGCCACGCACAGGACCTTCGCCCCCTCCAGGGTCATGCGCCGGGCCATGATGAGCCCAATGTCGCCGCTGCCCAGAATGACCACCCGGCGGCCGGGGAGATACCCCTCCATGTTCACCAGCCGCTGGGCTGTGCCCGCCGAGAAGATGCCCGCGGGCCGCGTGCCCGGTATGTTCAGGGCGCCCCGGGGGCGCTCCCGGCAGCCCATGCACAGCACGGCGGCCTTTGCTTCTGTTTGCACCAGGCCGTCCTGCCGGCTGACGGAGGTGACTGCCACCCGGTCCCCCTGGCGCTGCAGGTCCACCACGGTGGTGCTCAGCCGGTAGGGGATGCCCATTTCCTTTGCCTTTTCCATATAGCGGGCGGCGTACTCGGGGCCGGTGAGCTCTTCCTTGAAGGTGTGCAGGCCGAAGCCGTTGTGGATGCACTGGTTGAGAATCCCCCCCAGCTCCTTCTCCCGCTCCAGGATGAGCACGTCCTCCACGCCACTTTCCCGGGCCGCTATGGCCGCCGCCAGCCCCGCGGGGCCTCCGCCTATTATAATCAGATCATGTTTTTCCATTAGTCTCTATACTCCTCCATCTCATAGGCTTCCAGTATGTCCCCTTGCTTGATGTCTGAGAATTTCTCCAGGGTGATGCCGCAGTCGTAGCCGTCGGCCACCTCCTTCACGTCATCCTTGAAGCGGCGCAGGGAGGCGATCTTGTCGTCGGCCACGATAATGCCGTCCCGCACTACCCGCACAAGGGCGCTGCGGGTGATCTTCCCGCTTGTGACGTGGCCGCCGATGACCATGCCCACGTTGGAAATCTTGTAGGTCTCCCGGCACTCTGCCTTGCCCAGGGATACCTCCCGGTACTTGGGGGCCAGCATGCCCTTCATGGCCGACTCTATTTCCTCGATGCAGTCATAGATGATGCGGTAGAGCCGCATGTCCACGCCGTCGCGCTTGGCGCTTTCCTCGGCCACCGGGTCCGGGCGGACGTTGAAGCCCACGATAATGGCGTTGGAGGCGTTTGCCAGCATCACGTCGCTTTCGTTTACGGCGCCCACGGCCCCGTGGATGATGTGCACTCGAACCTCGTCGTTTGTGAGCTTCTCGAGAGACTGGCGCACGGCCTCTACAGAGCCCTGCACGTCGGCCTTGACGATGATTTTCAGCTCCTTCATGTCCCCCTCTTTCATCTGCTCAAACAGATTATCCAGGGTCACCTTGGTCTGGGCCCGGAAGGTCTCCTCCTTCTGCTCGTTGAGGCGCTGCTCTACCAGCTCCCGGGCCAAGCGTTCGTCAGAGACGGCGTTGAAGATGTCGCCGCCCACGGGCACGTCGCCCAGGCCAGTGATCTCCACAGGTACACTGGGCCCGGCCTCCTGGCCGCGCCTGCCCTTGTCATCCATCATAGAGCGCACCCGGCCCACGGTGGTGCCCGCCACGATGATATCCCCGGTGTGCAGGGTGCCGTTCTGCACCAGCACGGTGGCAATGGGGCCCATGCCCTTGTCGAGCCTTGCTTCCACCACGGTGCCTTTGGCGGCCCGGTCGGGGTTAGCCTTCAGCTCCATCATGTCGGCGGTGAGGATGATCATTTCCAAAAGGTCGTTTATGCCCTCCTTGGTGTGGGCGGACACGGGGATGCAGGGGGTGTCGCCGCCCCAGTCCTCGGGCACCAGCTCGTATTCGGTCAGCTGCTCTTTGACGCGCTCGGGGTTTGCGCCCACCTTATCCATCTTGTTGATGGCCACGATAATAGAGACCCCCGCCGCCTTGGCGTGGTTGATGGCCTCTACGGTCTGGGGCATGATGCCGTCGTCCGCCGCCACCACCAGCACGGCGATGTCCGTCACCTGGGCGCCCCGGGCCCGCATAGTGGTAAAGGCCGCGTGGCCGGGGGTGTCAAGGAACGTCACGTCCCGGTCGCCCACCTTCACCCGGTAGGCGCCGATGTGCTGGGTGATGCCGCCGGCCTCGCCCTCGGTGACGTTGGAGTGGCGTATCACATCGAGAATAGAAGTCTTGCCGTGGTCCACGTGGCCCATGACCACCACCACCGGAGCACGGGGCACCAGGTTTGCCTCGTCGTCCTCGCTGTCGTCGATGATGCGCTCCTCGATGGTCACCACCACTTCCTTCTCCACTTTGGCGTGGAACTCGTCAGCCACCAGCACGGCGGTGTCAAAGTCGATGGTGTCGTTGATGGCAGCGAAGACCCCCAGGCCCATGAGCTTCTTGATGACCTCCGGGGCGGAGACCTTCAGCCGCAGGGCGAACTCGCCCACGGTGATCTCCTCGGGCACCTCGATGGTGATGTGCTTGGCCTTCCTTTCCTGGGCGATGCGGCGCAGGCGCTCGGCCTCGGTCTCCCGCTTGCCCCGGCGTTGCTGGCCCCGGCGCTGCTGGTTCCGGTTTGTAAACTTCTGCTTTGTCACCACGTTGTCGTTGCGGGCGCCCACCTTCTGGTCGGCCAGCCGGTCGTACTTTTCGCTGTATTTGTCGATGTTCACATGGGACGTGCGCGTATCCACCACCCGCCGGGTAGGGGCCTTGGGCTCCTGCACCTGCACCGGGGCCGCGGCCTTCTGGGCGGGCTTCTCCGGCTGCTTTGCAGGGGCGGGTTTCGCGGGCGTGGGCTGGGGCTTCTGGCCCTTCTTTTCCGCGCCCTTCTGGCCCTTCTGGGTTCCCTTGGGGGCGCTTTTGGGGGCGGGGGATTCCGCCTTTGCCTCCTTGGGGGCCGGGGCGGGCTCCGGGGCGGCGGGCTCCTCCGGGGCTGCGTCCCGCTGGGCAAAGTACGCGTCCAGGCTCTCCATATTCCGGGCCTGGGTGAAGGTCTCCAGCACGATGTCCAGCTCGTGCTCCTCCAGGGCGGTCATATATTTTTTGGGCTCGGGGAAGTATTTGGCAAGGGTATCGATCACATCCTTGTTGGGGATGTTCAGATCCTTTGCCACCTCCCGCACTCTGTATTTCACCATCATAAGCAAATGCCTCCTTCTCGCTTTACAGCCTCTTTCGCGTGGGCGTCCAGCAGCGCCCGGGCAAAGCCCTCGTCCGTCACGGCCAGTACCCCGGCCCGCAAGCGGCAGGCTCTCCCCAGCTCTTCCATGGGGATCTCCGCCCGGGCGCAGGGTATGCCCGCCCGTCCCGCTTCAAAAAGCATATTTTTATAGGTCTTATCCGATATGTCCCGGGCCGCCAGCAAGAGCTTCGCCTCTCCCTGCCGGGCGGCCTGCACGCACACGTCATAGCCGCCCAGGAGCTTCCCGGCCTTGCGGCACAGCCCCAATAGGGCCAGCACCTTATCCGCCATCGGCTCCCAGCTCCTTTTCCATTTGGTCATAGATTTCTTCGGGTATCCTGCAGGAAAAGGCCCTCTCAAGCCGCCGGGCCTTCCGGGCGGCCTTCAGGCAGGAGAGGCTGCGGCACAGGTACGCCCCCCGGCCCGGCTTCTTCCCCGTAAGGTCCAGGGAGATCGCCGCCGTGCCGTCGGGGCCCTGGGGGCCGCGCACCACCCGCACCAGTTCCTTTTTGGGCTTCATTTCCCCGCACCCTGTGCACATGCGCATGGGCGCCTTCTTCTGCCTTACCATGGGTTACTCCTCTTCGCCGTAGAAGCCGCTTTCGGGCTTGATGTCGATCTTCCACCCGGTGAGCTTGGCGGCTAAGCGGGCGTTCTGGCCCTTGTTGCCGATGGCCAGGGAAAGCTGGCTGTCCGGCACCGTTACTTTACAAGAGCGGCTGCCGTCCTCGGCGATCTCCACCCCCAGCACGTTTGCCGGGGAAAGGGCCGCGGCGATGAACTTCTGGGGCTCGTCGCTGTATTCCACGATGTCGATCTTCTCGCCGCCCAGTTCCTCCACGATCTCTGACACCCGGGCGCCCCGGGCGCCGATGCAGGCGCCTACGGCGTCCACGTCGGGGTTGTGGCTCAGCACCGCCAGCTTTGTGCGGGAGCCGGCCTCTCGGGACACGGCCTTTATCTCCACGGTGCCGTCGTAGATTTCGGGCACCTCCGTCTCGAACATGCGCTTTACAAGGTCCGGGTGGGTGCGGGAGATGATGGCCTTGGGGCCCTTCTCCGTTTCCCGCACATCGACTACATAGACCTTTATGTAGTCGCCCTCGTTTACGCTCTCGCCGCCGATCTGCTCGTTCTTGGGCAGCACTGCCTCGGCCTTGCCGATGCGCAGGGAGATGGCCCCGGTCTTGGGGTCTATGCGCTCTATAAGGCCGCTGACAAGCTCCTGGTGCTTGCTCTGGAACTCCTGCATCATCTGGCCCCGCTCGCTGTCCCGGATGCCCTGGCGGATGATGTTCCGGGCGGTCTGGGCGGCCACCCGGCCGAACTGCTTGGTGTCCAGCTTGATGCCCACCTGCTCCCCTAAAAGGGTCAGGGGGTTTATCTCCTTCGCAAGGTCTAAGAGGATCTCCCGGCTGGGGTCCTCCACCTCCTCCACCACGGTCTTCAAGAGGTACACGTCGAAGCGCCCGGTGGCGGCGTCCACCTGCACGTCTACCTCCTCATTGCCGTAGTTGTTCTTGCAGGCCGTGGCGATGGCCTTCT
>CANRZD010000007.1 GCA_947644325.1 uncultured Clostridia bacterium
GGGGGCGGGGGGGGGGGGGTCTGGGGGTTATGTTTCCCCTGGGTCCACCCCCCCCATTGGGGGCGCCCGGGCCCCGGGGGCCCCCCGGGCCCACGGCCCCCGCCTGCGGCCTTACCTTAAACCGGGTCTTTTACGACCTGCCCTGACCCCACAGAAAGGAGCCGATGCCCGTGGCAAAGCATAATAAGCACGAGGAGCCCCGCATCATCCGCCTGGAGGACTACCGAAAGCCCCCCGAAGACGAGCCCCAAACGGATACCGGGGCTGCCGCCGTCATAGAATATGAAGACGGGGAGGAGGCAGAGGAGCCCCAGAAGGAAAAGCCCTCTGTCCCCAAGGCTGTGCCCAAGGCGGTGTACCAGGTGGCGGTGATCCTGCTGGTGCTGGTGGTGGGCCTGGCGGTGTGGATGAACCGCACCCACCTGAACCCCGACTACATCCGCTCGTGGCTGAAGCTCCAGGTCACCGGGGCGGAGATCGGCGACGGCTTTCCCGTGCAGATCACCGGCTCTGAAGTGTCGGAATCCAACTTCCTCTCTCAGGGCAGCCGGGCGGTGGTGCTCAGCGACACGGCCCTGAGCATCTTGAATTCCACCGGGCGGGAGGACTTTTCCCTGCGCCACAGCCTGAACAGACCTGTGCTGAAGGCCGCGGAAAACCGCTATCTGCTCTTTAACAGCGGCAGCACCGGCTACCTGACCCTTTCCGGCCCCGACGTGGCCGTCAGCGCCGTGGAAGACCGGGACATCCTCACCGGGGCCATCGCCCAGAACGGCCGCTACGCCCTGGCGGTGCAGGGCTCCAGCGGCGCCTCGGATTTGAACGTCTACCAGAAGGACGGGACATTGCAGTACCACTACTCTTTGGCCTGGGACTACATAACCGCCGTGGCCCTCAACTACGACGGGGCCTATGGGGCCGTGTGCACCGTGCGTAGCGAAAAGGGCTCGCTGGTCTCCAAGGTGTTCATCTTTGACTTCACGGACCCGGAGCCCATCGCCCAGTATGAGACCCGGGAAAACCTGCTGTTGGCGGCCTACTGGGGGGAAAGCGGCTCTATCTTCGCGGTGGGGGACACGGCCCTTCTCATGGCCAGCTCCTCTGACTACGAGTTTACGGAAACCAGCTACCAGGGCCGCCAGCTGACGGCCTTCCAGCTGGGGCTGGGCAAGGCCTTCCTGTCCATCTCGGCCTATGAGCACGCCGGGGCCAGCACCCTCTTTGTGTACGCCCCGGGGCAGGAGGAGCCCCTGCGCATCGAGGTTGAAAAGCGCATAGAGGCTGTCTCTGCCTACGGGGGCACGGTGGGGCTCCTTCTGGGGGACGAGGCGGTGTTCTACGACTATTCCACCGGCAAGGAGCTGGGCCGGGCCCAGGCCGGGGGCGACGCCAAGACCCTGGCCCTCTATAGCGAGAGCGGCGCCTATGTGCTGGGGGTCAGCGAGGTGCGGGCCGTGCATATCGGCTGAGCTGTCAGGAGCCTGTAAGATATCTGTAAGGCAGGCGGGGCTTGTGAAAAACGGGGAATTGTGCTATATTTATAAAGAAGAATTTTGAAAAAGGGGGGCGGGCCCGATGCCGTATGTGTTGGACCTCATATTGTTCGGGGTGTTCGTGCTGTTTGTGATCATGGGGGTGCTGCGGGGGTTTTTCCGGTCCATCGTGCAGTTTTTGGGGGCTGTTATCGCCGCGTGCCTGTCGGCGGCCCTGGGGGGCATGGCCGCCCAGTGGCTTTTTGACACCCTGTTCCGGGGGGCCCTTATAGAGCGCGTGCAGGCGTCTCTCAGTTCTCTGGGCACCAGCGACGCCCTTTCCTCTGTGGAGAACCTGCTCTACTCCCTGCCCGACTTCCTGGTGCGGGCCCTGGAGGACGCGGGGGTCACGGCCTCCTCCATCCGGGGGGGGATTGCAAACGGCAGCGCCATGGCGGCGGAAAGCATCGTGTCGCTTCTGGCCCCTACGTTCATAAGCTTTTTGAAAGTGCTGGCGGTCATCGTCATCTTCGCCCTGCTGATGGTGGTGGTGCGCATCCTGGCGGAGGTGCTCTCCAGTGTTCTGCGCCTGCCGGTGCTGGGCACTCTCGACAGCATACTGGGGGGCGTGTGCGGCTTTCTGATGGCCCTTGTCATGGTGTGGATCGTGCTGGCGGCGGTACAGGTCTTCGTGCCCATGCTGGACAGCGCCGCCCAGTCGAAGCTCTACGGGGCTTTGGACGACTCCATCATCGCGGGCATCTTCGTGAACATGAACCCCTTAAGGGGCTTATTCACAGTGTGATAAAAGGAAAAAGGATTTGAAGGAAGGGAAAAGAAGGGAATGTCCCGAGAAAAGAAGCCAAGGAATCAAAATCTGACCGTGCCCAACGCCCTGTCCGTGCTGCGCATCCTCATCGTGCCGCCCTTTGCCTGGTGCTTTCTGCACGACAGGCTCGCCTGGGCGGTGGGGCTCTTGCTGCTCTCGGGCCTGTCTGACATGCTCGACGGACTCATCGCCCGGAAGTTTAACCAGATCACCGAGCTGGGGAAGATCTTAGACCCCTTTGCCGACAAGCTGACCCAGGGCGTGGTGGCCCTGTGCCTGGCCCTCAAGTTCCCTATGATAGGCCCGGTGCTGGGGCTCTTTATCGCAAAGGAGCTTCTTATGCTCTGCTGCGCCCTGGTGCTCCTCAAAAAGCACAAGCGCCCGGGGGCCGCCAAGTGGTACGGCAAGGCGGCCACGGTGATGTTCTACGTGTCCGTGTCCGTCATCGTCGTCATGGATGGGCTGGCCCTGGCCCCCAGCCCCCAGGTGTTCTACACGGTGTCCTTTGTGCTGCTGATCCTTACGGGCGTGATGATGTTCTATTCGGCCTTCCGCTATTCCCAGATCTTCTTCGCCCTGCTGCACTCTACAGACGAGGAGGACCAGTTGGACCTGCCCGGGGAGATACATACAAAAAAAGGCCCCCCGGCGGCTTGAGCGGGGCCTTTGGGGCATACTACTGGCGCGGCCGCTGTAAATCTTTTGTTAATTTTTGAGACTTCCCCCACAAGGTACTTGCGTGGGGGCGTTTTCATCGGTATAATAATACTTGAGAAAATGTGCCCAAAGAAAGGAACCACGCGTTATGTTGATGTGTACGCGATGCCATAAACGCCCGGCCACCGTCTTTGTCTCCCAGGCTATGGACAGCAAGGAGATCAAAGGCTATTGCTTTGTATGCGCAAAGGAGCTGGGCATACAGCCTGTAAACGACTTTATGAAGAATATGATGTCGAGCCTTAAAGAGCAGACCGGCATGACCGAGGAGGAATTTGCCGAGGCCACCGAGCAGATGGCCGAGATGCTGGGCATGGGCGGGGACCAGGAGGAAAACAGCCTCTTTTCCCCCGGCGGGGCCCTGACACGCCCCCCCGAAATGATGCTGGGCGGCGCCCCCGGCGAAAACGGCGGCCGCAGCCCCCAGAACGTGCGGGAGAAGCGGGAGAACGTCCACAAGAAGAAGCGCAAGCATATTCAGAGCTACTGCACCGACCTGACCGCCAAGGCCCGGGCCGGGGAGCTGGACAACATCGTGGGCAGGGAAAAGGAAGTGCAGCGGGTGGTGCAGATCCTCTCCCGCCGCACGAAAAATAACCCCTGTCTCATCGGCGAGCCCGGCGTGGGCAAGACCGCCGTGGCCGAGGGCCTGGCCTTGCGCATCGCCCGGGGGGAGGTGCCGGCAAAGCTTAAAGACAAGGAAGTGCAGCTTTTGGACCTGACGGCCCTCATTGCGGGCACCCAGTTCCGGGGGCAGTTTGAGAGCCGCATAAAGGGCCTTGTGGACGAGGTGAAGGCCGATGGGGGCATCATCCTGTTTTTAGACGAGGTGCACAACTTAGTAGGCACCGGCGACGCCGAGGGCAGCATGAACGCCGCCAACATCTTAAAGCCCGCCCTGTCCCGGGGGGAGATACAGATGATAGGGGCCACCACCTTCGCGGAGTACCGGAAATATATCGAAAAGGACGCGGCCTTGGAGCGGCGCTTCCAGCCCGTCACCATACAGGAGCCCTCTATAGAGGATGCGGTGCAGGTGCTTCTGGGCATCAAGAAATATTATGAAGACTACCACCGGGTCACGGTGTCAGAGGCCATAGCCAGGCGCATGGTGGTGCTCTCTGAGCGCTACATCAGCGACCAGTACCTGCCGGACAAGGCCATCGACCTGCTGGACGAGGCCTGCGCCTGCGCGGCTTTGCGCAACAAGCGCCTGGAGGAGTACGAGAGCAAGGAGCGGGCCCTGGGGAAAGAGCGGGTGCGGGAGCAGGATCTGACCGCCCCCACCGGCGGCCAGGTGGACTACGAGGAGCTTGCCAAGACCCACTACCGCATCGCCACCCTGGAGGAGAGCCTGGACCAGCTGCGGCAGGAAGGGGTCTTCTCGGCGGTGGAGGAGCAGGACCTGGCCCACGTCATCGAGCTGTGGACCGGCATACCCGCCGCCCGGGTGGAGGAAAACGAGCTGAAGAAGCTATCAAACCTGGAAGAAGTGCTCTCCCGAAAGATCATCGGCCAGAAGGAAGCCATCGACGCGGTGGCGGCGGCCGTGCGGCGCAGCCGGGTGCAGATCAGCCCCCGCAGGCACCCGGCCTCCTTCATCTTCGTGGGGCCCACGGGCACCGGCAAGACGGAGCTGGTGCGGGTGCTGTCAGAGGAACTTTTCGACACGCCGGAGACGCTCATACGGCTTGACATGTCAGAGTTCATGGAGAAGCACTCGGTGTCGAAGATCATCGGCTCGCCCCCGGGCTACGTGGGGTATGACGAGGCCGGGCAGCTGACGGAAAAAGTGCGGCGCAGGCCCTATTCCGTGCTGCTGCTGGATGAAATAGAGAAGGCTCACCCGGATGTGCTCAACATCCTCTTGCAGATACTGGACGAGGGACGCATCACGGACGCCCACGGGCGCACGGTGAATTTCGAGAACACGGTGCTGGTGATGACCTCCAACGCCGGCAGCGACAGGAAGGAAGGGGCCCTGGGCTTCGCCAAGAGCACCGCCGACCTGAGCCGCGAAAAGGCCATGAAGGCCCTAAACGACTTTTTGCGGCCGGAGTTTATCAGCCGCATCGATGAGATCGTGGTCTTCAGGCCCCTGGACGTGGAGGACTACAAGAAAATAGCGGCCCTGATGATGGATGAATACAAGGGGTCCTTAAAGGAAAAGGGCATTGCCCTGCGGTATGACGAGGCCGCCTGCGCGCTGCTGGCGGAAAAGTCCATCCACGGCCGCAGCGGCGCCCGGGACCTGCGCAACAACCTGCGCCGCATGGTGGAGGATAGGCTTGCCTCCCTGCTGGTGCAGAAGGGCGAGGGGGCCCTATCGGCCATTGCCCTGAGCGCCGGGGACGGCGAGCTGGTGGTGGAGACTCTATAAGGGAAGACCGGCCGGACCCGGCCATAAAATTTTCGAAAGGATGTATGGGAAATGAGCAAGACCTATGAAATGGAGATCGCGGGCTGCAGGCGGGCGCTGCCTATCTGCCCCATCGACGAGCACCTGGACATCGCGGGGTTCGTGATGTTTGGCGACGTGGAGGTCACCGAGCAGGCGGCAAAGGCCCTTCTGGAGAAGTGCCCGGAGCACGACGTGATCGTCACGGCGGAGAGCAAGGGCATCCCCCTGGCCTACGAGATGGCCCGCATCGGCTGCCGCAATTACGTGGTGGCCCGCAAGGGCGTGAAGGCCTACATGGAGGACCCCATCCACGTGGAGGTAAAGTCCATCACCACCGACCACGTGCAGAAGCTGTATCTGTCCAAGGCCGACTGCGAAAATCTCAGGGGCAAGCGCATCCTCATTGTAGACGACGTGATCTCCACCGGCGAGTCGTTGGCGGCCATAGAGGAGCTTTTGCACCAGATCGGCGGCCAGGTGGTGGGCAAGGCCTGCGTGCTGGCCGAGGGCGACGCCAAGGACCGGGACGACATCCTTTTCCTGGAGCCGCTTCCCTTATTCTTCAAGTAAACCGTGGCGCGCCCCTTTGCGGCGCTGGGCTTTTCCGTCTACGGGGCGCTGCTTCTTGCGGCCATGGGCGGGCCCGGCGCCCTGTGGGCTGTGCTGTGGGCCGGGGCCGGCGCGGGGCTTTGCTGGGCGGGCGTCCGGCTGGCGGCGGCAAAATGGCCCGAAAACCGGCGTTTGGCGGCTTTAGCAGGGGTGTTCGCAAAGCGGACGCCCCTCTTTGCCATGGTGTGCCTGCTGATAATTGGGGCCCTTGCCCACTACCAGTACCGCTATGAGACCCAGGTGCTGCCCGCAGAACAGTGGGACGGGAAGAAATGCGCCGTAAAGGCCCGGGTGCTGGACTACCCCGAGGCCCGCTACCACCGCTACTACTACCGCCTGCGGGTAGAGGAGGTGGACAAGACCGCCGTGAAGCCCTTTACCATCCGGCTGTCGGCGGCGCTGCCCCTGTACTGCGAGCCCTATGACTGGGTGGAGTGCCCGGTGGGCTTTTACGCCTTTGACGGCGGGGGGCCCTACTCTGTGCGGCAGATGCGCCTGGCAAACGGCTATGAGCTGGGCGGGTACTTAGCCGGGGGCGGGGGTACGCGCATCCCCTGTGGGGAGCCTTCATTGGGAAAGGCCCTGGCGGCCCTGCGAAGGGCGCTGTCCCGGGAATTTTCCCGGCTGCTGCCAAAGGACGAGGCCGGGCTCATGCAGGCCATGCTGCTGGGAAAGAAGGACAGCTTACTGGAAGACGCCTACGAAGATTTCCGGCTGATTGGCTGCGCCCATCTGCTGGCGGTGTCGGGCCTGCACGTGGGGGCGGTGGCGGGCCTTCTGGCCTTTCTTCTGGGGCGTACCCGGCTGCGGCCCCTGCCCCGGGGCCTGCTGAGCACTGCCGTGCTGCTGGGGTACTTGGCTGTCACAGGGTTCCCGGTGTCGGGGGTGCGGGCGTTTCTCATGTGCGCGGTACATTTACTGGGCCAGTGCCTGGGCCGCCGGGCGGACGGCGTGAACTCTTTGGGCCTGGCGCTTCTGCTCATCTGCCTGCAGGACCCCTTTTCCGGGGGCGACCTTTCCTTGGCCTTGTCGGTGTTCGCCACCTTGGGCATCCTTCTCTTTTCCGGCAGGATACGGGACGCCCTTCTGGGGCCCCTAAGGAAATGGCCCAGGGCCCGGGCATTCTTCCGGCCCGCTGCCGGGGGGCTGGGGGTCACCCTGTCGGTGATGCTGTTCACGGTGCCCTGGCAGATCATCGCCTTCCGGGGGGTGTCGTACCTTTCGCCCCTTGCAAACCTCTTGCTGGCCGTGCCCTGCACGCTGCTCCTCTACTGTTCGCTGCTGACACTGGTCTTTTCCCTGCTGCCGGGACTAGGGGCTTTGGCCCGGCCCTTCGGCTTCTGCGCGGGGCTTTTGTGTCGGCTGGCCCGGTGGGCGGCCGCCTCTCTGGCCGCTGTGCCCCGGGCCTACGTGTACCTGGGGCCGGTGGAGACGGTGGTTTTCCTGGGCCTCCTGGCCATTATCGTGATGCTGTGCATACGCTCCGCCAAGCCCCTGCGCTGGCGGCTGGCGGCGTTCTTTCTGGCCCTCTCCCTGCTAGGGCTCTCCTGCTGGCAGGAGGCCGTCACCCGGGGGACCGTCACCCTGGCCATGCAGGGCGGCGGGGACGACGCCTGTATCGCCCTTATCCGGGACCATGCGGCCGCCGTCTTACAGGTGGGAGAGCGGGAGGGCAGCTGCGTCTCCCTTCTGCGCCGGGGCCGGGTGGGCCGGGACACGGCCCTGTTCCTGCCCCAGGGGACGTACACCGGCCGGGACCTCTCCCCGGAGCACATCGGCGCGCCAGTTTCCTTTGTGAGGCCCGGCGGGAGCTTCGAGGCCCTGCCCGGCCTTGTGGTCACTTACCGGGAGGACGGCAGCCTGGTTTTCGGGGCAAACGGGGCGGTTTTTTCGGTGGAATTCGCCAAAGAGGGGCCTGTGGTGCGGTTTGCGGGGGCAAACGCACAAAAAAGCCGTAAAAATTCGCCATTTACTGTTGTGCTGTCAGATGCTATAATAGAGACAGCCCCTGAGGGCCTGCGGCTGGCCGTGAGCCCCCAGGGCGCCGTCAGGGTACTGGAGGGAAGCGAGTGGCCCGTATCAAGGAAGCAGAACTGAAAAAGCAGCTGGCGTCGGGAGAGCTCTCCCCCCTGTACATCATAGCGGGGGAGGAAAAGCTCTTGGTGCGCAGTCTGGCCCAGAAGGTCATAGACGCGGCGGCGGGGGACGTTTTCCCGGAATTCAACCGCAACGAGCTGGACGGCGCCTGCGATATGGACCGCCTGGGGGACGCCTGCGCCGCCCTGCCCTTTATGGCCCCCCACAAGTGCGTGGCCGTGCAGGACATGGACATCCTGGAGCGGGGGCAGGAGGAGCTGGATAAGCTCTACAGCCTCTTTGAAGAGCTGCCGGAGACCACCACTTTGGTGCTGTGGTTCCCCACCACAGACCCCGCCGGGAAGCAGCAGAGCAATAAATGGAACAAGCTTTTGAGCGCCGCCGAGAAGCGGGGCAGCGTGCTGCTTCTGGGCAGGCGCACGCCGGAGGAGCTTCGGGAGGAGCTAGCCCGCCGGGCAAAGAAAATGGGCTGCACCCTGCCCCCCGGCAGCTGCCGTTTGCTGTTGGAGTACGCCGGGGCGGACCTGCACCGGCTTTTGGGGGAGCTTGAGAAGCTGTGCGCCTACACCCTGGGCCTGGGGGGCACGGAGATCACCCCCGCCGCCATAGAGCAGCTGGTGCCAAAGAGCACGGAGATCACGGTCTTCCGCATGGTGGACGCTTTGGTGGAGGGAAACTACCAGCGGGCCTACAGCCTCTTGGAGGCGCTTTTCGCCCAGAAGGAGAAGCCCGTGGCCATCTTAGGGGCCCTCTCTACGGCCTATATGGATATGTACCGGGTGCTGGGCGCCCAGGACAGCGGCCTGCCCCCCACGGCCCCCATGGACTACGGGGACTATAAGGGCAAGGACTTCCGCCTGCGCCGGGCCCAGAAGAACCTGCGCCGGCTCAGCGCCCTGCAGCTGCACCGGTGCCTGGGGCTGCTCTTGGAGGCCGATTTGGCGCTGAAGGGCTCCCGGCTTTCCGACCGGCTCATTTTAGACAGCCTCGTCGGCCGGCTGCTTTTGTGCTGCGCACAGGGGGCGGACCGATGAAAATAAAGCTGAGAGAAGCCGTGGTGGTAGAGGGGCGCTATGACAAGAGCCGCCTTTCCTCCCTGATAGACGGGGTCATCATAGAGACAAGGGGCTTCGGCGTTTTCAGGGACAAGGAGCTCATGGCGCTCCTGCGAAGGCTCGCAAAAGAGCGGGGGCTCATCGTGCTCACAGACAGCGACGGCGCGGGGTTTCTCATACGCTCGAAGCTCTCGGCCTGCATTCCCCCAGGTGAGCTCAAGCACGCCTACATCCCCGACGTATACGGCAAGGAGCGCCGGAAGGCAAAGCCCTCTAAGGAAGGGAAGCTGGGGGTGGAGGGCCTGCCCCTGCCCGTTTTGAAGGAGGCCCTTATACGGGCGGGGGCCCACATAGAGGGAGAAGAGGGCCCTCCGGCCCGGGCCCGGGGGGGCGTCACGAAGGCGGACTTTTACGACCTTTCCCTTACCGGCGCCCCGGACAGCGCAGAGAGACGGCAGGCCCTGCAGAGGGAGCTGGGCCTGCCCGGGCGGCTCTCGGCAAACGGCCTCTTGCAGGCTGTGAACGCCCTGTATGGGCGGGAGGAATTTATCCGGCTGGCCCGCGGGCTTTCAGCCGCAGGAAATAAGGAGGACGCGGAAGATGGAACTGAACAGACAGGTGCTGGACGACGTGAAGTTTGAGACAAAGGGCCGCTGGTACAACGCCGACCAGGTGGACGAATTTTTGGAGGAGCTGGCCGAGAGCGTGGACCAGGCCCAGGCCGAGGTGGCCCATCTGCGGGGGGAGCTGCGCAGCCTTAAAAGCGAGATACGCACCGTGCGCGCCGAAAAGAGCCAGCTGGAGCACCGCCGCGACTACGAGCTGGAGCGGGAGCAGAGCCGCCTTTTAGAAGACGTGAAGGCCTTAAAGCAGTTCAGGGAGCAGTTCAGGCGGGCCATAGAGCAGGACGCCCGGCAGCTCATGGACCAGGTGCGGTCCATGGGCTCTGACCGGCTGCTGTGAGGGCGGGGCTATGGAGATCCTTACCCAGCGCCTGACCCTGCGCGCCCCCCGGCCGGAGGACGCCTCCCCCATGCTTTCCATCCGAAACAGCGAGTACGTGCTGCGCTATAACCCCATGAAGCCCTGGGACCTGCCCCGCATGGAGAAGCAGATAGAAGAGGAAGCCCAGAGCGGCCGCGTCTTTTACATGGAAGAAAGGGCCACAGGGCAGCTTTTAGGCGGCGTGTGGCTGGAGGAAGACGAGCTGCGCTTTGGCCCCACGGCCTTTACCCTTTCTTATTACCTCTGCGAGCCGGCCGCCGGGCGGGGGTATATGACCGAGGCCCTTACGGCCGTCCTGCCCTATGCCTTTGGGACATTGGGGGCCCAGGTGCTCTCGGCCCGGGTCTTTTCGCCCAATCTGGGCTCGGCGAAGCTCTTAAAGAAGCTGGGCTTTACCCACGAGGGCACCTTGCGGTACGCGGTCACCACCCCAGAGGGCGTGACCTATGACGACATGCTTTTTTCCCTGCTGCGCGTGGAAGCGCGGATGCGATAAATTATTTTTCGAAAGGATGAGTAAATCATGAGCAAGCCCTATGTTGTGGCCATTGCGGGGGGCACCTGCAGCGGCAAATCTACCCTGACCGACCGGCTGGAAGCCCGCCTGAGCCCCCGGTACAAGACCGCAGTCATCCACATGGACTCCTACTTCAAGAAGGAGCCCCCCACCACCATCGCGCCCATCACCCGCAAGGAGTACGTGGAACACAACCACCCCACCACCC
Organism: uncultured Clostridia bacterium; assembly: GCA_947644325.1. GTDB lineage: Bacteria > Bacillota > Clostridia > Oscillospirales > Acutalibacteraceae > Acutalibacter. The sequence continues at coordinate 10,911 of CANRZD010000007.1, forward strand.
TGGAGCTGGAGCGCATGTATGAAGACTTCGCCCGCATCACAGGCGAAGGGAGCGACGCCCAGCTGGTCCTCATCGAGGGGCTCTTCGCCCTGTATCTGGACGAGATACGGGAGCGGGCGGACCTGAAGATTTTCGTGGATTTAGAGAGCGACGAGCGGCTGGCCCGGCGCATTACCCGCTTCATGGCCTGGGGCCAGACCTACGAGGAGGTCACAGAGCGGTACCTGGACACGGTGCGCTTCCGCCACAAGGAGCTCATCGAGCCCAGCCGCTGGCACGCGGACCTGGTGGTAAACGGCACCCTGGACCGCAGCCAGGCCGAGGACGTGGCCGCCTGCTTTATTGAAAAGAAACTGGGGAAAGACCTGTAAGGAAAGGAGGGTCCGGCATGGGCGCACCCAAAGAAAAGAATGAAAAGCAAGAGCATTTTATCCGGGAGTTCGGCCGGGTCCTCACCTTTCTCACCCGCAGCCGCAAGAAGTTCATGGGCGAGTGCCTGCGGGACTACGGCTTTTCCGGGGCCATGTATATGATCCTTCTGCACATCGACCGCCACCCCGGGGACAGCCAGGACCGCATTGCCAGCCACATGTACATCAATAAGTGCAACGTAGCCCGCCACACCAAGAAGCTGGAGTCTCTGGGCTACCTGCGCCGGGAGACCGACCAGGCCGACCGCCGCCAGAATAACCTGTACCTCACAGAGAAGGGCCGGGCCCTGGTGCCGGAGATTCGGGAATACCTGGGAGAGTGGAGCCGGGAGATCACCGCCGGGCTCACGGAGGAGGAGAAGACGACGCTCCTCTCCCTGCTCTTAAAGGCCAAGGACCAGAGCCTGCCCCACCCCTGAAAAGCAAAAAAGAGCCGGTATGCTTGCGCATACCGGCCTTTATTTTATATGTCTCCCAGCACGTCCCAGGGGGTCAGCACCCCTAAAAGCTTCTGATCCTGCTTACCGTTTTCCGTGATGAAGATGACGGAGACCCGCTGGTTTCGCCCCTTCACCTTCTCAAACATATCCCGCACCGTCAGGTAGCTGGTGTCTTTCGAGACGAACTCGTAGTTTTCCGCGTGCTTTTCCACGGCTATGTAGTCCCGCAGGTCGCCTATGGTGGTGTCGGGGGTGATGCCCTCCCCCCGGCTGCCCAAAAGGTACCGCATGATGACGCCGGAGCTGAACACCCCCAGAAAGGCGCCGTTATTCATGACCGGGATGTGGGAGAAGCCGTTTTTGTCCATGACGTCCATGACCCGCATGACCTTGTGCTGGGTGGTGGCCTTCATGACCTGCTCGCCCCGGGTGGCAAACTCCAGGGCCAGGGGGGGCTTTCGCACAAAGTCCAGCACCTCCTGCATGGCGTCCATCAGGGGGCCCGAGGGCTCCGCCACCGGCACGCCCCCCAGATTGGCGTTGTGGGTCAGAAGGTTTCTTAGCTCCCGGCAGACATTGAGCTTATCCCGTATGGGGGCGCTCTCGGTGTCCTTTGTGAACTCGAAGACCACGCTGGAGCACTTGCGGCGGGCGTGCTTGTATTTGTCCTCCAGGGCGTCCTCCAGCTGCTTATATAGGTCTAAGAATATCTGCACCCTGGTGCTGTAGCCGGCCACGGCCGCGCCCCCGTGGGCCCGGGGGTTCTCGATCTTCCGGTACACCTGCCCTCCGCCTTTTTTCGTGGAGGAGGTGGGCTTCTGGTGCTTATAATACTTGTTGCTCACCTTACATCCACTCCCGCAGCCAGGCCAGCACGTCCCTGTAGACGGCTTCCTTGTCTTTTTCGTTTAATATCTCGTGGCGCATGCCCGGGTACAGCTTCAGGTCCACCCGCTCCACTCCGGCGTCCCGCAGCCAACCGGCCACCTGCTTGGGCCCCTCCCCGTAGGCCCCCACCGGGTCCTCCAGGCCCGCCACCAGGAAGATGGGCAGGCCCCCCGGCACCTTTTGGGCCCACTGGGGAGAGGTGATCTCCGTAAGGCCCGTGAACAGGTCACGGTACCCGGAGGCCGTAAAGGGGAACCCGCACATGGCGTCGGCTTCGAAGTCTATACACACCTGGTCCACCGTAGAGAGCCAGGCGGACTTGTTCACCGGGTGCTCTATGCGGCTGAGATAGGTGCTGGTGGCGATCTTATCCAAAAGCTTCCCCGAGGACCGGGGCCCCCGCAGCTTACACTGGAGGGCGGCCATGGCCCTGCCCGCCTTGATGCCGGGGTTCTCCCCCATGGTGCCGCACAGCACGCAGGCGGAGAGCCTGTCCCCCCAGCGGGTCAGGTATGAGCGGGACAGGAACGACCCCATGCTGTGCCCCATGAGGAACAAGGGCAGGCCCGGGTGGCGGGCGGCGGCTTCGTCCATCAGGGCGTTTATGTCCCCCACCACGCACTCCCAGCCGTTTCTGGCGGCAAAGTACCCCTGCTGCCGGGCCGACATGCCGTGGCCCGCGTGGTCGTTTGCGTACACGGCAAAGCCGTTTTCGGCCAAAAACCGGGCGAAATGGTCATAGCGGCCGCTGTGCTCAGCCATGCCGTGCACCAGCTCTATGACCGCTTTGGGCTTCTCCCCCACCCAGCTGCGGGAGAAGATCTCCCCCTCGCCGCTCACAGCCTGGCGGGTCCATTCTTTATAGACGATCTTCATGGTGTTTCCTCCTTGTCAGAATAGTTCCGTGAGATGGCAGGGCTTGGGGCGGAAGACCTGCTCCAGGGGCGCTTGGGGGTTCTCTATGCGCAGGTCGGGCATCCACCGCAAATCACGGGGGCTGTGCACCCCGCAGAGAAGGGCCGCCAGCCTCCCCACCCCCAAAGACACATCGGGCTGTGCCTGCACGCGCTCTACTCTCCCCGGCTGGCCCTGGCAGAATTCCAGCCGGAAGACGCCGTTATTTTGTGCCAAAAGGGGGTCCTCCACCTGCAGGGTGACGGCCCCCTGCCCCCTGCAGGCGCACAGGGAGAGCAGCTTTTCCACGTTCACCGCCCGCACCATGCCGTTAAAGAAGGCTTCCCGCTTGAGATCGGCGCACTCCCGCAGCAGGGGGGATACGTCCAGCCAAGCGGGCAGCGCAAAGCGCAGGGCCTTGTAATAGGGGGCGAAGGCCCGGCCCAGAAAGCCCAGAAGCCCCTGCAGGCTCCGGGCGTCCCGGAAGAGAAGGGCGTTGCGGGCGCCCCAGTCCGTGCGGGCGTCCAGTTCCTCCCCTTTCCGTCCCACGATGCAGAAAGCGCCGGGGCGGCCTTCCTCGTCCTCCCACAGGTAGATGTAGCGCTTCTCCTTGAGAAGGTCCTTTTCTGTGAGCTCCTTGTCGTATTCTTCCCGCAGGACGGCTAAATTACACCCCGCATAAAAGGCGTTGTAGATTTCCAGCAGAGGCTCCGTGCTGTCCCCCGGGAAAAGCTGCCGCACCCGCCCGCCGAAGTCCCCCTGGGGCAGGGCCCCCATGGGCACGTGCCACAGGCGGCACTCCACGCCGTTTGCGTAGCCGAACTTCTCATAATACCCGGTGCTGAAGGGGTACAGGGCCGAAAGCACGTCCCCGTGGTCGTAAAGGTCCTCAAGCGCCGCCTGCATACAGGCCCGTATAGCGCCGCCCCGGCGGCTGGCCGGCAGGCTGGCCACGCCCCCCACGCCTCCCAGGCCCACGGTGTGGCCGTCAAAGCGCGCCTGGAAGTGGCTCATGGCAAGGCCCGCGAAGGGGGTGTCCCCCTCCAGGGCCGCCCAGACGTCCACGTTGGGGTCGGACTTATCGGTCTTGCTCTTTTCCTGCTCCTCCTTCCAGTCAAAGGCCCCCTCGAAGGCCACCGCGTCTATGAGCCGGAAGCGCCACAGCTCCCGGGCACCCAATTTCCTTATCTGCATAACCGCCTCCCTTTCCCTTTTAAGAAAAAGGCCCGGCGTGTACCGGGCCCCCGTTTACTTTTCCGATACCAGCTCTTTCAGGCTGGTGGCAAGCCCCGCCAGCCCCTGTACGCTGGAGGGGATGATGATCTTGGTGGCCTTGCCGTCGGCGGCCTTGCCGAAGGCCTCCAGGCTCTTGAGGGCGATGACCTGATCACTGGGGTTCGCCTCGTTCATGAGCTTGATGGCGTCCGCCAGGGCCCGCTGCACCGACAGGATGGCCTCGGCCTCGCCCTGGGCCTCCCGGATCTTTGTCTCCTTCACGGCCTCGGCCCGTAAGACGGCCGATTCCTTCTGGCCCTCGGCGATGAGGATGGCGCTGCGCTTTTCGCCCTCGGCGTCGAGGATCTTCGCCCGGCGCTCCCGCTCGGCCTTCATCTGCTTCTCCATGGAGTCCTGGATCTCCGCCGGGGGGATGATGTTCTTTAATTCCACCCGGTTCACCTTGATGCCCCAGGCGTCCGTGGCCTCGTCCAAGATCACCCGTATTTTCGAGTTGATCACGTCCCGGGAGGTGAGGGTGTGGTCCAGCTCCATGTCGCCGATGATGTTGCGCAATGTGGTAGCGCTCAGGTTCTCGATGGCCGAAAGGGGGTTCTCCACCCCGTAGGCGTAAAGCTTCGGGTCCGTTATCTGGAAATAAACGACGGTGTCGATCTGCATGGTCACGTTGTCCTTGGTGATGACCGGCTGGGGCGGGAAGTCGATGACCTGCTCCTTGAGGCTCACCTTTTTGGCGATGCGGTCCAGGAAGGGGATCTTCAGGTGCAGGCCCACCCCCCAGGCCGCGTGGAAGGCACCCAGGCGTTCTACCACATAGGCGTGGGCCTGGGGCACGATCTTGATGTTGGAAATAACCACCGCCAGCACAAAGACAACCAGGGCTATCCAGCCCAGGGCCCCGGCGAAACTTTCCAGAAACATAGCCAAATCATACATAAAAACTGCTCCTCTCCATTTTTCCCAATGAATTTATTGCTTCGGCGCCACGATGAGCTTTACGCCCTCGATGCGCAGGACCACGATTTCCTCCCCTTTGGGTATCTTCCCCTGGGGCTCCTCGCTGCGGGCGGCCCAGCTGTTCCCCAGCACCGTCGCCCGGCCTGTGGCCAGGATGTTGTCGATGTCCTCCGTGACCACCCCCTGGGCCCCTAAGACCCGGTCGGCGTTGGTGCTCTGGGGGGGCGCTTTCTGCAGGCGCTTCGAAAGGGGCCGGGTCAGCACCAGCGCCAGCCCCGACACCGCCAGGAACAAAACCACCTGCAGCCACAGGGGCCCTCCCGCCAGGGCGCAGATGAGCCCCGCCAGGCCCCCCGGCACGAACCAGATGGATACAAGCGCCGGCACCGCCGCCTCCACTACAGCCGCCACGATGGTGACCGCCAGCCAAACCCCTGTCATCATTGCAGACCCCTCCTTCTTACCCAAAAAGTTTTTCAGTTAAATTATACAATAGTTTCCCCCGAATTGCAAGCCTTGCCGCTTGTTTCCCGGGGGAATCTGTGTTATAATGACGGCAAAGGAGTGAGACGCTATGGAAACCATTTTCGACCTGATACGCCGGGGGGAGCGGGAAGTGCCCGAGACCCCCTGCCTGATGATCGACGCCCTTATCATGCGGGACAACATCGCCCGTATGCAAACGGGCGTGTCACAGAACGGGTGCGCCCTGCGGCCCCATATCAAGACCCACAAGATCCCTTACTTCACGAACCTGCAGCTGCAGGCCGGGGCAAAGGGCATTACCTGCGCCAAGGTCAGCGAGGCGGAGGTCATGGCAAACGGCGGGGCCCAGGATATCTTCCTGGCCTACCCCATGGTGGGCTCCTTCCGCATAAAGCGGGCACTGGAGCTGCAAAAGCGCATACGCCGGCTGATACTGGCTGTGGACAGCTTAGAGGGTGCAAAGGCCCTCAGCGACGCCGCCCAGGCCCAGGGCCTTACCTGCGAGGTGCGCCTGGAGGTGGACACCGGCGCCGCCCGCACCGGGGCCCCCCGGGAGAAGTGCGAGGCCCTGTGCAAGGAGATCCTCAAGCTCAAGGGGCTGCGGCTGACGGGCATCTATACCTTCAAGAGCCTGGTGCTGGAAAACGCCCCCACCCAGGACGCCCAGGCTGCGGCCCTGGAGGAAGTGCGCCTTATGGATGAGACCGCCAAGGCCCTGCGGGCTGTGGGGGCGGACATACAGGACGTGAGCGTGGGCTCTACCCCCACGGGCCTGCTGGCGGCGAGAACGGGCCTTTGCACCGAGGTGCGCCCGGGCACGTACATCTTTAACGACTGGATGATGGTAAAAGAGGGCTGCGCTCAGTTTTCCCAGATAGCGGAGCGGATATACTGCACGGTGGTCAGCACCCCCCGAAAGGACCTTGCCATCATCGACGGCGGCATCAAGACCTTCCCCATGGACGCGCCGGTAGATACGCCGCCCTATCATTACCCCGGCTACGCGCTGATTCTCGATAAGGACGGGAAGCCCCAGGAGAACCTGGTCCTGCGCCGCATGAGCGAGGAGCACGGCATGGTCACCGCCCAAAACGGCGAGACGGGCCTCTCGGTAGGCCAGCTTCTGGAGCTTGTGCCCATTCACGTGTGCCCGGCGGTGAATTTGCAGAACCATGTATTTTTGTATGAGCGGGGCGAGCTCACCAGCCTGCCCGTGGCCGCCCGGGGGATGCTGGTATGATACACATAAAGAACGCCCTGATCTGCGACGGCACCGGCCGGGAGCCCTACCCGGGCGAAGTGCTCATAGACGGGGAAAAGATAAAGGCCGTGGGCCCCGCGCCCTTAGGGGACCTGGACGCCGAAGTCTGGGACGCCCAGGGGGAAACGGTCACCCCGGGCTTTATTGACAGCCACCGGCACTGCGACCTTGCGGCCCTCTATGACCCGGATTTCGGGGAGATAGAGCTTTCCCAGGGCATCACCACCGCCGTCATGGGAAACTGCGGCCTGGCCCCCGCCCCCTGCGCCAAAGAGCACCGGGACGAACTCTATGACTTCTTAGAGCCCTGCCTGGGCCCGGCCCCGAAGGACAGCTTCTTCCCCAAGGTTTCGGACTTTATGGGGGCCCTGGGGGCTAAAAAGCTGCCCCTAAACCTGGGGGTGCTGGGGGCCACCGGGGCCGTCACCACTGCCGCCAAGGGCTATGGGAACGTGCCCTTTGACAAGGAGTCCCGCAAAAAGGCCGAGGGCTACATCCGGGACGCCATGGAGGCCGGGGCCCTGGGGCTCTCCTGCGGCATCATGTACACGCCGGAGTGCTACAGCGCCACCGAAGACTTCGTGTTCATGGCCCGGGTCATGGGGGAGTACGGGGGGTATCTCACCAGCCATATCCGGGGGGAGGGCAACACCCTGACGGAATCGGTGGAGGAGGTGCTGGAGATAGGAAGGCTCGCACAGGTGGGGGTGAACATCAGCCACTTCAAGGTAACGGGCCTTCGAAACCACGGCAAAGGTATCGAAAGGGCCATAGCGGCCCTGGAGAAGGCCCGGGCCCAGGGCCAGGACGCCACCGCCGACTGCTACCCCTACACCGGGGGCTCCACCACCATCTTGTCCCTGCTGCCCCCCACGGTGCTGGCGGCCGCCGGGCCGGACGTGCCGGGCTTTCTGGGCACGGTGGAGGGTGAAAGCCTGCTGGCCCGGGAGATCGAAAAGGAATTCGACAGCTGGGACAACATGGTCTCCTCTATCGGCTGGGAGCGCATCAGAATCAGCTCCTGCGCCTGGGAGGGCCTGGCGGGCCTGAGCTTCCGGAAGGCCGCGGAGAAAACGAGCCTCTCTGAAAGCCGCCTGTTCTGTGAGCTGTGCAGCAAGGAGCAGGGCAAGGTGGGGGTCATCGTCATGAGCATGGCCCAGGCGGACGTGGACCGGGTGCTTGCGCTGCCCTGGGTGTCCCTGATCTCCGACTCCCTCTACGGGGGCGGGGAGCGGCCCCACCCCCGGCTTTACGGGTCCTTCCCCAAGTTTTTGCGGGAGTACGCCGGGGAAAAGCGCCTGCTGCCCTTTGGCGAAGCGGTGAAGAAGATGACGTATCTGCCCGCAAAGCGCCTGGGGCTGAAAGACCGGGGGACTTTGGCCCCGGGCATGGCGGCGGACCTTCTGCAGTTTGCCCCCGCCGCTTTCACCGACCGGGCCACATGGGAGGACCCCAAGCAGCTTTCCCGGGGCATCACCCGGATGCTGATAAACGGAAAAGAGCCCGGGGGAAAACCCGGGAAGCTCTTAAAAAGATGAGAAAGGACGAGAAACATGAGCAAAATTGAAGAAAAACTGAAAGAACTGGGCCTCACCCTGCCCGAGCCCCCCGCAAAGGGCGGCATGTACGCCCCGGCCAAGCGCTTCGGAGGGAACCTGGTTTACATTTCCGGCTGCGGGCCCTCTCTGGATGGCAAGCCCATCACCGGCAAACTGGGGGAGGGCGTGACCACCGAGCAGGGCTGCGCCTACGCCCAGGCCTGCATGCTCAACGTGCTCAGCGTGCTGAAGCGGGAGATAGGCGACCTGGATAAGGTGAAAAGCGCCGTGAAGGTCACCTGCTTTGTGGCCTCCACCCCGGATTTCTACGAGCAGCCCCAGGTGGCAAACGGCGGCACCCAGCTTCTGGTGGACCTGTTCGGCCAGGAGGCCGGCGCCCCCAGCCGCTCGGCCATCGGCATGAGCGTGCTGCCCGGCAACATGCCTGTGGAGACGGAAGCGCTCTTTGAAGTGGAGTAAGTGCGGAAAACACAAAAATTGGCGCCCCTTTGGGAGGAACTTCGTAAGGAGGTTCCTCCCAACACCTTTGTGGAGCCAGCCAAGAGTGGCTGCATTGCAGGGAATTTTGATCTACCAAATGTTTCAGAGAAGTTATATATCTTAAAATTCGCCGCATATCATCTTACAATTTGCCATTGCTTTGCGCCGCTGTTTTTGGTATAGTTAGGGTGCAAAATTTTTCTTATCTGGAAGAAGGAGGAATCAATATGGGCTTAGAAATGATAGACGCAGGCTGGCTCAGCATCCTGCCGCCGGTAGTGGCCATCACCCTGGCGCTGCTGACGAAGGAGGTGTACTCGTCCCTGTTTTTGGGCATCCTCACGGGCATGTGCGTGTACTGCTTTTCCACCGGCGGCAGCCTTTTGCAGGCGGTTACATACGTCTTTGACATGATGGCCGGAAAGATCGGCGACAACGGCTACATGATCATTTTCCTGGTGCTGCTGGGGTCCCTGGTGGTCATCGTGACCCGCTCCGGCGGCACGGCGGCTTACGGGCGGTGGGCCGTCCAGCGCATCAAAACCAAGCGCAGCGCAAAGCTGACCACCGCCCTTTTGGGTCTGCTGATCTTTTTAGACGACGGCTTCAACTGCCTGACGGTGGGCACGGTCATGCGGCCCATTACCGACAAGCACGGCATCTCCCGGGAGAAGCTGTCGTATCTGCTGGACGCCACCGCCGCGCCCATCTGCATCATCGCGCCGGTGTCCAGCTGGGCGGTGGCCGTGGCCTCAGAGGTGGAAGAGGCCGGGGGGCTCAACGCCTTTTTGCAGACGATCCCCTACAATTTGTATGCCATTTTGACCATCGCCATGGTGTTCTTCCTCAGCGCCACCAGCTTCGACTTCGGCCCCATGAAGAAGGCCGAGCAGGAGCCCCATATACCCGCCGAGGCTGGGGCGGGCGAATCAGCCCAGCCCAAGGGCACAGTGCTGGACCTGGTGCTGCCCATCGTGACCCTCATTGTTACGGCGATCCTGGGCATGGCCTATGTGGGCGGCTTCTTCGAGGGGGCCAGCTTCGCCGAGGCCATCGGCGAGAACCCCGTGGCCGGGTTGACCCTGGGCACCTTCGCGGGCCTTTTGGTGGCGCTGGTGATGTATCTGCCCCGGAAGGTCATGACCATGCAGCAGTTCGTCACAGGCATTCTGGACGGCATCAAGACCATGATCCCGGCGCTGACCATCCTGATCTTGGCCTGGGCCCTGGGCGGCGTGTGCCGGGAGATGATCGGCACGGGCAATTTCGTCAGCCAGCTTGTCACCAACGGTCATGTGGCGGTGAGCCTGCTGCCCGCTATCGTATTCGCCGTGGCGGCGTTTCTGTCCTTCTCCATGGGCACGGCCTGGGGGACCTTTGGCATCCTGCTGCCCATCGTTTCCATGATGTGCACCGCCCCCGGTGCGGAGGGCGTTCTCATTCCGGCCCTGGGCGCGACGCTGGCGGGCTCTGTGTATGGCGACCACTGCTCCCCCATTTCTGATACAACCATACTGGCCTCCACCGGCGCGCAATGCGATCACCTGCGCCACGTGGAGACCCAGCTGCCCTACGCCACGCTGGTGGCGGTGGTGTGCTTCTTTGGTTATTTGGTGGCGGGGTTCGCGCGGAATGCTGTGGTGACGATTCTTGCTTCCCTCCTCATGCTGGGGCTGGTGCTCGGGGGGATATGGCTGATGCAGAAGCGCGGGCCCAAGAAGGCTGCGGGCGGAGTTTCCTGAAATCAAAAATCACCTAAGAAATCTGCCAGAAACCAAGTGATATCGCGGAGACCGCCGCCGAGAAAATAGAAAAAAGCAAAGAAAACGGCCCGGGCGCTCCCCAGGCCGTTTCTTTTTTCGGTCATTTCAGCGATTCGTACTTCTTTTTGGTGGCCATGCCGCCCCGTATGTGCCGCTGGGCCTTGTTGACGGCCAGCACGTTTTTTACGTCCCGATACAGGCCCCGGTCAATGTATTGCAGGCGTTGGGAGACGTCCTTGTGCACCGTGCTCTTGCTGACCCCAAACTGCTTCGCCGCCCGGCGGACGGTGGCCTTGTTTTCCACAATGAATTCCCCTAGCTTTGTCGCGCGTTCGTCAATACCGTTCATATAGGGCACCTCTTTTCGGTGTTCTATATGTATGCGCGGGGGCGGGGGAGTATTCTAGGGGGCGGGGGGGGGGTTTTTCCGGGGGGGGGGGGGCGGCTTTCGGGGCCTTGCTTACTTCTCCCTCCACCTCCGCCGCAAATAATGCGCGCACAGCTTCGGCTTGCGGTCCCGGGTGAAGATGCCCTTCTTGTTGCCCTGCACCCGCATGACGCCCTGGCTGGTGGCAAAGTCCGCGAAGTTCCACACCTGCTCGCCCACGAAGTTCTTGAGCGTGTCCATGACGGCGTGGTTCATCTTGTAGTACTCCACCTGGTATTCCTCGGTGAACATGACGGGGGTGGTGTCGTGCAGGCCGCACACGGTGTCGGCCCCGTACTCGGTGAACATAAAGGGCTTGCCCACGCTCTCCCAGAAGGCCATCTCCTGTTCCATCAGGGCCCGGGCCCCCTCCAGGTCGCCGCCGGAGATGTACCAGCCGTAGTAGCGGTTCAGGCATATGACGTCGCTCAGGCGCAGGGTGCAGTCTTCCTTGTAGTTTTCCATCTGCATGCAGACAATCGTGCAGGGCCGGTGCTGGGGGTCCTCTGCCCGGGCGATGTCAAAGAGGGGCTTAAAGTACTCGTAGGCCCCCGGCCCGCCGGAGTCCGGCTCGTTTGCCAGGCTCCACATGACCACGCAGGCGTGGTTCTTGTCCCGGGCGATGAGTTCCCGTATCACGTCCTTGTGGTGCTCCTGGGTGCGTATGCCCCCCTCCTCCGGCGGGTCGAAGGTGCCCACCCGCTTGCCGTTATGGAAGTTTGCGCCCCCGCCGAAGTTCAGGTGCACCCCCACCGCCGGGGTCTCGTCTATGACCACGATGCCCTCCCGGTCGCACAGGCGCATCATCTCCTCGCTGTAGGGGTAGTGGCTGGTCCGGAAGGAATTGGCCCCCTGCCACTTCATGAGGCTGATGTCCTTGACGTTCATGGGCTCGTTGAGCCCCCGGCCGGCCGGCACGGTGTCCTCGTGCTTGCCGTAGCCCTTAAAGTAGAAGGGCTTTCCGTTTATGAGGAACTCCCCACCCCGCACCTCCACAGTGCGCAGGCCGTAGGGCAGGGTGTACACGTCCTCCCCGAAGGTGACCCGCACTTCATACAGATACGCCTGCAGGGGCTGCCACAAATGGGCGTTTTCTACCCGCAAAACCCCCTCTTTTCCGGTGTTTTCCGCCACTTTTTCCCCGTTTTCGTCCCAAAGCTGGATCTTTACCTCCCCGCCGCCCACGGCGTCCACCGTGTAGTCGATGAGGGCGTGGGGCCCCTCCAGCCGGGTGTTCAGGGCGATGTCCCGGATGTAGTCTTTGGGGGTGGTGTAGAGCTTCACCGGGCGGGTGAGGCCGCAGTAGTTGAAGAAGTCGAAGTTCGGCAGGTTCCGGGGCTTTGCGCCCGGGGCCCGGCCGCCGCCCATGAGCCCTGTGCCGTTTTCCCCGCCCACGGGCAGGGTAGAGTGGTCGATGCGGTTGTCCACCGCGATGGTCAGCAGGTTCTCGCCCTCCTTGAGAAAGCCGTTTACCTCCGCCTCGAAGGGCAGAAAGCCGCCTTTGTGCTCGCACACCAGCTGGCCGTTGAGATAGACCCTGCCCACGTGGGTCACAGCGCCCATGCGCAGCACCAGCCGCTGCCCCCGCAGAAAGGCGGGCACAGAGAATTTCCGCTGGTAAAAGGCCCAGCCGTAGTGCTCCTTGTGGGCGTCGCCCTCCTTCAGGTCGTTATAAGAGGCCGGCACCGCCATGGTGGTGGGGGCGGGCAAGGGGGCCTGGGGCCAGTTTTCCTCAAAGGCCCGGCCGTTGTCAAGCTGGAAATCCCACACGCCCGAAAGGTCCATAAGGGTGCGGGAATCGGTCTGGATAGGGTACAACATGATTTTCTGTCTCCTTTGCGCTTTTCTAAAATTATAGCAAAGGAAAGCGGGCAAATCAAGGGAGATCAGCTGAAAAACCACCCGAACACCGGGGACAGGGGGATCATGAACAGGGAAAAGGCCATGGAGGACACCGAAATGAGGGTGGCCCGCTGGGCTGAGGGGAAGCGCCCATTCAGGCGCTTGTCGCTGATAAGCTGCAGGGTGTCGTTGAGAAGGGCCGCCAAAAGCCCCGCGCCCAGCAGCACCGGCAGAAGGCTGCCCCGGGCCAGGCACGCGCACAGCACCACCCCCGCCCCCGTAAGGGCTGCGGCCTTCCCGTAGGGCAGGCGGTCCAGCCGGGGGGCCGCAAGGGCCGCCATGCCCCCGCCCAGGCTGAGGAGGAACAAAGCCGGGCCCAGCAGCGCCGGGGCTGGCACCGCCGCCTCTACCCGCTGCTGCAGAAAAAAGCAGGTCAGGGTGGCGCAGGCGCCCACGGCGGCGTTTAGTACCATGATGCCCACGGCGGTCCTGTCTGACCGCAGAAGGGCGGCGGCTTCCTTTATAGTGTGCAGCAGGGCCCCGGGGATGTCTTTGAGATGCCGCTTCACCTCTGGGCCCTGGGGCTCTTTCAGGCACAGGGTGGCAAAGAGGCCCATGAGTATGACGATCACGTCCAGCAGGTAGGCCAGCCGGTAGCCCAGGGCCAGGGCGGCCCCCGCCAGCAGCATCGACGCGCCGCCGGTGAGCCTTGCCACCGTGTTCTGCAAAGAGGAGAAGCGCAGGTACCCGCCTTCTTCCCCCGCCTGCAGCATGCTGTCGTAGGTGATGGCCTCGTCGGTGCCGGAGAGCAGGTTATAGGCCAGCGCCTGGAACACCATGGAAAGGCACACCCCGAAAAAGCTGTGGGAGGCGGCCATGAGCAGGGCCGAGATAAGGAACATGACCTGGCTCATGAGAAGGGTCTTTTTGCGGCCCAGGACGTCCGCCAGCATGCCGGAGGGCAGCTCGCCGCAGAGGCTCACAGTGTGGAACAGGCCCTCCGCCAGCCCCACCTGCACCAAAGAGAACCCCCGGGCCGCCAGCAGCAGCACCCACACGCTGCCCGCCAGCCGGAACCCGATGGAGGCCTCCAGCATAAGCAGGGCCCGTTTTTGCCGGGGAAGGGAGAAATTTCGATTTTTTTGCATAAAAATAACGCCATCCTTTCTTTTTGCGTGAGTAAAGAAAAGGATGCGCGCGCTTCAAATTTTACCGGGTCTTACCGAAAAAAGGGCGCACGTATCCTATGGGTGGCAAAATCACAGCCGTTATGCTTGAGAATGAGGCCTTCTGCCCACCGCATTTTCTGCGCCCCCTTTCTTTGTTATAGTCAGATATTATTGTATCCCGCGGGGGGTAAAATGTCAAGGAAAAAATTTTTTTGAAAAATTTCTATTTCCCGCATAGATTTCCCTCCCTCAATCGTGTTATAATTGAAGCCAGATAAAAAGGCAAAAAACATTTAGGAGGAATTCACATGAAAAAGGTATTGGCAGGGGCTTTGATGGCGGCGCTTTTACTCAGCTTCACGGCCACCAGCGCTATGGCGGCCCCCCACTGCGGCTGGGCGGTTGACCGCATCTGCGCGGGGCTGCAGGCCGCCAAGACCTGCTGGCGCCCGGGCTTTGTGGACCTGGACGGCAACGGCGTCTGCGATAACTACGACCCGACGGTCTGCCCCGGTAACGGCCAAGGCAACGGCCAGGGCCAGTGGGGGAACAGCCAGTGGGGCTACGGCCCGGGCTGCGGCGGCAATGGGCATCATGGCCAGGGCGGCCACCACGGCGGGCACTGCTGGTAAAAGCTCATGCGCAGCGAGCAGGAGACGGCCCGGGCGATGGACCTGTACGCCGATATGGTGCGCAGGCTGTGCCTGATCCATCTGAAAAACCAGGCTGACTCTGAGGACGTATTTCAGACGGTGTTTTTGAAATACGTCCTCAGCTTTGCTGTGTTTGAAAATGAGGAGCATGAGAAGGCCTGGTTCATCCGGGTCACATTGAACGCCTGCCGGGACCTGCTGCGGAGCTTTTTCCGCACGCGCACGGTGCCTTTAGAGGAGCTCATCGACCTGCCGGAGCAGGCCCCGCCGGACACCCGCTATGTGCTGGAGGCCGTTTTGGACCTGCCGGAAAAGTACCGGGACGTGGTGTACCTGCACTACTTCGAGGGGTACACGGCGCCGGAGATAGGGGAGATATTGAAGAAAAACGTCCATACGGTATATTCCCTGCTGGAGCGGGCAAAGAAGCGGTTGCGGGAAAAACTGGGAGGTGACGAAAATGCGTGAGAAGCTGCAGAGCGCCCTTGCCTGTGTGCGGGCCGAGGAGGCCCTGAAGGCCAAGACCCTGGCGGCAGTATCCCAAAAGGCCCGGCGGCGCAGGGGGCGCCCCATGGCGTGGGCGGCGGCCTGCCTGACGCTTTTGGCGGTGCTGGGGCTGGGGGGCCTGTTCTTTACCCCGGTCTCCACCATCAGCATCGACGTGAACCCCTCTTTGGAGCTGCGGGTCAACCGCTTCGACCGGGTGGTGGGGGTAGAGGGCTATAACGAGGACGGCCGGGCCCTGGCCCAGACCCCCCGCCTGCTTTTCGCCGACTACGCCCAGGCCCTGAGCACCCTGCTCTCCAGCGCCCAGATGCAGGGGTATATGCAGCAGGGCGAGGCCCTCTCTATCTTCGTGGCCTGCGACGACGAGCGCAGGGGGGCCCAGATGCTGCAGAAGGTGGAAAGCTGCGCCGGCAGCGGCCAGAACGTCCACTGCCACGCGGGCCAGTGGGAGGAATCGGCCGCCCACGCCGCAGGGCTCACCTGCGGCAAATATCAGGCGTTTCTGGAGCTTCAGGCCCTTGACCCCACAGTCACCCCAGAGGACGTGCAGGGCCTTACCATGCGGGAGATACGGGACCGCATCGCCGAGATATCCGGGAAAGAGCCCCAGGGCGGGCACGGGGCCTGCGGGGGCAGCGGAAAATGCGCCCACGGGGGCCACTGAGGAAAGGGCTGGGGGCTCACTCCTTGGGGCCGTCCCCCGATTTACCGGTGCGGTACTGCCGCACCCGCCGGTAAAAGGTGGCCTGCCCCACGCCGCAGCGGAGAAGGGCCTCGTCCAGGGTCAGGTGCTTTTCCTGCCAGTCTTCCACTATTTGGCCGAAATCCGGGGGCATGTCCAAGGGGGGCCGGCCGAACTTCACCCCCTTGGCCTTGGCCGCAGCGATGCCCTGCTCCTGGCGCTTGTGGATATTCTCCCGCTCGCTCTGGGCCACGAAGGAGAGGATCTGCAGGACTAAATCGGCGATAAAGGTGCCCATCAGGTCCTTGGCCGTGCGGGTGTCCAAAAGCGGCATGTCAATGACGCAGATGTCGATGCTCTTTTCTTTGGTGAGCACCCGCCACTGCTCCTGTATTTCCTGATAATTGCGCCCCAGGCGGTCGATGCTCAGAATGTAGAGCAGGTCGCCGGGGCGTATTTTTTTCACCATGCGCTTATACTGGGGCCGCTCGAAATCCTTGCCCGACTGCTTATCTATAAAGATGTTCCGCCTGGGCACCCGCAGCCTTTCCATGGCCATGCGCTGCCGGTCCTCGTTCTGCTCTGTGCTGGATACGCGGATGTAGCCGTAAACCTTCATAGCCGTTCCTCCTTAAAGTCTTTCGCCCGTATCTTGCAATATTCCAAAGGATTTGCTATGATAGGGGCAAAGGAAAACCTGGGAGGCGCTGATAAAATGAACATCAATGAAAACGAAAAAAATTTCTTATCCATCTTATCGGAAGAACTGATACCCGCCATGGGCTGCACAGAGCCCATTGCCCTTGCCTACGCGGCCTGCCGGGCCCGCAGGGAGCTGGGGCAGGAGCCCGCAGGCATCACCGCCTACTGCAGCGGCAACATGATAAAAAACGTCCGGTGCGTGTCCATCCCCAACTCCGGGGGGCTCACGGGCATCGAGGCGGCGGTGGCCCTGGGGGCCTTCGGCGGCGACCCGGACCGGGGCATGGAGGTCTTGAGCGCCGTGACCCCCCAGGCCCTGGCCCGCACAGAGGCCTTCCTGCAGGCGGGGAAATGCCGGGTGGAGTACCTTTCCTCCGACATCCCCCTGCACTTTGTCATACGCCTGGAGGGGGCCGGGGACACGGTGGAGGCTGAGGTGCAGCATTCCCACATGAACATCGTGTCCATCAAAAAGAACGGGGAGGAGCTCTATCATGGGGCACAGGACAGGGGAGAGGACAAGCCCCAGGCGGACCGCTCGGGCCTTAACATCGAGAGCATCAAGCACTTTGCCGACACGGTGCCCCTGGAGAAGATAAAGCCCCTCATCGACCGGCAGGTGCGCTGCAACATGGATATCGCCTACGAGGGCATATCCGGGGAATACGGGCTCTCCATCGGCCGGGTCATCCGCAGCTCTTACGCCGACGGCGTGGTGACCCGCATGAAGGCCTACGCCGCCGCGGCCTCTGAGGCCCGCATGAGCGGCTGCGACATGCCGGTCATCATCAACTCCGGCAGCGGCAACCAGGGCATCGCCTCCTCTGTGCCTGTCATCGTCTACGCCAGGGAGAAGGACATCCCCCAGGAGCGCCTGTACCGGGCCCTGGTGTTTTCGGCGCTATTGACCATCCACCAGAAGGACCACATCGGCAAGCTCTCGGCCTTCTGCGGGGCGGTGTCGGCCTCCTGCGCGGCCTGCGCGGCGGTGACCTACATGGCCGGCGGCACCGTGGGGCAGATCAAGGCCACCATCGACAACACCCTGGCAAACATCCCCGGCATACTCTGCGACGGGGCGAAAATCTCCTGCGCGGCGAAGATCGCCACCAGCATCGACGCGGGCATGATGGCCCACTTCCTCGCTATGGAAGGCAAGGAGTACGAGGCCTTCACGGGCATACTGAAGGAGGAGTGCGAGGAGACCATCAGCTGCGTGGGCTACATCGGCAAGGTGGGCATGCGGGAGACCGACCGGGAGATCGTGAAGCTCATGCTGACCCAGGAGGGGTAAAAGCCTACTTCTTTTTCTCCGGCAGGTCTACATAGTCTACATCCATCTTGAAGTCCACCAGGTTCCCGATGTCGTTATAGACCCGGGTGGTGGTGGTCACCTCCACCTGGTTTTTCCTTACCTTGTCCATGCCGGAGGCGCAGAGGCAGAGGAGCACCACGAAGGCGATAAATACCAGAAGCCCGAAAATTTCGCTCAAGAGCGAAAGGCCTATGATTACCACGGCCCCGTACCACAGGGTGTGCAGCAGCCCCAAGAACAGGGCCCCCAGTACGCAGGACAGGACGTCCTTTAGGCCGCAGCAGCCCTGGCTGCCCCAGAAGATGGTAAAGCCCAGGGCCCCTATGCCGCAGACAATTACAGGCGCCCAGAACCACGGCCCATTAGTCGGGAGGGGGAAGGTGAGCCACCCCGTGAGGGCCTCGGGGTGAGTGCGCCCCAGCAGGAACACCGTGAACACCGCCGCGAACACAAAGTACAGGGCCGTAAAGGGGGCGCAGCCCTTCTCGATGAGAAAGAGCTTGTCCTCGCCCTTTATGGCCAGCCGGTGCAGGGTGTAGGCCGCTGTCACCACCACAGCGATGATCAGAAGCCTTACCCACCCGGGCAGGATACGGCCCGCTTCCCCCATGTCCTGGAACTGGATGCCCGTCAGGGAGCGGTTATTTGTAAAGAGGTAGAAGTACACGGTCTCATTTGTCATGCCCACCACGGTCTGCTGGGCCGTCCAGGTCTGCTTCCCCTCCACCTCCAGCACGGCTTTTACTCTCTTTCCGCTGCGGGTGAAGGTGAGGGTCATGTCCTCCCCTTCTTTGCCGAGGGTGCTTTTGCCCGCCAGAAACCAGCTCCATTTGCCCTCCGAGTCAAAGAGGGGGTTGCTCCAGGCCTCCTCCTTCGGGGTGTCGCGGCCCTGGTGGGCCCAGAAGACGTGGTCGTTCTTCGTGTCGCCCAGGCGGGCGACGCACCAGGTGCCGGCCTGGTCATAGCTTTCCGCTTCCCTGTCAAAAAGGGCCAGGCTCACCTCCGAGTAGTCCCACGAGGCCAGTATCTCTGTGTGGAAGCGGTACACCACCGTCTGGTGCTTTCCTATAGAGCGGGTCACGGTGCGCGTGGTGGTGTCGGGCTCTGTTTCCGGGGCCTTGGCGCCTTCCCCCTTCTGGGGGGCGCACCCGCCCAAAAGGGCGCAAAGGGCCGCTATCGTCAACAGCCATGCCGTCCATTTCTTTTTCATACCCGCATTCCTCCTCTGACATTTTACACGGTGAGCACCTGGGCCCCGCTTTGCAGCAGGGCCTGCCGGTCTTTCTGGAGGATGCCGCCGTCTGTGATGACCGCGTGCAGCTTGCCCCCAAGCCCCAGGGGCACCACCCCCCGCTTGGAAAACTTCTCGCTCTCTGTGAGCACCACCGCCCGCTCCGCCTGGGCGGCCATGTCCCGCACCGCCTGGGCCCGCAGCTGGTCCCGGTTGGTAAAGCCCGCCTGGGGGGTGTAGCCGTCGGCCCCCAGAAAGAACAGGTCCACGCAGAAGTTCTTCACGCACTGGCCCACTAAGGGCCCCACCATCACCTGAGAGCCCCGCTGGTAGAGCCCCCCCAGCAGCACCGCCTGCACCCCGGGAAACCCCCGGATGAACCCGGCGATAAAGGCGCTGTTGGTGATGATGGTAAGGTCCCGCTTCTCCTTCCCCAGGGCCTCGGCCAGAAGGGCGCAGCAGCTGCCGCTTTCCATGAGGATGGTGTCGCCGTCCTGCACCAGGGCGGCAGCCCGGCCGGCGATCTTGCGCTTGGCTTCATAGTGGTAAGCCATGCGCAGGGGGATTTCATCAAAACTTTTCAGCACCGCGCAGCCGTACTCCCGGGTGAGAATTCCCCGGCCCTCCAGCTCGTCCAGGTCCTTGCGGATGGTCACCTGGGACACCCCCAGGGCCTGGGACAGGGCGCTGACCTCGGCCCGCCCCTGCCGGGTGAGTATCTCTAAGATCTTATCCGCCCGTTTCGACACAGGCCCCCCCGCCCCGGCGCTCATTCTGAAAGGGCGGCCGCCCAGGCCTTGTGGAACAAAAGCTTCTCCATGGTCACCCGGGGCCGCCACCAGCTTCTGGCGGTCTCGAACTCTTCTTCATAGGGGGTGTACCACTTCCAGGTGATGTCAAAGCCGCCGTCGGGCAGCTGCTGCCCGTTAAGAAGTTCCATCTCCGCCCGCACCTGGGGCAGCAGGCTCTCGGGCACGAACTCCTTTGGGAACCAGGAGGGCAGGGTGCAGTACTCCACCCCGTACTTGGAGGTGTCTTTGCACACGGCCTTCTCCACGATGCCCCGCAGGGTCTCATAGGCCCTGTTTAAGTCTATGACGCCCTTTGGCCCGAATTTCTTCAGAAGCCCGAAGGCGAGCATAAAGCACTTCACGCCGTCGCCGCTGTCCTTTACGGTCTCCAGCTCGGTAAAGGCCCGCTGTACGGTTTCCCGGTAGCTGTCCTCTCCCATGCACACAAGAAAGGCCGCCAAAGAGATGCCCGGGTTCCAGATGGGGAATTCCCCCTTTTCCCACCAGATGGCGTGGGGGTAGTCCTTGTTGCTGTCGATGACCGCGGGCCACAGGCCGGTGTCCTTTTGGGCGGCGGACTTCAAGTACCCGGCCATGCCCCGGGCCATTTCGCCGTCTAAATCTAGAGCGCCTGTGTGAAACAGGATTTCCAGGGCCGTGTTGGTGGTGATGGGGGTGGAGTTGGGGTTCCAGTTGTCCGCTTCCAGCCCATGGCCGAAGCCGCCGTCGGGGTTCTGGAAGGGGAGAAGGGCCTCTGTCACGGCCGAGGCCGGGCCCCCTTCATAGACGCAGCGGAACTGGGCCTGCTCAATGGGCCGGCCGGTGGCGAGGATGAATTCCTTGGCTTTTTCGATGTTCATAGATAGCGTCCTTTCTTTATTTTTTGTCTAGCTGGGGGAAGCGGTGCTCGATGGCCGCCAGGGAGATTTCGATGTCCTCCTCGGCCTCCTCCGGGGAGAAAGCGCCCACGGTGACCATGTCCTGGGGCCGGATGCAGTTCCAGGAGAAGGTGAGCCCCACGTAGGGGGAGCACCGCCCCGCCGCCATGGACTTGATGGTCATGACGGGCTTTTTGGCGTTGTGGATGATGGAGGCCACGGTCTCGATTTCCATCTGCATGAGGAAGCCCATGCAGTTGAATATCTGGATGTAGGTCTGCACGTCGCAGCCGTTTTCGTCAGAGTAGGTCACAAGCTCCGGCATGTGGGCAGAAAGCCCCGGCACCATGCCCGCCTCCCGTATCATCTGGGTGTAGTCGTCCAGGCGGGGCATCTTGCGCAGGTTCTTGTTCACCAGCTGCTCGGCGGCAAAGTGGTGGATAAGGCATATTTTGGCCCCCCGCCCCGCCGCCTCTTTTATCATGGCCTGGGCCTCCCGGCGGGCTTTTGGGGTGTCGTCCACGTTGGGGGTGACGGTCTCCACCATGACGATCTCCTTGCCCAGGCGCTGCTCTGTGTCCTTCACGGCCCGGGTCAGCTCCGGCGACAGCCCGAAGGGGGCCATGATGCTGTCCACCCCGTGGCGCAGGTAAGCCTCCAGCACGGGCACGAAGGCCTGGGCGCTGTCATAGCGGCGTTTTATCATTTCGTCTGCCGAGGGGCTGGTGTGGCTCCAGCCCAAGAGCCAGTTTGTGCCCATGAGCATGCGGGACAGGGAGACCCCCTCTACTTGCGTGCGCGGGAATTGTTTTTCCATAAAATCAACGGCCCCTTTCTAAAATTTACCACTATTATAACAAAATGGGGTGCAAAAAGCAAACATTTTTTCGAAAATTTTTTTCCGAAACCGCCTAACCAAACGGGCCTCCCGCACGTCTATAGAGTAAAGGGGAAACCCAAAAACCATCTCTATAAGGAGGCACTGAAAATGAAAAAACGAAGAACCCTTGCCCTGCTCATGGCGGCAGTCCTTATGCTCTTGGCCTTTTCCGCCTGCGGGAGCAGCGAAGACGACCGGAAATTTGACGAGCTGACCCAGAAAAGCTCACAGGCGCTGGACGAAGGCTTCTTTGTGCCGGAGCCCTCTGTGCCTTCGGCCAGCGAGCCGCAGCCCGCGCCGGAGGCCACCCCCTATGTAGACCCCGAGGGCCTTACGGGGGAATTCACCATCCTCAACTATCTGAACGATTCCGGCCCGGGGATGAAGGACAAAATGGAAGCTTTGGCCGAGGAGTTCATGAAGGTGCACCCGGGGGTCACCATAAACGTGGAGCACCACAGCAAGCTGGGGGAAACCAGGACCCGGCAGGAGCGCTGGGAGGCGTACAGGGCCCGGGTGCTTATGGAGCTGGGCAGCGGCGAGGCCGACTACCTGATCTATGAGCCCATTGAGAACCTGAACCTCTACGGCCTTTCAAAAAGCGGCCTGTTCCTGGACCTGTGGCCCTACTTTGAAAACGACCCCACCATAGACCCGGAGGACTATTACACCCCGGTGCTGGAGGCCATGTCCATGGATGGGAAGCTGACGGTGATGCCCTTCAGCTTCAGCTTCGGCGGGATGATGCTGAACCGCGAGATCATGGAAAAGCTGGAGGTGGACCTTGATGCCCTGGAAAGCCTGGACTATAAGACTCTCTTAGACTGGTACGACCGGGCCCAAAGCATAGACCCGGAGATCCACGTCACCTTCGGGGGCGTGACCCAGAAGGTGCTGTACGGGTGCGAAGCCCCGGCCTACCTGGACCTGGAAGCGGGGGAATCCTACTACCAGTCCCCGGAGTTCATCGAATTCCTCACCCGCACCGGGGCCCTGCGGGAGGCGGACAAGGAAGGGCTCGACTTATTGTACCAGGTGGCGGGCATGGCGCCCCAGGATATGGAGTGGCTCTTAAAGACCTGGGAAAGCGGGGAAGAGCCTGACAGGGAGTTCACCCCCGAGCATATGCAGGTCCTCTATGACGAGATGCACCCGGCCATCGCGGTGTCTTCGGACATCATGGCCCAGGAGCTGGGATATTTAGGCGGCCCCCTTAAGCACCTGGCCGGGCCCTACCCAGTGGTGAGCACCAAGGGCCAGCTGGGGATATACACCAATGAAAACTTCGCCTTACCTTCCAGCATGAAAAACCCGGATTTAGCCTGGAAATTCATCACCTTCTGCATAAAAGAGCGGGAGAACATGGTGCTGGGCGGCAACTACTACACCGGCCGCATCCCCATAAACAAAAAGAACTTCGTCCACGAGATGGACTTTCTGCGCACCAACGGCATGGCCTACCAGGGCTCTCACTTCTCAGGCTATGACCAGAAGAGCATCGACCCCCAGGTGTGCGCCGAAAAGCTCGATGCCTTCCTCTCTATGCCCCTGGTGAACAAGCAGGTGTACGTCGTCGACATGGACGAGTACTTAAAGGAATTCTACGACAACCAGCTCACCACCCCCGAACAGTGCGCCGAAAAGATACAGGGCCGGGCCTATATCTGGCTGCACGAATAAAAAAACACAAAAGAAGTAAAGAAAAACGCCGGTCTGGGGGTGGGGCCGGCGCTTTTCGCTTGCCAGATGGGAAGGATTGTGATATAATATATGGAAAGTATGCCCAGGCCGCCCGGGCGGCGGCTGTGAAGGAAAGGTGACATTGGAGAAGCCATGGAGGAAAAAAGGCGATTGGAGTTCATGCCCGAGACGGGGGACTTTATTTATAGAAAAATTCTTCTGGTAGATTTGGAGCGGGACAGGTGCCAGGTGCTCAAGTCGGACTTAAACGGCTGGCAGCCCGGGGACGGGCCCGTGACCGGGCAGCTGGCCCGGTTCGCCCTGGAGGGCGCCGTGCACCGGGAGGACGCGGAACGGTTCGTGACCTTCACCCGGCTGGACCAGCTGCGCCGGGCGGCTGCCGGGGAGAAGGACGATCTGTCCCTTATGTACCGCCGCAAGGCCCCGGAGGGCTACCGCTGGAACCTGATGGAGGTGATCCCGGACCGCAGGGGGGGAACGCGGTTTCTGACCCTGTGCATCAAGGACGTGGATGACCTGGTGAAGGAGAGCGCCGAGCGGGAGGGGCTGGCGTCCCGCAGCCTGGAGGACCGGGCCTATATCATCAGCAGCCTGAGCAGCTTGTTCTTTTCAACGTATTATGTAGATTTGGAGAAAGATACCTTCCGGGCGGTGACGCAGCTGAGCCGGGTAGGCAGCGTGCTGGGGGACGAGGTGAACTTCACCGCGGCTCTGGGCATATACGCCAGCCATTTCATCCACCCGGAGGACCGGGAGGCGTATAAGAAGATCATGTGCGTAGGGAACCTGCGGGACTGCCTGCGGTGGTGGCAGCCCAGCGTAGCCTTTGAATACCGTAAGCTCTCAGAAGAGCCCGGCGCCGCGCCGGACAGCTTCACCTGGGTGCGGGCTTCGGCGGTGCTGGCCCGCACCGGGGAGGACGACCTGCCGAAAACGGCGGTGTATGTGGCCCAGGATATCACCAGCGGCCGGCGGGGGCCCGCCTGATAAGGCCGCGGCACACTGGAAGAGAAAGGGTGTTATATAATGGATAAGATTTTAGTCATCGATGACAGCATCGTGCAGACGGGCTTTCTGTGTTCTATTTTGAAGGAGGATTATGAGGTGGTCACCTGCCGCACGGCGGAGGAGGGCCTGGAGGCCGCTAAGGAAGGGGGGTACTCCCTGATCCTTCTGGATGTGGTGATGCCGGGCATGGACGGCTTTGCCCTTTTGCAGGAGCTAAAGGGGATGGAGATCACCCGGCATATACCTGTGATACTGCTTACAAGCCTGTCTGACGCCCAATATGAGGAGCGGGGCCTGCTTCTGGGGGCCATAGACTACGTGACAAAGCCCTTTAACCCGGTCATTATAAAGGCCCGGGTGAATACCCATATTCAGCTGTATCACTATCAAATGCGCTTTAAGGCCCAGGCCATGATAGACGAGCTCACGGGCGTCGCGAACCGCCGCCAGTATGAGGACGTCAGCGCCGCCCGCTGGCGGGAGGCCATCCGTTTCGAGCTGCCCTTTTCCATCTGTATGGTGGATATCGACAAGTTCAAGCTCTACAACGACACCTTCGGCCACCCGGCTGGGGACAAGGTCATAGCCACTGTAGCCCAGAAGGTGGCCTCCTTCTTCCAGCGCTCTACAGACCTTTTCGCCCGGTACGGCGGGGAGGAGTTCGTGGCGGTGTTCCTGGGCAACGAAGGGGTGTCGGCCTTCGAGCTCATGAAGACGGTGCGCCAGTCTATTGAAGACATGCACATGCCCCACAACTCCCAGGTGAGCCCCTGGGTGACCATCAGCGTGGGGGGCATCACCCTGACGCCCCGGCCCGGGGATAAGCTGGAGCACTACCTGAAGCTGGCCGATACCATGCTCTACGACGCCAAGAACATGGGCCGCAACCGGGTGGTGTGGTCCAACCAGGAGCGGGAGCAGTGGCGGGAAAAATAAAAAAAGACCGTGCAGGCATCCGCTGCCCGCACGGTTTTCTGCATATTTCGGGGGCTTTTACCCCATGATGGAGAAGTAGTCGCTCTTGAGCGCGTCCCAAGAGGCCTCCAGCCGCCCCCGCAGGGCGGCCCGCAGCCGGGCCTCCTCCGGGGGGATGTCCCCCTCGTAATCCTCCAGAAGGTACGTTTCCCCGTCAAACCAGCCGTAGCCCGGCAGGGGCACCCAGCCGCCCAGGTCCCCGAAGATGTCGTCCCCCGGGTAGTAGCGCCGGTCGGCTGTGAGGCCAAAGAGGTTTATGAGGGTGGGCGCCATGTCCAGAGAAGAAACGTACTTCTCGACCTTTTGGGGCTCCTCACCTTCCGCGTACAGGAAGAAGGGGGTGTGGTAAAGCTCCGCCCGGCCCTTTTCCGCCACGGACTTGAGCCCGGACAGAAAATCCTTGTCCGTCATATACTTGGCGTAGTGGTCGGCGTAGAACACCAGCACCGTGTCATTGATGTGCCCGTCCTGCCGCAGCCTCTCTGTCAGGCCGCCGATGAGCTCGTCGGTCTCCATGGCGTGGGCCACGGCCCGGGTGTACTCCTCCATGTTTTCCTCGCTGCCGGTGACGCCGGACTTTTGCACGGCCTTCTTTGCTTTCTCATAGTGGGGGGCGGCGATGTTCTCCTGCTCCTGGTTATAGGGCCCGTGGCCGGAATAGGTGATGAGGTAGGAAAAAAACGGCTCCTCTGATACCATGTCTTCATAGCCCCCCAGCATCTGGCTGTCCAGCATGAAGTCTTCCATGTGCATGTCTTCGTAGCTGTGGTAGCGCTCAAAGCCCAGGTTCTGGTGGATGGACCCCCGGCTGTAGATGCTGGGGGAGGCCGCGTGGAAGGAGTTGACCCGGTAGCCCGCGTCCTTAAAGAGGTTCGGCAGGGACAGGGGGAAATGATTGGTAGAGTAGGCCCGGCTTTCCAGGCCCGACACCGCCGGAACCAGCCCTGTCAGGGTGATGATCTCCGTGTTGAAGGTGCCCGCCGACAGGAACAGGGGCGTGTAGTGGTTCACAAAGTCCGTGCCCTCCTCCCGCAGGGCGCAGAGATTGGGCATGTAGTCCGGGGTGCACAGCCAGGTGTCCACAGACTCCATCATGACCATGATAAGGTTCTTGCCCTTAAAGAGGCCGGTCATTTCGTTTTCCCCGCTCACCTGGCGGCCCTCGTAATAGGCGGTCTGCTGGGGGATGCTCTTATAGTCCTGGCCGATGCCGTAGGAGACTAAGATATTTCGGAAGGTGTACTGGTAGAGCCCCGTGAGCATCATGGCGCTGTTGGGGTTTGTGAAATCCCGGTAGGCCTCGGCCTCGGCGTTGGGGGTGTAGGTGCTGCCCCACCACAAGGAGTACTGGTCCGGCAGCTGGGACAAGAAGGACACGAGCACCCCAATGAAGGGGACAAAATCCAGGGCGCAGGCCCCTCCGGCCAGGGCCCTGTGAAAGACGCGCTTCTTCCTGTCCGGGGCCCTTTCCGGGGCCAAGAAGGCGGCCGCGGCCATCATCAGGACAGACAGCAGGATGCACAGCAGCAGCGCCTTTCGAAAGCGCAGATAGGAAAAGCTGAAGAACTTGGCCCCGTCCCCGGCAAAGCCTATGTCGGCCACGGTAAAGAGCCTGCCGAAGATATTGAACATGGCCGCGTGCACAAGGGTCAGGGCCCCATAGAGGAATATGAGGACCATCATGGCGATGCGCCGGAGAAGCCGGGGCAGAAGGGACACGAGGCCCGTCAGCAGCAGGGCCCAGCCCAGGGTGAAAAGGGCGGGCTTATAGGAGAATTCGGCACCCGGGGAAAGAAAGCGGTAGAGGGTGCGGAAGGAAAAATCCAGAAAGATAAGGCTTAAAAAGCACAGGGGCGCGCTGAGGAAGGAAAGCCTGCGTATTTTCTCAAAAAGGGTGTTTTTTGTCATAAAAAAGGTCCTCCTGTAAAAAGCATTATACACTAGAAAAGAGCCCGTGCCAAGGGCTGATTTGCTGAAAATGCTTGTAAGGAAAGGGCATTTATGGTATAATCTCAAATAAGCATCCAAAAGGAGATGTTTTTTCATGGAAAGGGTGAAAGATGGGCGCCCGGCCTGGCTGGAGCCGTTTTTGTACCTGTTTTTCGGCGTGCTGACCACGCTTATAAACTACGGGGTGTTCTGGCTCTTAAACGAAATGTGCGGCGGGCGGTACGTGCTGCTGACAAACCTTGCGACCTTTATAGCCGCCACGGCCTTTGCGTTTCTCACAAATAAGCAGTTTGTGTTTCGCAGCCGCAGCTGGCGGCCCGGGGTGGTCCTGCGGGAGGGCGCATCTTTTACGGCGGCGCGGCTCTTTTCCTTTGCCATAGAGGAAATAGGCCTCTACATCGCCGCCTACCCCCTGGCTATGGGCAAATACCGCTTCGGGCCCATAGACGGGGTGATGCTCGCGAAGATCCTCCTGTCCTTTCTGGCGGTGCTGCTCAATTACTTTTTCAGCAAATTCCTGGTATTCAAAAGGAAGAAAGGGGCTGGGGGCCTGTGACAAGGGTACTGCTGATCCTGCCGGCCTATAACGAGGAGGAGAACATCCTGCGCACAGTGGAGCACATAAAGGAGGCCCGCTTTTCACAGGGGCTGCAGGTGGATTATGTAGTCATAAACGACGGCTCACGGGACAGGACGGAGGCGCTGTGCAGAGAACGGGGCGTCCCCTGCATCACCCTGGTGCAGAACTTGGGCATCGGCGGCGCGGTGCAGACGGGGTACCTTTACGCCCTTATGGGCCCACAGGCCTATGACATCGCCGTGCAGTTTGACGGGGACGGCCAGCACGACATCGGCTCTTTGGAGAACCTGATAAAGCCCATAAGGGAAGGCCAGTGCGACTTCACCGTGGGCTCGCGCTTTATAGGCGGTGCCAGCGGCTTTCGCTCTACCGCCCTGCGCCGGGCGGGCATCTCTTACCTGTCGTTTCTCATCCGCCTGGTGACGGGCCAGAGGATACGGGACGTGACCTCCGGCTACCGGGCGGCAAGCCGCGGGGCCATAGAGTACCTTTCCCGGGAATACCCCGTGGACTACCCGGAGCCCGAGAGCCTGGTGTGCCTGTGCAGACAGGGCTTTCGCATAGAAGAGGTGCCGGTGAACATGTTTGAGCGGGAGGGCGGTCCTCCATCGGGCCTATTCGCTCTGTGTACTATATGATAAAGGTGACCATGGCCGTGCTGTGCGCCGCCATGCGGAAAAGGAGGGAAGGAAAATGAGCGTGTTCCTTCGGGGGGAGATGATCGTCATGGCCCTTCTGGTGATGCTCATCATCGTGCGCAGCGTGAACAAAAAGAGGCTGCGGCTGCAGTATTCCTTTTTCTGGCTTCTGATCGTGCTGGGGCTTCTGGTGGTGGCCTTCTTCCCAGGGGTGGTCATTTGGCTGTGCGGGCTCATGCAGATACAGACGCCCTCTAACATGATCTATCTTTTCGGCATCCTGGCCCTGCTGCTCATCTCCTTTTACCAGACCACCCTTCTCTCCAAGCAGGCCGACCGCATCACCCGGCTGACGCAGCTTATCTCCATCGAAAAATACCTGACAGAAAAGAAGGAGGGGGAAGACCGTGAAAAAGAACGGCACTGAAAGCCGGGTGCGGGCCTTCCTGCGGGAGAACCGGGGGGCGCTGCTGGTTTTGGCGTTCCTTCTTCTTGAGCGGCTTCTGGCCCTTTACGCCCTGGGGTTTACCTATTCTCTCAACAGCGATGACGCCAAATATATAAACAGCGGCGTCACCTTTGCCTACACAGGCATGATAACCGGCCACGGGGGCGACATCCCCAGCGCCCAGATCATGCCGGGCATGACCGTGTTCATCGGGCTGTGCTCCCTGGTCTTCGGGGAGGGGAAGCTCTTGTGGGCGGCCTTAAAGCTCATCTGGTGCTGCATGGGTGTTGCGGCGGCCTGGTTTTCCTACCGCTGCGTGAACATGTTCGCCCCCAAGTGGTGCGGCATAGCGGCTATGCTGCCCTTTTTCCGGGCCGACATGGTGTGGATGGACAACCTCATCCTCACCGAGACGCCCTTTATGCTGGCCCTGACGGCCATGGTCTACTACACCCTGCGCATGGGCCGGGAGCCCGGCTGGCGGAACTTCTGGTGCTGCGCCGGGGCCTACATGGCGGGGCTCATGCTGAAGGCGAACATCGCCCCCTACCCGGTGCTGGCCCTTATTTACCTGCTTTTTGTGAAGTACGACCGCAAGCTCCTTCTGCGCCAGTGCGGGGCCCTGTGCGGGGTGGTGCTGTGCTTTGTCATCCCCTGGAGCCTGCGCAACTACGCGCACTTTCACGCCTTTATCCCCCTGACCTGCGGCGGCGGCAACCCGGCCCTTCTGGGCACCTACCAGGGCATAGGGTACCCATTGGACGCGGAGCTGGACTATGAAACCAACGTAGACCAGGTGGTGCGGGAGAAGTATGCCGGTTTCTACGGCCCAGACGGGGAGGTGGAGCTCCGGTTTGAGACCTACGTTTCCCTGATGGCGGACGGGGTGAAGGCCAAGTACCGCCTGGGGGAGTGGCTGAAACGGGACGTAAAGAGCGTGCTGTACTCTTACTTTTATATGAAGCCCCAGGAGATGATGGAGGGCATCTTCTACTGGGGGGAGGCCCTGGAGCAGCCCCCGGAGTGGCTGGAGCTTCTGCAGAAGATAGACCTGCGCCTGTGCGTTTTCACCCTCTGCGCCGCCCTGGCGCTTAAAAAGCGGCGGGGGCCCGTGCTGTTTCTCACGGGGGTCTACCTGTGCAACATCTATATCTATTCCATGACCTTTGCCTTCAGCCGCTACAACGCCTCCCTGATGAGCCTGCGCTTCATGGTGCTGGGGCTGGGGTGCAGCCTTCTCTTCTCTCTTATGAAGCGGGGCATGGAGGCGGTGCGTGATTTTGACAGGAAAGAAAACAAAAAGCCCGCGGGTTAAACCCCGCGGGCCCTTTGCGTTTACGGCAGCTTGTTGCCGGCTGAAAGGTACAGGGCGTACCAGTCCTCCCGGGAGAGCTCTATGGAGCTGGCGGTGCAGATGTCAGAAAGGCGCTGGGCGCTGGTGGTGCCGCATATCACCTGCATCTTGGCCGGGTGGCGCAATATCCAGGCGGCGGAGAGGGCCTGGGGGCTGACGCCGTACTTTTCCGAGAGCTCTTTGAGCTTGCCGTTTAACTCCGGGAACTGGGGGTTATCCAGGAAGACACCCTCGAAGAAGCCGTACTGGAAGGGGGACCAGGCCTGGATGGTGAGGCCCTTTAGGCGGCAGTAGTCCAGCACCTCGCCGTCCCGGTCGGCGGCGTGGGGGAACTCGGTGTTGGCGCACAGGGCGTGGTCGATGAGCCCCGTGCACTTGAGGCCGAACTGCAGCTGGTTTATAAGCAGCGGCTGCTTTAGCCCCGACTGCAGCAGCTCCAGCTGGCGGGCGTTAAAGTTGCTGACGCCGAAGGAGCGCACCTTGCCCGCCTTCTCAAGCCGCTCAAAGGCCTCGGCCACCTCCTCCGGCTCCATCAGGGCGTCGGGCCGGTGCAGGAGCAGCACGTCCAGGCTGTCCACCCCCAGGCGGGAGAGGATGCCCTCCACGCTCTCTAAGATGTGCTCCTTGGAAAAATCATACATGCCCTTGCGTATGCCGCACTTGCTCTGCAAAAGGAGCTTCTGGCGCAGGCCGGGCTCCGCCGAAAGCAGGCGGCCGAAGACGCGCTCGGACTCGCCCCCGCCGTAGATGTCGGCGTGGTCGAAGAAATTCACCCCGTTTTCCAAGGCGGTGTGCACGAACCGGGACAGGGCCTGGGGCTCCATTTTGGCGATGCGCATGCACCCGGCCGCTATGGCGGAGGCCTTCTGCCCGCCGAGATTTCTGTAGATCATGATGTTCTCCTCCTTTTCTTTGAGAAACCATTCTTGTACAAGTATAGCACAAGGGGCCAAAAAGGCAAGGGGAGATTTTTGGGGGGAAAAGTATTGTATATTTTGTACAAATCAAAATATAGTTTTTGACTATCTCTTTATAAGTTCTCATAAGCCGGTATAGCCTGTATTTACAGGCTTTCCGGCATTTTTCAAATCGGAAGAAGCTCTTATATATTCTCATTTCCCCTCATGTTTTCGCGTCCAAAAGTAGTAAATCAAGTAGTAAAACCTCTATCTACTACTAAGCAATCAGCCGTTCCATTTCTGCCATTGCGCTATCAGAGGTAGCATGGGCGTAATAGTTCAGCGTCATGTTGATGTTGGAATGTCCCATGATATACTGCAATGCTTTCGGGTTCATTCCGGCGTTTGCTAAATTGGTACAGAACGTATGGCGTAGGGTATGGGGCGTTGTCACTTTCGGTAAGGCTTCCTCATGGCTTTTGTTGTACTTCTTCACAAGCCCCCGGAACATAGTATCATAGTTGATTGCTACTTTCGGTAGTCCGTTCCGATTGAGGAATAAGAAATTGCTGTAACCGCCAACAATCAATTTGTCTGCCCGTCCTCTGCCATTCAGCACACGCTTGAACGCTTCATAGACTTTGGTACTCATTGGGATTTGTCTGATACCGCTTTTTGTCTTTGGCGTTTCAACATGATACCCAATGCCCGATACTTTCAAAAGCTGGTGGTCTATGTTGATTAGCTTATGCTCAAAGTCAATGTCGCTTTCAGTCAATCCGCAGAGTTCAGAAATGCGTAGCCCTGTTCCTAACAGTATGATAATCTCGTCGTAATACTTCTGATAGGTTTTATCATTCTGCACAAAGGACAGGAAAGACGCTTCCTGTGTTGGGGATAGAGGTACCTTTGG
>CANRZD010000008.1 GCA_947644325.1 uncultured Clostridia bacterium
TATCTTTCTGCGCGATAGCAGGAGGCTTTGGGGTTCTTAAACTTAATGGCATTGGTATACTAGGGGCACAATCCAATAGGAGGTGCCCCTAATGACATTTTTTGACAAGCACGAAAAGACCTTTACGAGATTTGCCACGGTGTTCTCGAAACTCTTTGAAATCGCGTATTTTATCGCCGCCGCAGGGTGCGTTGTGGCGCTGGTGCTGGCCGCCGTAGACCCGGCGGGCTTCCTTGCCGGCGTAGAGCCCCGGGAGGAAATCAGCGCGCAAGGCTTCTCGCTGGTTATCTCCAATGACCAGCGCCAGCTGCTGCCAGGCGCCCTGCAGATCTTCCTTATCGAGGCGGCGCTGTCTACAGGGCTCATGGGCATGGTGTTCCGCAATGTGAACCTGGTGCTGCGCAAGTCTCAGGACAAGACGCCCTTTCAGAAGGACAACGTGCGCATGCTGCGGGAGATTGGCTTCTTCTTTATTTCCATCGCGGTGGTGCAGCTCATTTTCTGCGGTGTGGCCGTGCTGGTGCTGGGGCCCGACAGGGCCGAGGTCAGCGCCGGGGCCGCGAATTTTGTCACGGGCCTTCTGATGCTGTGCCTGTCCCAGTGCTTCGCCCTGGGGGTGCGCATGCAGCAGGACGTGGACGGCCTGGTGTGAGGCGCGTATGGGGAAGATCGTGCTGAACCTGGATAAGGTGATGACAGAGCGGAAAGTTTCGCTGAACCAGCTCTCTGAGCAGGTGGGCATCACCAACGTGAACCTGTCGAAGATCAAGAACAACCACGTGACCGCCCTGCGGTTCTCCACCCTGGAGGCCCTGTGCCGGGTGCTTCATTGCCAGCCCGGGGACCTGCTCTCTTACGAGCCGGACCCGTAAAAGGCGCAAAAAGCCGCCCTTTTTATGTACTTGCGAAGCATAGCAATGTTCGATGAATGTTGCCTTGAGGCCAAAGGAGGAACGACCTTGTGCTGCCTAGGCAGGCGGATAATGAGCAGCTTATGCTTACAGAAACGACAATAGACAAAAGAATTAAGACCGGCGCGCCGCTGTTTCCGGAAGAAGATCTGATGGAGTTCGACAACGGGCTCATAGCCGGCCTGGACTATGCTGCGGCCAAAGAAAGATATCCCCAAAAGCAAGTTCCTGCCCACGAAGCCGTGTATGAACAGGAAAGCCTGCTGGCGTTCCGTTACCGGGCGGAAGCCATACTGTCCAAAATCTTGTGGCAGGCCGGGCCGGAAGATACCGTGGCGGCCGTCACCCATGGCGGCATGATAAACCAACTGTACCGGGCTTTTTTAGCTCTTCCCATCGACAGCCATTTCTTTTTCCCGACAGGAGATACCGGTATCCACGAGTGGCTCATAGACGGCGGCTCCCGGCGCGTAGTAAAAGGAAATTTCCTTTCCCACGACCTTTGACTATTATAAGAGCCCCCTTCCAAGATTCGTCATCTTGGAAGGGGGCTCTCTGGAGCGGGCGAAGGGAATCGAACCCTCATATTCAGCTTGGGAAGCTGATGTTCTGCCACTGAACTACGCCCGCGTATATGGTGACCCATCGGGGATTTGAACCCCGGACACCCTGATTAAAAGTCAGGTGCTCTGCCAACTGAGCTAATGAGTCACGGGTTTTTTGCCTTGCTCATTATAGCAAATGAATGGGCGGCTGTCAAGTGTTTTCTTTCATAGGGTTTACAGGGGGTGGAAATTTGTGATATAATGCAAAAAAGTGTCCGAAAAAGGAGGTCTATCCCATGAAAAAGCTATGGACAGTTCTGTTGGCGGTGCTGCTTGCGGCGGGCCTTTGCCAGCCGGCCCTGGCCGCGGATGGGGAGCCCACCGTCGCCATCGAGGCCGACGGGGAGCAGGGCGCCCGCAAATGCACCTACACCTTCCCGGACGGCGGCGCCCTGTACTTCAAGCAGGACAGCCATTCCGTCACGGCGCCGGACGGGACCGTGGACCACTGGGAGCCGGAGAGCTTCTGGACCCTGTACGACTCGGAGAACTTAAAAGGCCGCGTGGTCATCCCCGAGGCCATCGACGGCCAGCCGGTGGAGAAGATGTACTACCACCAGCAAAAGCACGACTGGCTGGACCCCGCCCCCTGTCTGGAGGACAACCCGGAACTCACCTCTATCACCTTCCCTGCCGCCTTGAAGGAGATCATTTACATGCAGGGCCGCCCTACCTTTAAGGGCTGCGGGAAGCTCACCGAGGTGCTTTTTGAGGGGGAGGGGCCGGAAAAGCTCACCGGCTGGTTCTTTGAGGGGGCCCCGGCCCTGCGGCGCGTAAAGCTGCCGAAGGCGGTGGCGGACCTGGACCTGGCTTTCGTGGGCTGCCCGGGCCTTGACAGCCTGGAGCTGGACCCCCAGAACCCCCACTTCGTGATGGACGAACAAAACATTCTCTACAGCGCGGACAAGGCCCGGGTCATCACCGCTGCCATGGGGGCCAGGGAGCGGGAGACCGTCACCCTGCCGGAAACAGTGGCGAAGCTGGAAAGCCACGCCTTTGCCGGGAATGAAAAGCTCAAAAGCGTCTACGGCGGCGCGCCCAACATAAAAGGGGACACAGGCTGCTTTAGGAACTGCCCGGCCCTGCTGCCCTTTAGGGACATGCACGGCCACTGGGCCGAGGACGCCGCGGCCTGGGGCTATCAGAAAAGCGTCATCTACGGCGCCTCCCTCTTTACTTTTGATCCGGATACCCCGGTGGACCGGGGCATGGCGGCGGCCATGCTCCACCGGCTGGTGGGCCTGCCGGACATCTACAACGAGGGCTTCCCGGATGTGAACAACCAATACCACTATTACGGCGGCGGGGTCATGTGGTGCAAAGAGAAGGGCATCGTGCAGGGCTGCAGCGACGGGCTCTACCACCCGGAGCTCCCCGTCACCCGGGAGCAGCTGGCGGCCATCCTGTACCGCTACTGCCTGTATATGGGCAGGCACGGCAGCAAAGGGGACCTTTCCGCCTTCCCGGACGCGGGCAGCGTAAGCCCCTACGCCCAGGAGGCCATGGAATGGGCCGTGGGCTCGGGCCTGATGAAGGGCAAAAACGGCGGGCTCTTAGACCCCCAGGGGCAGGCCAGCCGGGCGGAAGCCATCCTGCTTTTCCGGCGCATGGAGGACATACCCGGCATTCCCCAAGAGTAAAGGTCACAGGCCCTCCCCATCGGCCTCTATGGCGGTCATCAGGGGGCCCACTACCTGCTTCTTCCGGCTGACCACCCCCGGCAGGGCGACGCTTGCTTCCCCCTCCTGGCCGAAGGCGGCCCGCACCACCTCCTTGGCGCGGCTGCCCACAAAGAGCAGTTCGGAAGACTGCTCCATGATGTTCGTAAGCAGCAAAAAGAGCATATCCATTTCAGAATGGGGCAGAAGGCTCTCAAGGTAGGGGAGCATCTGCCCCTTCAGCTGCTCCAGGGCCTTCTGGCTCATGACCGTGGCCTGGGCCACCGCTATGGATTTGTCAGAGGCCTGGAAGCGCTTTAAGTCCATGTGGAAGATCTCATCCGGGGTCTTGTCCCCCAGACGGGAGCCCGCGCCGAACATGGCCGCGGCGTGCTCTTCTATGTTGAGCCCGGCGGCTTTGGCCAGATTCCGGGCCACGGTCTGATCCAGGGGGGTGCAGGTGGGGCTGCGAAACATCAGGGTGTCTGACAAAATGGCCGAGCACAGAAGCCCCGCTATGGTGGGCACCATCTCGATGCCGTTTTCCTGGTACATCAACGCCACGATGGTGGCCGTGCAGCCCAGGGGCTGGTTTCTAAAATAGATGGGGTTCATGGTCTCTACCGAGCCCACCCGGTGGTGGTCGATGATCTCCACGATCTCCGTTTCCCGTATGCCCTCCACAGCCTGGGCCCTTTCGTTGTGGTCCACCAGTATCACCTGCTGGCGCTGGATGTCCAATAGATTCCGCTGGGAGAACATGCCCACGTAGTGCCCGCCCTCGTCCAGAATGGGGAAGTACCGTATGCGCAGCTTGGACACGGCCTCCTTCACTTCGCTGACCAGGTTGTTCTCCCTGAAATAGGTCAGGTCCCCGGTGCGCATGACCTTGCGCACGGGCACCGCCTGGTTCACAAGCTTCGCGCAGGCGTAGGTGTCAAGGGGGGTGGAGATCACCGCGCAGCCCGCCTCCCCGGCCAGCTTCTGTATGCTTTTTGACACCTTTGCCCCCAGGCACACCACGATGCACCCGGCCTTCATCTCGATGGCGCTGAGCTGGGCTTCGTAGCGGTTCCCCAAGATGACAAGGTCGTGCTCGCCGATATATTCCTCCATCACGTCGGGGTTGGCGGCGGCCACCACCACCTTGCCCTGGGTGAAAAGGCCGTCTATGTCCCCCACCAGCATTTCCCCCATGAGGGTCTCTGTGATGTTGCGGTAGCTGGTGCGGGCTTCGGCCAGTGCCTGGGCCCCCTGGTCCTCCATGTAGAAGCGGGCGATGTCCCCCAGGGTGATGATGCCCTTTAACTGCCCCCACCGTGTGAGCACGGGC
The DNA here is from genome assembly GCA_947644325.1 of uncultured Clostridia bacterium. GTDB lineage: Bacteria > Bacillota > Clostridia > Oscillospirales > Acutalibacteraceae > Acutalibacter. The sequence continues at coordinate 4,508 of CANRZD010000008.1, forward strand.
AGGGTCTGCACCCGGCCGTCGCGCATGTGCTCCCAGGCGCGCTTTAGGGACACGTCCCGGCGGATGCCGTCGATTTTCCGGTACTGCACGTCGGCGATGCGGGGCTCCAAGGACTCTATAAGCCGGGGCTCCTCCACGCCGAAGCGCTCAAGCACGTATTTCGTCTCGCTGTTTACAGCGCCGGCACGGCAGGCGATGTACGTGCCGCCGGTGAGCTTGCGCTTTAAGTGCGCGTAGCAGATGGCGGAACAGATGGAATCCGTGTCGGGGTTTGTGTGGCCGATGACCAGGACGGGTTTCATAGACGGGCCTCCTTTTTCTTTCCTTGCCTGATTTTAGCATATTTCCCCGCCCCCGTAAAGCCGGGGGCCTCTAAAAAAACTAAATTGACAGCAGGGCATTTTTGTCTTATAATAACATAGAATGGCAGAGTTATTTTTGCACAGAACAAAGCTTGAGGTGAAAAAGAATGAAAACCATACGCCAAAAAATCACCGTGTGCCTGATGGCCACCATCCTCGCCGCCCTGCTGGTGGTGGGCGCTTCCAGCATCGTGCTCAACTACCGCAGCACCATCGCCACGGTAGACCAGCTCATGAGCGAGACCGCCGCCCTGGCCTCCTCCCGGGTGGAGCAGGAGCTCATCGCCTATAAGAACGTGGCCCTGGACACAGGCCGCGTCTCCCAGCTGGCGGACCCCGAAGTGCCCGTGGAAGAAAAGCGCGCCGTCATAGACGAGCGGGTGAGCCTGCACGGCTTCCAGCGGGGCAACGTGGTGGGGGCTGACGGCATCAGCATTTTTGACGGCAACGATTACTCAGACCGGGAGTATGTGCGCCGGGCCATGGAGGGAGAGGCCTATGTGTCAGAGCCCCTTGTCAGCAAGGTCACCGGGGAGCTCTCCATCATGGTGGCGGCGCCCCTTTATTCCGAGGAGGGCGTCATCGCCGGCGTGGTGTACTTCGTGCCGCCGGAGACCTTCTTGAACGACATCGTCTCCTCCATCCAGATTGGTGACAACTGCCGGGCGTACATGATAAATAAAGACGGCGACACCATCGCCGACATCACCCTGGAGACCATCACCACCCAGAACATAGAGAAGGAAGCCCAGAGCGACCCCTCCTTAAAAAGCCGGGCGGCCCTGCACGCCGCCATGCGCAAGGGAGAGAAGGGCTTCGGCCGCATCCAGTCGGAGGACGGCCCGCGGTTTCTGGCCTACGCCCCTGTGGGCGGCACCGACGGCTGGAGCGTGGCCGTGGCCGCGCCGGAGATCAACTACCTGCGGGACACCTACTCGGGTATACTGGTGAACATACTGGTGGTGGTAGTGTCCATCCTGGCTTCCATCGTGGTGGCCCTGCGGCTTTCCTCCAACATCAGCCGGCCCATGCGGGCCTGCGCCCAGCGCATGCGGCTTCTGGTAGAGGGCGATCTGGAGTCCCCCGCCCCAGAGCCCGTGGGCCGGGACGAGACCGCCGAGCTCACCCGCTGCACCGGGGAGATGGTCATGGGCCTCAATACCATTATCCGGGACATTGATTTCCTCTTAAACGAAATGGCCAGCCAGAATTTTGACATCAAGTCCTCCCACCGGGACGCCTACGTGGGGGACTTTAAGAGCATCCTGCTGTCCATGCGCAACCTGAAGATGGAACTGAGCAGCACCATCCGGCAGATAGAGACTTCCGCCGGGCAGGTGTCTGACGCAAGCAATCAGGTGTCAAACGGCGCACAGGCCCTGAGCCAGGGCTCTATGGAGCAGGCAAGCGCCGTAGAGCAGCTGGCCGCCACCATTACCGACATCTCCGAGAGCTCTAAGCGCACCGCCACCGCCTCGGAGGAGGCCGGGAATTTTGTGGGCCAGGCCGGGGCCCAGCTGGGCGCCACCGTGGAGTATGTGCAGGAGCTCAACGCCGCCATGGAGAAGATCTCCACCTCCTCTGAGGAGATACGCAACATCATCGCCGCCATTGAGAACATTGCCTTCCAGACCAACATTCTGGCTTTGAACGCCGCCGTAGAGGCCGCCCGGGCGGGCTCTGCGGGCAAGGGCTTTGCGGTAGTGGCCGACGAGGTGCGGGACCTTGCCAATAAATCCGACCAGGCGGCCAAGGCCACCAAGAGCCTTATCGAGACCTCCATCGCCGCCGTGGGCGAGGGCAGCGCCGTGGTGGATAAGGTCACAAGCTCCCTGGAGCAGACCAGCGTCTACGCCGGGAACGTCACCAGCCAGATGGACATTGTGGTGGAGGCCGTGGAGAAGCAGACCGACTCCATCACCCAGATCACCGAGGGCGTGGACCAGATTTCCGCTGTGGTGCAGACAAACAGCGCCACCGCCCAGGAGAGCGCCGCCGCCAGCGAAGAGCTTTCGGCGGAGGCCACCGGCCTCAAGCAGCTGGTGGACCGCTTCACCCTGGCCTCTGAGGAGTAAAGAAATCCCCAAACAGAAAGAAAACGGGAGCCGGCGCGGTGCGTGCCGGCTCCCTGCCATTGACACCCCCGGGCATTTGCAGTAAAATGAAGCGGACAGGTTTTCGGGGGAAAGGGAGGCAAAGAGGCGCATATGGAAAATACAGAGACCGAAAAGCGGGGGGCCGTGCTTCTGAGCTTCGGCACCAGCGTGGAGGAAGCCCGCGTGCGGGACATGGCCCCGGTGGAGGCGGCTTTGCGCGCCTGCACGGGCGTCCCCTGCCTGACGGCGTACACCAGCCCCACCATACGGAAAATCTTACAGGCCCGGGGCGAAAATGTGCCCGACCTTGCCGGGGCCCTGGAGGCCCTCCTGCGAGCGGGGGTAGAGGAGGCCCTGGTGCAGCCCACCCACCTGCTGTACGGCTTCGAGTACGACAGCATCAAAAAGGCGCTGGAGGAACGGCGCGGGCTTTTTAAGCAGGTGCGGCTGGGCGTACCCCTGCTTTCCGGCACAGAGGACCTGCGGGCCATGGCCCGGGTGCTGGGGGGCCTTTGGCCCCGGGAGGAGGGCGCGGCCGCCGTGTTCCTGGGCCACGGCACAGAGCACTGGGCCAACATGGCCTACCCAGCCCTGCAGACGGCCCTGGGGCTTCTGGGGCGGGAGGACCTGCTCATAGGCACCGTAGAGGGCTGGCCCGGGTACGAGGAGGTAAGTCGTGAGCTTTCCCGCCGGGGCGTCAAAAAGGTGCGGCTCTCCCCGTTGATGCTCACAGCCGGGGACCACGCCCGAAACGACATGGCCGGGGCCGGTGAGCACAGCTGGCGCTCCCGGCTGGAAAAAGAGGGCTATAAGGTAGAGTGCCGCCTGGAGGGCCTGGGGGCCCTCCCCCCGGTGCAGGAGATGTACGCCGGCCATTTCCGGGCGCTCCTTTCGGAGGACGGGGATGGGCTTTGAACATTACCGGCGCTGCGGGCAGAAGCTTCTGCGGTGCGGCTTCACCACCGGTACCTGCGCGGCCCTGGCGGCCCAGGGGGCGGCGCGGCTGCTGCTGACGGGGGAGGTCCCCAGTTCCCTGGCCCTTACCACCCCCAAGGGCGTGGCTGTGTCTGTAGTGCCGGAAACCTGCCGCATGGAAGGGGACGCCGCCTTCTGCGCCCTGCGCAAAGACGCCGGGGACGACAAGGACGTGACCGGCGGGGCCTTAATCGGCGCCAGGGTGAAAAGGGCCCCGGGCCCGGGGGCGGAGATACACGGCGGAGAAGGCGTGGGCCGCCTCACAAAGCCCGGCCTGGACCAGCCCGTAGGGGCCGCCGCCATCAACCGGGTGCCCCGGCGGATGATAGGGGAGGCCCTGGACGCCATAGCGGACGAAACGGGCTACGAGGGGGGCTTTTGGGTGGAGATAACCGTGGAGGGCGGCGCGGCCCTGGCACAGAAGACCATGAACCCCCAACTGGGCATCGTGGGGGGCATCTCCATTTTGGGCACCTCCGGCATCGTAGAACCCATGAGCCTGCAGGCCATGCGCGACACCATGGCCCTGGAACTGCGCCAGCACCGGGCCCAGGGGGCGCGGCACGTGATTCTGACGCCCGGGAATTACGGCATGGAGTTTTTAAGGGCCCAGGGGCTTTTGGGCCGGGGGGCGCCGGTGGTCAAGTGCTCCAACTTCATCGGCGACGCCCTGGACGAATGCGCCGTGCAGGGCTATGAAAGCGTGCTGCTGGTTGGGCACGTGGGAAAGCTTGTGAAGCTCGCCGGGGGCATTTTCAACACCCACAGCCGCACAGCCGACTGCCGCAGGGAGCTGTTCTGCTGCCACGGGGCGGTGTGCGGGGCCGGGGCTGAAACCTGCCGGGCGCTGCTCTCCGCCGCCACCTGCGACGGCTGCATCGAGATACTGGACCGGGCCCGCCTGCGGGAGCCGGCCCTAAAGAGCCTGACGGAAGCCATGGGGGCCCATCTGGAGCGCCGGGCCCAGGGGGCCTACAAAATAGGGGCCCTGTTCTTTTCCAATATATACGGCCCCCTGGGGGAGACGGCGGGGGTAAGGGAGATCATGGAGGGATGGACATGAAAAAAGGCATACTTTACGGCGTGGGCGTGGGCCCCGGGGACCCGGAGCTTTTGACCCTGAAGGCCCTGCGGGTGCTGGAAAGCTGCCCGGTCATCTGCGCGCCCCGCACCCGGGACGGCCGGATGCTGGCTTTGGAGATCGCCGGGCAGGCCATGGACCTGACGGGCAAAACACTTCTGCCCTTGGATTTCCCCATGGGCCATGACGCGGCCCAAAGGGAGGAAGCCCACCGCCGGGCCGCCAGCCTCCTGGAAAAGGAGCTGCTCTCAGGCCGGGACACGGCTATGCTGAACCTGGGGGACGTGTCCCTTTACGCCACCTTCACCTATATGCGTGAGCTTCTGGAGCCCCGGGGCTTTGAGACGGTGATGGTGCCGGGGGTGCCCAGCTTCTGCGCGGTGGCCGCAAGGCTGGGCCAGAGCCTCACCGCCGGGGACGAGCCCCTGCACATCCTGCCGGCGGGGGGCCCGGGCCTGGAGGAAGCCCTGGCGCTGCCGGGCACAAAAGTGCTCATGAAGGCCGGGGGGCAGATGCCCCGGCTGCGGGCGCTTGCCCCCGCTTCCCCCCTGGTGGTGGACTGCGGCCTGCCCACAGAGGCCGTGTACGAGAGCCTTGCGGCAGCGCCGGAAAAGCCCGGGTACTTTTCCACGGCGCTCGTGAAGGAGGGGTAGCAAATGGTGCATTTTGTAGGGGCGGGCCCCGGCGCGCCGGATCTTATCACCCTGCGGGGGGAAAGGCTTCTGAAAACAGCGGATGCTGTCATCTATGCGGGAAGCCTGGTAAACCCCGCCCTGTTGGGGCTGTGCAAAGCGGGGTGCAAAATCTATAACAGCGCCCGCATGACCCTGGAGCAGGTGCTGGCCGTGATGGAAGAAGCCCACCGGGCGGGCCTGGACGCAGTGCGCCTTCACACCGGCGACCCCAGCGTCTTCGGGGCCCTGCGGGAGCAGCTGGACGCTTTGGACCAGAGGGGCATCCCCTGGGACATCACCCCGGGGGTCTCCAGCTTCTGCGGGGCGGCGGGGGCCCTGGGGGCCGAGTACACCCTGCCCGGGGTCAGCCAGAGCGTGATTCTGACCCGCATGGCGGGCCGCACCCCTGTGCCGGAAAAGGAGTCCATGGCAAAGCTTGCGGCCCACGGGGCCTCTATGGCCGTGTTCCTGTCGGCGGGGATGCTGGAGGAGCTCTCAACGGAGCTCTTAAAGGGCGCGTATTCCGCGGACACCCCGGCGGCCATCGTCTACAAGGCCACGTGGCCAGAGGAGCGTGTCATACGCTGCACTGTGGGGGACCTGCCCCAGGCCGGGGCGGGCGTCACCAAAACGGCGCTGGTGCTGGTGGGAGATTTCCTCGGCGGTGCCTATGAGCGAAGCCGGCTCTACGACCCCGCCTTCTCCACGGGCTTCCGGGAGGAGCGGGCATGAGGCTTTCCTTTGTCTCTTTCACAGATAAGGGCGCGGCGCTGTGCGATGCCCTTATGGAGAAGCTGCGGGCCCTGGGCTATGATGTCTCCTGCCGGGAGAAGGGCGTGCCTCTCACAGACTGGACGGCCCGGGCTTTCACCATGGCAGAGGGGCTCGTGTTCATCGGGGCGGCGGGCATCGCCGTGCGGGCCATCGCCCCCCATGTGCGGGACAAGGCCCGGGACCCCGCCGTAGTGGTGCTGGACGAGGGGGGCCGGTACGCGGTCTCCCTGCTGTCCGGGCATTTGGGCGGGGCAAATGAGCTGGCCTGGCTTCTGGCCGAAATGACCGGGGGCCAGGCGGTCATCACCACCGCCACCGACGGCCGGGGGGCCTTCGCCGTGGACAGCTGGGCCAAGCGCCAGGGCTGCTTTGTAATAGAGCCGGAGCGCATTCGGCAGGTTTCATCCCGCGTATTGGCCGGGGAGACGGTGACGGTGAGTTCAGAATTTCCCATCGCCGGGGAGCCCCCCCAGGGCGTGGCCCTTTCCCCTCCCCCCGCCCAGGTAGAGGTGACCCTGCGCCCCAGGGGGGAGGCCCTGCATCTGGTGCCCCCTATAGGCGTGCTGGGCATAGGCTGCAAAAAGGACACCCCCCAGGAGGCCCTGGAGCGCGTTCTTGCCCGGTCTGAGATCGCTCCCCAGGGCATATGCGGGGTGTGCTCTATTGACTTAAAAGCCCGGGAGCCGGGCCTTCTGGCCTTCTGCCGGGCCCATGGGTGGCAGCTGCGCACCTTTTCGGCAGAGGAGCTGGCCGCCGTGCCTGGGACGTTTTCCGTCTCGCCCTTTGTGGAGAAGGTAACGGGGGTGGACAACGTCTGCGAGCGGGCGGCGGTGCTGGGCAGCGGCGGGGCCCTCTATCAAAAAAAGCTTACAGGGGACGGGGTAACCTTAGCCCTGGCCCTGAAGCCAACGACTATGGATTGGAGCTGGTAGCGTGAAGCGGCTGTATATTGTGGGCCTGGGCCCGGGGGAGGAGCGGTATCTCACCGCCCAGGCCAGAAAGGCCCTCAGCGACGCCCAGGTGCTGTGCGGGTACACGGTGTATATAGAGCTCATCGCCCCCCTGTACCCGGGGAAGGAGTGCCTTTCCACCCCCATGACAAAGGAGCGGGAGCGGTGCCGCCTGGCCCTGCAGTCGGCCCAGGCCGGCAGGACCACGGCCCTGGTGTGCAGCGGCGACGCGGGGGTGTACGGCATGGCGGGCCCCTGCTTGGAGCTTGCGGGGGAGTACCCGGAGGTGGAAATCGAAGTGGTGCCCGGGGTGACGGCGGCCCTCTCCGGGGCGGCGGTGCTGGGGGCGCCCCTTATGAACGACTTCGCCGTCATTTCCCTTTCGGACCTTCTGACCCCCTGGGAGGTCATCGAAAAGCGCCTGCGCTGCGCCGGGGCCGGGGACTTCGCCCTGTGCCTCTATAACCCCATGAGCAAAAAGCGCCGGGACCACCTGCGCCGGGCCTGCGATATCCTTCTGGAGACCCGGCCCCCGGAGACCGTGTGCGGCTGGGTGAAGAACATCGGCCGCAGGGGCCAGGAGAGCCGGGTGCTGACCCTGGGGGCGCTCCGGGACGAGGGCCTTGACATGTTCACCACCGTCTTCATCGGCAGCAGCGGCACCTGGGAGAAGGGCGGGAAGATGGTCACCCCCCGGGGCTACGAGGCAAAGCCATGAGGGTGCTGGTCTTCGGGGGCACCGCCGAGGGGCGGGCGCTCACAGCGGGCCTTCGGGACCTGGGGGCCCGGGTGACAGTGTCTGTGGCCACAGGCTACGGCCTGGAGGCCCTGGCAGGGCTCGAGGGCATAGAAGCCGTCGCCGGGCGCAAAACAGCGGCGGAAATGGCCGCGCTGCTCCCAGGCTTTTCCCTGTGCGTGGACGCCACCCACCCTTACGCGGTGGAGGCCACCGAAAACATCAAAGCCGCCTGCAAACAGACGGGCACGCCCTACCTGCGCTGCCTGCGGGAGGAAAGCCCCTGTGAAGGCTGCCTGCGGGTAAAAAGCGCGGAGGAAGCCGCAGCGCTCCTCGAAGAGCTTCCCGGAAACGTTCTTCTCACCACCGGGGCGAAGGAGCTGCCCGCCTTTTCTGTCCTTGACCCCCACAGGCTCTTTGCCCGGGTGCTGCCCACCCAAGAGGCCCTTGCCGCCTGCCAGGAAGTGGGCCTGCCCAAAAGCCACGTCATAGCCATGCAGGGACCCTTTTCCCAGAAGCTCAACGAGGCCCTTATGGAGCAGCTGGGCATCGCCGTCTTAGTGACGAAAGACGGCGGCGCGGCCGGGGGCTTCCCCCAGAAGCGGGCGGCCGCCGGGGCCCTGGGGGTAAAGCTCGTCGTAATAAGCAGGCCCCGGGAGACGGGGGCTTCGCCGGAGGAAATTCTGCAAATGGTAAAGGAGAGGATGGCATGGTGACCCTCATCGGCATGGGGCTGGGCACCCCGGAGACCTTGACGGCCCAGGGGCTTTCGGCCCTGAGAAAGGCGGACTTCATCGCCGGTGCCCAGCGGCTTCTTGACAGCCTGCCCGAAGGCTGCACCCGGAACCGGGGGGCCGCCACCAAGCCCCAGGCCCTGCTGGGCCTCATAGCGGGGTACAGCGCCCCCTGCGTGGTCTACAGCGGCGACACGGGCTTTTACAGCGGGGCCAGGTCCCTTGTGCCCCTTTTGGAGGAGGCGGGGCAGCAGGTGGAAATTCTGCCCGGCGTCTCCAGCCTGCAGGTGTTGGCCGCAAGGCTTCACAGGCCCTGGCAGGACTGGACCCTTGTAAGCGACCACGGCTCCCGGTGCGACCCCGTAAGCGCCCTTCTGGAGGGACATTCGGCCTTCTTCCTCACCGGCGGGGCCAAGGGGCCCGGGGCCCTCTGCGAAAAGCTCGCAGGGGCGGGCCTTTCTGGCCTGCCGGCGGTAGTGGGCGAAAACCTCTCTTACCCCAACGAGCGCCTGCTGCGGGGCACGGTGGGGGAATTTGCCGGGAAGGACTTCGCCCCCTTAAATGTCCTGCTCGTAGACCCTCCCCCCCTGAAGCGGGAGGCCGTGTCCCAGGGCATAGCGGACGGGGCGTTCCTGCGGGGGCAGGTGCCCATGACGAAACAGGAGGTGCGGGCCGCGGCCCTCTCTAAGCTCGGGGTGCGGCCAAACGACGTGCTATGGGACGTGGGCGCGGGGACGGGCTCTGTCGCCATAGAAATGGCGCTGCTGGCCAGAAAGGGCCGGGTCTTCGCCATAGAGCGGGGGGAGGAGGCCTGCCGTCTCATAGAGGAGAACCGGCGGCGCTTCGGGGCCTATAACCTGCAGGTGGTGCGGGGCACAGCCCCCGGGGCCCTTGCGGGCCTGCCCGCCCCGGACGCCGTCTTCATAGGGGGAAGCGGCGGGGCCCTGGGGGAGATCATCGCGGCGGTGGGGGAGAAGGCCCCCGGGGCCCGGGTGTGCGTCACGGCCATCACCGTAGAGACATTGGCACAGGCCCTGCGGGCCCTTTCGGGCCTTCATATGCAAACTCATGTGACCCAGCTCTCCGTGAGCCGCTCGAAGCGGGCCGGGAATTCTCACATGCTGCTGGCGGAAAACCCCGTGTACCTCATTACCGGTGGCTGCCATGAATAGGCTCCTGCTCACCGCCATGCACAGCGGCGGGGGCAAGACCGCCGTCACCTGTGCCCTCTTAGCGGCGCTGAAAAGGCGGGGCCTTGCCCCCCGGGCCTTCAAGTGCGGGCCCGACTACATCGACCCCCTGTTCCACCGGGAGGTCCTGGGCGTGCCCAGCCGCAGCTTAGACCTGTTCCTCTCCGGGGAGGAGGAGGCCCGGGCCCTGCTCTCGGGACCGGGGCTGGCGGTGCTGGAGGGAGTCATGGGCTATTACGACGGCCTGGGGGGCACCACCCGGGCCAGCACCTGGCACACGGCCCAGGCCACCCAGACCCCCGCCGTGCTGGTCCTGCGGCCCCGGGGGGCCAGCCTGACCCTGGCCGCCCAGGTAAAGGGCCTGCTCTCTTTCCGGCCGGAAAGCGGCATCCGGGGGCTGTTCCTCAATGACTGCAGCGAAGGGCTGCGGGCCCACCTTACGCCCCTTTTAGAGCGGGAAACGGGCCTGCCCGTCTTAGGCTTCCTGCCCCACCTGGAAGCGGCGGATTTCCCCAGCCGCCACCTGGGGCTCTGTACCGCCGGGGAGCTGGCGGGCTGGCAGGCGCGCATCGGGGCCCTGGCCCGGGAGATGGAGCGCACCGGCGGCGTAGACAGGCTCTTGGCGCTGGCAGAGTCCGCCCCGGCGCTGCCAGAGGGCCCGGGCCCCGCTGTGCCGCCAAAGGCCCGGGCCCGTATCGCCGTGGCAAGGGACCGCGCCTTCTGCTTCCTCTATGAGCAGAACCTGGACCGCCTGCGGGAAGACCCGGCCCCGCCCCCCGCCCAGGGCCTCTACCTGCCCGGGGGCTACCCGGAGCTCTACGCCCGGGAGCTCTCCCAGAATACGTCTATGCGGGAGGAAATCTGCCGCCTCATAAAGGCGGGGATGCCCACCGTGGCCGAGTGCGGGGGCTTCCTCTACCTGCAGAAAAGCCTGGAGGACACAGAGGGCCGGCCCTGGCCCATGGCCGGGGCCCTGCCCGGGGAGGGCAGGAAGACCGCCCGACTGCAGCGCTTTGGGTACGGCGTTCTCACCGCACCCCGGGAAAACCTTCTCATGGAGGCCGGGGAGAGCCTGCCTGTGCACGAGTTCCACTACTGGGACTGCACGGAAAACGGGGAAGACCTCTTTATAGAAAAGGCGGCCACCGGGGAGCGGGCCCGGTGCGGCTTTGCGGGGGGGCGCATGTTTGCGGGGTTTCCCCATTTGTATTTCAGAGAGAAGACGGCCCGGCGCTTTGTGGGGGCCGCTGTGGATTTCGGAAAGGAGCATGCCTGTGACAGAGTTTAAGACCCCGCCCCTGGACGAGGGGGCCCGCCGGGCGGCCCAGCGCCGCTGGGATGCCGTGGCAAAGCCCCTGGGCAGCCTGGGGCTTCTGGAGACGGCCCTGACGGATATGGCGGCCCTGACGGGGGACCCGGACTACAGCATCGAGAGGCGGGCCCTCCTTGTCTTCTGCGCCGACAACGGGGTGGTGGCCCAGGGGGTGGCCCAGACGGGGCCACAGGTCACCGCCGCCGTGGCCCGAAACCTTTCAAAGGGCATCACCGCCGCCTGCCGCATGGCGGAGCTTGCCCGCTGCCAGGTGCTGCCCGTAGACATGGGCGTAAAGGGCCTGGGCCCCGTGCCCGGGGTGCTGGACCGCCGGGTGATGGACGGCACCAAGGACATCACCCAGGGCCCCGCCATGGCATGGGAGGAAATGGAAAAGGCCCTTCTCACCGGGATGGAGCTGGTGAAAAGCCAGAAGGAGGCGGGGGCAAAGCTCCTGCTCACCGGGGAGATGGGCATCGGCAACACCACCACGGCCAGCGCCATGGCGTCGGTGCTGCTGGGAGAGCCCCCGGAAAGGGTGACGGGAAAGGGCTCGGGCCTCTCGAAGGAGGGGCTCAAAAGGAAAATTCACGCCATAGAGCGGGCCATAGAGATAAACCGTCCCGACCCCCAAAAGCCCCTGGAAGTGCTGCAGAAGCTGGGGGGCCTGGACATCGCCGCCATGGCGGGGGTGTTTTTGGGCGGGGCGGCGTACCGGGTGCCCGTGCTCATAGACGGGTTTATCAGCGGCACGGCGGCCTTGTGCGCGGCGCGGCTGTGCCCGGGGGCGAAGGGGGCGATGCTCCCCAGCCACGTTTCCGCCGAGCCCGCCGGGGCCCTGGTGCTGGAGGCCCTGGGGAAAAAGCCCCTGCTCTGCGCCGGCATGCGCCTGGGCGAGGGCACCGGGGCCCTGTGCGCCCTGCCCCTTCTGGACATGGCCCAGGCCGTCTACACAGGCGCCGCCACCTTCGACGGGGCCGGGGTGGACGCCTACGAGCCCTTGAGCTGAAAGGAGCGCCTATGCTTACCTTCGTGATGGGCGGCTCCAAAAGCGGCAAGTCCGCCTTCTCCGAGGGCCTGTTCCCCCGGCCCGGGCCCCACTATTACATCGCCACTATGGAGGCCTTTGACGAGGAGTGCCGCCGGCGCATCCAGAACCACCGGGCCCAGCGGGCCGGTTTGGGGTTTGAGACCATCGAGCGGCCCCATGGCCTCCTGGGCCTTACCCTGCCCCAGAAGCGGCGGGTCCTGCTGGAAGACATGGGGAATCTCATTGCAAACGAGCTCTTCAGCCCCCAGGGGGCCGGGGAGGATACGGTGGAAGCCGTGCTCATGGGCATCCACCGGCTTATGGCCCAAAGTGAAAGCCTTGTGGTGGTCAGCAATGAGGTCTTCCTGGGCGGGGACAGGTATGCGGGGGACACCCTTCGGTACCTGCGGGTGCTGGCAGACGTGAACCGGGCCCTGGCCGCCCGGGCCCACAGGGCCGTAGAGGTGGTGTGCGGCCTGCCAATTTATCACAAAGGGGGGCCGGTATGACGTTTTTTTGCACGATAATCGTAGCTTTTTCCATGTTTTCGGCCATCCCCATGCCCCAGATACAGTGGACCCCGAAAAACATGCGCTACGCCCTGTGCGCCTTCCCCCTGGTGGGGGCGGCGGTGGGGCTGGCATTGTGGGGGTGGTCGGCCCTGTGCGGGTGGCTGGGGGCCCCGGCCCTTCTGCGGGGGGCGGGGCTGTGCCTGCTGCCGGTGCTCATAACCGGGGGCATCCACCTAGACGGCTTTGCCGACACCTGCGACGCCCTGCACAGCTGGCAGGCCCCGGAGAAGCGCCGGGCCATTCTCAGCGACCCCCACCTGGGGGCATTTGGGGCCATACGGCTGTGCGGGTGGTTTATAGGGTATTTCGGCCTGTGCTGCGCCGTGGCCGCGGACGGGCGGTCCCTTTTGTGCTGGGGGCTGTCGTTTCTGCTCAGCCGGGCCCTATCGGGGCTGGCGGTGGCTTGGTTCCCCCTGGCGAAGGACACGGGCCTTGCCCACAGCTTCGCAAGCGCCGCAGACAAAAAGCCCGTGCGCCGGGTGCTGCTGGCAATGGCCCTTCTGCTGGCTCTTTCCATGTGCGCGGCCCGGCCCCTGGGGGGCGCGCTGATGCTGCTGGCCTGCGGGGGCGTGTTCCTCTATTATAAGCCCATGGCAAGGGAGAAGTTCGGCGGGCTCACCGGGGACCTGGCCGGGTGGTTTTTGCAGACAGCCGAGCTTTTCATGCTGGGGGCCCTGGTATTTTCTCAGCTATTGGAGGCAAAACTATGATCTTTATCACCGGCCCCCTGTTTGCGGGCAAGCGGCGCTACGCCCAGGAAGTTCTGGGCTTTCCCCCCGATTCCATCGCAGAGGAGGCCCAGGAGCTGGCCCGGACGGAAACCGACATAGAGGCCCTGGCCCAGCGGCTTTCAGAGTCGCCTGTAGTCATCTGCACAGAGATAGGCGGGGGCGTGGTGCCCGTTGACCCAGAGGAGCGGGCCTTCCGGGAGAGGGCGGGGCGGCTCTCGGTGCTGCTGGCCAAAAGGGCCCAAACGGTCGTCCGGGTGTGGTGCGGCCTGCCGGAGGTCTTAAAGGGGGAGATGCCATGCTCGTAGAGCTCATCCGCCACGGGGAGACAGCCTATAACCGGGAGGCCCGCTACCAGGGCCAGTCCGACATCCCCCTGAGCCCCCAGGGCCGGGCGGTGCTGAAGCCCGCCCCCTTCTGCCCGGAAATTGTGTACACGTCCCCCCTGGCCCGGGCCCGGGAGACGGCGCAAATTCTGTTCCCCGGGGCACATTTAGTGCCCGTTTTGGGGCTTATAGAGATGGATTTCGGCGCTTTTGAGGGGAAAAACTACAAAGAAATGGAGCATGACCCCGCCTACCGGGCCTGGGTGGAGGGCGGCTGCCTGTCCCGGTGCTCGGGGGGCGAGAGCAAGGAGGAATTCTGCCGGCGGGTGTGCGCCGCCTTTTCCCAGCTCATGGAGGAGCCCACGGAGCGCCTGACCGTGGTAGCCCACGGGGGCACGCTCATGGCCATTTTAGAGCGCTGGGGCCTGCCCCAAAGAGGGTACTTTGACTGGCATGTGCCCCCCGGCTGCGGCTTCCTGCTGGAGGGCGGGGGCCCGGGCCTTCGGGTCCTCTGGCAGACCGACTACCGAAAGGAGCCCCCGCTATGACCATTCTCTACGCCGTGCTCTGCGGCTTTTTGCTGGACCTGCTGCTGGCCGACCCCCTGTGGATGCCCCACCCGGTGGTCTATATGGGCAAGGCCATCTCCCGGCTGGAAAAGGCCCTGCGGCGCCTTTTCCCCCAAACGCCCAAAGGGGAGCTGCTGGCCGGGAGCGTGCTGGCCTTTCTGCTGCCGGCGGCGAGCTTTGGGGTGAGCTTCTGCGCTATATATCTTGTGGGGCGTCTGCACCCGGGGCTGGCCTTTGCTTTGCAGGTGCTGTGGTGCTGGCAATGTCTGGCGGCAAAGGGCCTGGGGGCCGAGAGCAAAAACGTATATAAAAAGCTAAAAACCGGCACCCTGCCGGAGGCCCGGGCCCAGGTGGCCCGCATCGTGGGCAGGGACACGGGGGAGCTTACGGAAAAAGGCGTCATCAAGGCCGCGGTGGAGACGGTGGCGGAAAACTTCTCTGACGGGGTGGCCGCGCCCATGCTGTACCTGCTTTTGGGCGGCGCGCCCCTGGGGCTTTTCTATAAGGCCGTGAACACCATGGACAGCATGATAGGCTATAAAAACGAAAAGTACCTGTGGTTCGGCCGGGCGGCGGCCAGGCTCGACGACCTTGTGAACTACCTGCCCGCCCGGCTCTCGGCGGTGCTTCTGGTGCTGGCGGCGCCCCTTGCGGGGGAGAGCTTCAGGGGGGCCTTTCGCGTCTGGCGGCGGGACAGACGGAAGCACGCGAGCCCCAACTCCGCCCAGACCGAAGCCGCCATGGCCGGGGCCCTGGGGATACAGCTGGCGGGCCCGGCCAGCTATTTCGGCAAAAAGACAGAGAAGCCCTTTATCGGCGACCCCCTGCGGGAGCCTGAGCCCCAAGACATCCTGCGGGCAAACCATATGCTCTACACCGCCAGCTTCCTCTGCCTGGGGCTCTTGGGGGCTATGCGCTGGGTGATTCTGACGCTTTTATAACGGGAGGTGCCTTATGGAAAAGCTATGCCATCTCTACTGGGGCGACGGCAAGGGCAAGACCACCGCCGCCATGGGCCTGTGCCTGCGGGCCTTGGGCCAGGGGCTGCGGGTGTCTGTGGTGCAGTTTTTGAAGGACGGGCGCAGCGGGGAGCTGGCCCCCCTGGAGCGCCTGGGGGCCCGGGTCTTTGGGGGAAAGGCGGGGACGAAGTTCCCCAAAGACATGAGTGAGGAGGAGCGCCGGGAGGCCTTTGCTTTTCACACCCGCCAGCTGCGAGAGGCCCTTTCTGTGCCCTGCGACCTGCTGCTTTTGGACGAAGCCTGCGGGGCCGCGCGCTTCGGGCTCGTGGATGAGGAACTTCTGCGCCGGGCTGTGTCAGAGCGGGCCTATGAAGTGGTGCTCACAGGCCGGGGCCCCGCAAAGTGGATGCGGGATGCCGCCGACTACTCCACCGAAATGCGCTGTGAGCGGCACCCCTATGAGCGGGGCGTGCCCGCCAGAAGGGGGGTGGAGTTTTGATCCTGCACACAAGGCCCGGTGACATCGAGCGGGCCAGCATGGAGATCATCGCCCGGGAGCTGGAGGAAAGGGGCGTCTGCCTGCCTAAGGAAAACCAAGCGGTCATAAAGCGCGTGGTGCACGCCACGGCGGACTTTGACTTTGCCCAGAATCTGCGTTTTACCCCCGGGGCGGCGGAAAAGGGCGTGCGGGCGTTTCTTTCCGGGGCGGCGCTCATTACAGACACCAACATGGCGGCGGCGGGCGTCAGCCGGCCCATGCTGGAAAAGCTCCATTGCCCCCTGCGCTGCTACATGGCGGAGGAGGAGACCGCCCGCCTGGCCCGTGAGCGGGGCGTGACCCGGGCCGCCGTCTCTATGGAGCGGGCGGCAAGGGAGCACCCCCGGGGCGTCTTCGCCGTCGGCAACGCCCCCACGGCCCTGCTGTCTCTCTGTAATGCCCTGGAGGACGGACTGCGCCCGGCCCTGATCATCGGGGTGCCGGTGGGCTTTGTGAACGTCACCGAGAGCAAGGAGCGCCTGTGGGCCCTGTGCGAAAGGCTCTCGGTGCCCGCCATCGCGGCCATGGGCAGAAAGGGTGGCAGCACCGTGGCCGCGGCCGTCTGCAACGCCCTGCTGTACACGGCGGCGGACGCCCTGGACCCTAAAAAGCGGGGCTGGGGGTGAGCTTTTTTAAGAAAGAAAGCCATTGCATTTTCACAGGGAAGCTGGTACAATACAAGTGTTTACGACAGAAAGGGGGCCTCACGGTGGAACGGCTGGGAGAGGTTCTGGCAGGTTTTTTAGACGGCGTGGTGGGCGTGGCCATCCATGGGTTCGAGCTCATCGGCGTGTTCATCATCCTCTGCGCGGGGGTGAAGGGCCTGGTGCAGTATGTGCGGCGGGACCCCTCGGTGCGGCTGCAGCTGGCCCAGGGCATGGCTTTGGGGCTGGAGTTCAAGCTGGGCAGCGAGATACTGCGCACGGTAGTGGTGCGGGAGCTCTCTGAGGTGGCACTGGTGGCGGCCATTATCGCCGTGCGGGCCGCCCTCACCTTCCTGATCCATTGGGAAATCAAGATAGAAGAAGGCACCAAGGAAGAAAAGCAGAAAGAAAGGGGCGCTGAAAATGCCGGTCCGCTATGACGAAAAAACGAAGATCTTTACCCTTAACACAAAGGGTTCCACCTACGCCTTTGGGGTGAACCCGGGCGGGTACCTTGTGCACCTGTATTACGGGAAGAAGCTGCCCTCCACAGAGGGCGTGGAGAAGCTGTGGTTTCGGGGGGTGTACGATTCTTTGAGCCCCCAGAGCCCCTATGTGGAGGACCCCTGCTTCTCCCTTGACATCGCGCCCCTGGAGTTCCCCTGCTCCGGCGCGGGGGACATGCGTATCACGGCCCTGTCCGTGCGGGGGAAAGAGGGCAACGCCGTCACAGACCTGCACTATAAGGGCCACCGCATCTTTGACGGCAAGCCCGCCCTGCAGGGCCTTCCCGCCACCTTCGCAAAGGAGGGAGAAGCCCAGAGTCTTGAGATCGCCCTGGAGGACCGGGTGACCGGGGTGACGGCCTTCCTGCTTTACACGGTCTTTGAAAATTATAACGCCATGGCCCGCAGCCTGCGCCTGGAAAACCGGGGGGCGGCCCCGGTAGACCTGGAGCGCGTCTACAGCGCCTGCCTGGAGTTGCCCGGCATGGACTTTGACATGGTGCACCTGCACGGCCGCTGGGCCAAGGAGAACACCGTGGCCCGCCACGCCCTGCACCATGGCCTGCAGGGCATCCGCTCCCGCCGGGGCATGACCGGCCCCAACCACAACCCCTTCCTGGCCCTGGCCCGACAGGGTACGGCGGAGGAGACCGGCGAGGCCTACGGGGTGAGTTTGGTCTACAGCGGCAACTTCGCCCTGGACCTGGAGGTGGACGAGCGGGGCAGCACCCGGGTGCTGGCGGGTATCAATCCCGACGAGTTCCGCTGGCGCCTGGAGCCCGGGGAGGGCTTTACCGCCCCCGAGGCGGTGCTTGTGTACTCAGACGAGGGCCTGGGCGGTATGAGCCGCACGTTCCACAAGCTGTACTTAAACCACCTGATGAGAAGCCCCTGGGCAAAGAAAAAGCGCCCCCTGCTCATCAACAGCTGGGAGGCCGCCCTCTTTGACTTTGACGACGAGAAGCTGGTGAACTTCGCCAAAGCGGCCAAAGAGTTGGGCATCGAAATGCTTGTCATGGACGACGGGTGGTTTGGCGACCGGCATGACGACCGCCGGGCCCTGGGGGACTGGCAGGTAAACGAGGAGAAGCTGAAGGGCGGGCTTTCGAGCCTTATTAAGCGGGTAAACGACCTGGGGATAAAATTTGGCATCTGGTACGAGCCGGAGATGATAAACCCCGACAGCGACCTCTACCGGGCCCACCCGGACTGGGTTGTCTGCGCGCCGGGGCGGGAAAAGTCCCTTTCCCGGCACCAGTGCGTGCTGGACATGACCCGGGAGGACGTGCGGGACAACATCTTCGGGCAGATGTGCGACGTGATTTCCAAGAACAATATCGAGTATATCAAGTGGGACTGCAACCGCCACATCAGCGAGGCCGCGAGCCTTGCGCTGCCCCCGGAGCGCCAGGGGGAGTTCTTCCACCGGTACGTCTTGGGCGTATATGACCTGATGGACCGGCTCACCGCCGCCTTCCCCCACATCCTGCTGGAGAACTGCTCCTCCGGCGGCGGGCGCTTTGACCCCGGGATGCTTTACTACTCCCCCCAGATATGGGCAAGCGACAACACCGATCCCATCGAGCGGCTGACTATCCAGTTCGGGGCCTCCATGTGCTACCCGGCTTCCTCGCTGGGGGCCCACGTGTCGGCCTGCCCCCGCACGGATATAAACACCCGGGCCGCCGTGGCCCTGTGGGGCACCTTCGGGTATGAGCTGGACCCCTATAAGCTCACAGAAGAAGAAAAAGAGGCCGTAAAGGCCCAGGTGGCTGACTATCACAAGTATTATGACCTGACCCACTACGGCGACCTCTACCGGCTGACAGCCCCCACGGAAAACCCCTTCCTGTGCGACTGGATGTTCGTAAGCGAGGATAAGGGCGAGGCCCTTTACACCCGGGTAATCATGCGCCGGCCCGACAAGACCTACCAGCTGGCCCGCCTGCGGGGCCTTAGCCCGGATAAGATCTACCGGGACGAGGAGACCGGGGAACTCTACTCCGGGGCGGTGCTCATGTACGGGGGGTTAGATCTATCGGCCCGCAGCTGGCAGGACCTGGGGGACGGGACCTGCGTCGTGAAGCATTTCATCGCGCAATAAAAGCTGAAGCGAACGGCTTAAATACTAGATTTTTTCGCAAAAAATCCCTTGAATGGAAGTGAAAATTTTGCAATCCCGCAAAATGGGATTGCAAAATTTTTTTGCCCGGGCGCGTTTTTTCAAATGTCCGCGCCGGAGAATTTAGGGATGTTCCAGTGAAGTGGTTCAGCACCAAATTTGCTACAAGTCAAAGAGAAGGCTCTTTCTCCCTTAATTTTTTGCGACATATGGAAATACTCGCCGGGATGTGCTATAATCGGGATACTACATCAGGTGCTTTGCCAAAAAGGCGGGCCCAGACTTGCAAAGGATCAAAAACAAATGATAAAAATTTTATTCGTATGCACCGGCAACACCTGCCGCAGCCCTATGGCAGAGGGGCTTTTCCGCCGGATGGTGCGGCGGGAGGGGCTGGGGGCGCTTGTTCTGTGCCAGAGCGCGGGGCTCTCGGCGGTAGAGGGCCAGCCCGCCGCGGAGAACGCCGTGCTGGCCTGCGGCGAGTGGGGCGTGGACCTTACGGCCCACCGGGCCCGGCGGCTCACCGGGGAGGAGATCCCGGTGTGGAGCGCGTTCTTCACCATGTCTCAGACCCACGCCTACATTCTGGGGCAGGCCGGGGCCCCGCCCGAGCGCATTTACGTGCCGGGGCTCATTGCCGACCCTTACGGCGGGGACCTCTCTGTGTACCGGGCCTGCCGGGATAAGCTGCAAAGGGAGCTGGAGATTTTCTTGGAAAAGCTGCGCCCCCACCTGCAGGCGCCCCCGGAGGCCGCTCTGTGACCCCGGAGATCGCCCCCCTGGCCCCCGCCCATCTGGGCGCTTTAGCGGAGATCGAGGCCCTGTGCTTCTCTCAGCCCTGGAGCCGGGAGGCTTTGGCGGAGGAGCTCGGCAGCCCCTGCGCCCGCTTTCTCACGGCCCTGGTAAACGGGGAGGCCGTGGGGTACGTGGGGGCCCACGCCGCCTGCGGCGAGTTCTACATGGACAACCTGGCCGTGCACCCGGCCCACAGGCGGCAGGGCGTGGCCCGGGCCCTGCTTCTGGCTCTCATCAGCCTTGCGGAAAGGGAGGGCGGGGCGTTCCTTACCCTGGAGGTGCGGCCCTCGAACGAAGCGGCCCTGGGGCTCTATCAGAGCCTGGGCTTTTGGGAAGCGGGGAGACGGAAGGGCTTTTACGAAAAGCCAAAGGAGGACGCGCTTATCCTGCGCCTTGACCTGCAAAAACCACAGAAGGGGGAAGCCCTATGCTCATCTTAGGCATTGAAAGCTCTTGCGACGAGACCGCCGCCGCGGTGGTGGAGGACGGCCGGAGGGTGCTGTCGTCGGTGATAGCCTCGCAGATAGACAGCCACAAAATATACGGCGGGGTAGTGCCGGAGATCGCCTCGCGGCTGCACAGCGAGGCCATTGTGGGCGTTGTTCGGGAGGCCCTGGCCCAAAGCGGCCGTGCCTTGCCGGACATGGACGCCATCGCCGTCACCTACGCCCCGGGGCTCATCGGGGCCCTGCTGGTGGGGGTAAACTTCGCAAAGGGACTGGCCCTGTCGTCGGGCCTGCCCCTGGTGCCCGTGCACCACCTGCGGGGGCACGTGGCCTCCAATTACCTCACAAGCCCCCAGCTTGCGCCGCCCTTTCTGTGCCTGGTGGTGTCCGGGGGGCATTCCCACATCGTGCAGGTGGAGGACTACACCCGCCTGAAGATCCTGGGCCGCACCCGGGACGACGCCGCCGGGGAAGCCTTTGACAAGGCGGCCCGGGCCATGGGCATTCCCTACCCCGGGGGGGTGGAGCTGGATAAGATCGCCGAGGGGGGCGACCCTACGGCCTACCCCCTGCCCAGGCCCCGGGTGGCCGGGGCTCCCTTGGACTACAGCTTCTCCGGGCTCAAGACGGCGGTGCTCAACACCCTGAATAACGCCCGCCAGAAGGGCCAGGAGGTCAGCGTGCCCGACCTGTGCGCAAGCTACCGGGCGGCCGTTGTAAGAAGCCTTGTGGAGACCTTCTTGAAGGCCGCCGAGCAGACCGGGGCTAAAAAGCTGGCCGTGGCCGGGGGCGTCTCCGCCAACCGGCTGCTGCGGCGGGAGCTCTCCCGGCTGTGCAAAGAGACGGGCCGCGAGCTTTTCCTGCCGGACCTGTCCCTTTGCGGGGACAACGCCGCCATGATTGCAAGCCAGGGGTACTACGAGTACCGGGCCGGGTGCGTGGCGGGCACAGGGCTCAACGCCTACGCCAATGTTTCTTTGGACATGGATTTTCGGGATGTGAAAGGAGAGGGTCGCCGATGAGGGTAGTCATACAGCGGGTGAACCGCGCGGAGCTTACAGTGGAGGGCCTACCGCCCCGGCGCATCGGGGAGGGGCTGGTGGTCTTTCTGGGGGTGCTGCAGGGGGACGGGGAGGCCCAGGCGGATTTTCTGGCGGAGAAGATCCCCCACCTGCGCATCTTTAAGGATGAGGAGGACAAGATGAACCGCTCCCTTCTGGACGTGGGCGGGGAGATGCTTCTGGTGTCAAACTTCACCCTCTCCACCGACTGCAAGCGGGGCAGGCGCCCTTCCTTTGACAGGGCCGCCCCCCCGTCAGAGGCCCAGGCCCTCTATGAGCGGCTGGCAAGGCAGGCGCGGGCCCAGGGCATTCGGGTCGAGACCGGGGAATTCGGCGAGCACATGCACGTGCTGGTGGAAAACGACGGGCCCGTGAACATCATCATAGACACAGAGAAAATAGGCAAATAATTCTTTTTCAGGAGGACTCTATGCATAAGCTAGATAAAAACTTTCTCACACTTCTCATGGACAAGACCGGCTTCCCGGAGGAAGCGAAAACCTCTCTCTCAGAGAGCGCGGGGAAGGTGGACCCCCAGGCCCTGGAGCAGGCCCTGGACGCCTTTTACGCGGGGGGCTTCTCCATCAAGGACACCCAGCCCGCCATAGACGAAATGGCCAAGGCCGCGGGCCTTTCCCCCTACACGGTGTGGATGGTCTTCCTCATGCAGGGGGCAAAGCACGCGAAGGCCGACTACGAAAAGAAGGGCGTTTCCGAAGACATCTTCTGGGACACCTTCTGCGACCTGCGCTACAAGGCCCTGGAGTGCATGGAAAACTACGGGGTGTGGGGGACGTTCGTGGCGTTCTGGTATCCCATCTTCTTCTCCTGCGACATTGTGAAGCTAGGGCGCTTAGAGTACGAGACCGCCCCCTACGAGGGCCCGGAATTCACGAAAGCCGGCGTCACCGTAAAGCCCGGGGACATGGTGCAGAACATCCACATCCCCTCCAGCGGCGAGCCCTTTGATGCAGCCGCCCGCCTGGCTTCTTACAAGAAAGCCTATGAGTTCTTTAAGCCCCAGGGGCCCCTCGTGTGCATGTGCCACTCCTGGCTTTTGTTCCCGGAGTACAAAAAAATCCTGAAGCCCGGCTCCAACATCGCCTCCTTCCAGGAGGATTTCGATATCATAAAGACCGACACGGGCCGCTTTGGCGACGCCTGGCGGGTCTTCGGCCCGGAGCACGGCAAGCCCACAGAGGAGCTGCCCGAGCGCACCTCCATGCAGCGGGCCTTCAAGGGCCACCTGCTGGCAGGGGGAGAGACCGGCGAGGGCCTGGGCGTGCTGCTCTTTGACGGCGAAAAGCTCTTATAAAGGAGGGAAAACAGCATGGAAAAGATCCTTTTGTCGGGGTTTTCCGACGAAATTGCCCCCAGCTTTGATGTGCAGCTGGCGGCGGTAAAAGAGATGGGCCTTACCCACATCGAGCTGCGCAGCGCCGACGGGGTCAATGTCTCTGACCTTTCCCCCTACCAGCTGGGGCAGGTAAAGGGCAAGCTGCACCGGGCAGGCATACAGGTCTCGTCCATCGGGTCGCCGATCGGCAAGACGGGCATCGAGGAGGACTTCGGCCCCCACCTGGAGAAGTTCAAGCGCACCCTGGAGATACAGAAGGAGCTGGGCGCGCCCTATCTGCGCATGTTCAGCTTTTACCCGCCGGAGGGCGCGGACCCGGATGCTTATGAGGAAGAGGTCTTTCTGCGGGTGGCGGCGCTGATACGGGAGGCAAAGGAGTGGGACAGCGTACTGCTGCACGAAAACGAAAAGGCCATCTTCGGGGACACGGCCCCCCGGTGCCTTAGGCTCATGGAGGAGTTTTACAGCCCCTTCTTCCAGTGCGTGTTCGATTTCTCCAACTTCGTGGAGGTGGGCCAGGACACTTTGGAGGCCTATAAGCTCTTGAAGCCCTATATCGCCTACATCCACGTGAAGGACTGCCTGTGGGAGGAAAAGCGCGTGGTGCCCGCGGGCGAGGGCGACGGGCATATCGCCGAAATTCTTAAGGACCTTATTGGCGGGGGCTGGCGGGGCTTCTTGTCTTTAGAGCCCCACCTGACGGACTTTATGGGCCTGGCTTTACTGGAAAAGGACGTGAAAAAGCGCGGGGAAACGGACGGAAAAGCTGCCTTCCAGCGGGCCTTGGCGGCCCTGCGGGGGATATTGACAGACATACCGGGGGCGCTGGCATGAGCCGGGTGAAAAGCGCCATCATCGGCTGCGGGGGCATCGCCCAGGTGCACGGGGCGGTGCTGCATGGCATGGAGGGCGTGGAGCTTGCGGGCTTTGCGGACATCCTGCCGGAAAGGGCCCATGCCATGGCGGAAAAGTACGGCGGCCGGGCCTATGGGGACTTTACGGAGCTTCTGGACCGCGAGCGCCCGGACGTCGTGCACCTGTGCACCCCCCACTACCTGCACACCCCCATGGCGGAGGCCTGCGCCGAAAGGGGCGTCCATGTGTTCACGGAAAAGCCCCCGGTCGTCAGCTGGGAACAGTGGGAACGCTTTCGGGCTTTAGAGGGCCGGGTGCGGGTGGGGGTCTGCTTTCAGAACCGCTATAACCGCAGCGTGCGGCTTTTGCGCGCTCTTCTGGAGGAGGGGAAGCCCGGGAAGGTGCTGGGGGCACGGGCCTTTGTCACCTGGCACCGGGAGGCCCCCTACTACACGGAAAGCGGCTGGCGGGGGAAGCTCGCCACCGAAGGGGGCGGGGCCCTTATCAACCAGTCCATCCACACCCTGGACCTGCTCACCCAGCTCATGGGCCCGGCCGGGGAGGCCCAGGGCAGCCTGTGCAACCGGCACCTGAAGGGCGTCACAGAGGTGGAGGACACTCTGGAGGCCGCCATCGATTTTGGGGAGGCCCGGGCCCTTTTCTACGCCACCACCAATTTCTGCGCCGATTCCCCGGTGTTTTTGGAGCTGGTGTGTGAAAACGGCACCCTGCGCATGGAGGAGGAAGAAGTCACTCTGCGCTGGGCGGACGGGACCAGAGAGCACCGCACCCTGCCCCCCGTGGGGGGCCTCACAGCGGGCAAGTCCTACTGGGGCCACAGCCACGGCCTGTGCATCCGGGATTTCTACCGCTGCGTAGAGACGGGCGAGCCCTTCCAGGGGGACATCCCCGGGGTGCGGGACACCATAGAGCTCATGCTGCGCATCTATGACAGCGCCCGCTGACACCCTGGCCCAGGCCGCCCGGGCCCTGACTAGCTGGTATGAAAAGGCGGCGCGCCCCCTGCCCTGGCGGGACGACCCCACCCCATACCGGGTGTGGGTGTCGGAGATCATGCTGCAGCAGACCCGCATTGAGGCGGTGAAGCCCTACTTTGCCCGGTTCATGGCGGCCCTGCCCAGTGTAGAGGCCCTGGCCTCTGCCCCGGAGGAGCAGGTGCTGAAGCTGTGGGAGGGCCTTGGCTACTACAGCCGGGCCCGCAACCTGCACAGGGCCGCGAAGCTGGTGGCGGAGGAACTGGGCGGAAAGCTTCCCTCTACGGCAAAGGGGCTTCTCACCCTGCCGGGGGTGGGGCCCTACACGGCGGGGGCCATAGCCTCCATCGCCTTCGGCGAGCTTTCCCCGGCTGTGGACGGCAACGTGCTGCGGGTGCTCTCCCGGCTTCTCTGCCGGGAGGAGGATATCACGTCCCCGGCGGCCAAAAAGCGGGCGGAGGAAGAGCTCTCCCGGGTGATGGAGCCCGGGCGGGGCGGCGCCCTCAACGAGGCGCTGATGGAGCTGGGGGAAACGCTGTGCATCCCCGGCGCGCCCCGGTGCGGGGCCTGCCCCTTAGAGACCCTGTGCCTGGCCCGGGCCCGGGGCATGGAGGGGCTTTTGCCCATAAAAAAGCAAAAAAAGCCCCGCAGGATAGAGGAGCGCACCGTCTTTGCCCTGACCTGCGGGGGCCGCCTGGCCCTGCGCATGCGCCCTGAGAAGGGGCTTCTGGCCGGGTTGTGGGAGTTGCCCTCCATAGAGGGCTTCACTGGGGAAGACGGGGCCCGGGAGGCCCTGGGGGACTGGGGCCTCCTGCCTCTTTCCCTGCGGCGGCTGGAGGATACGAGGCACATCTTCACCCACCTGGAGTGGCATATGCAGAACTGGGCCGCAGAAGTACAGGCGCCGGCCGGGGGCTTTACCTGGGTGAGCCCCCGGCAGCTGCGGGAGGAATTCCCCCTGCCCTCGGCCTTTTCGCCCCAGACCTTGACATCGGCGGGGTTTGTGCTATAATAAAGGTAGAAAGGACGCTGCCCCGTTGACGGTCAGCCCCCTCTTTTATCTAATCAGTTTTTTTACAAACTGACCGTTCGGTGGCCGCCGAGCGGTCAGAATGCTCTTGGGGCTATGTAGATAAGCAGCAGAGCCGCCAGCACTACACATACTGCGAAACGCAGTATCCTTTGTCCCATCACATCACCCCCTTCCGGATAGAGTGAAAACCTTCACCTCCTTCCGGGCGGGGCCGACCGCCAAAGCCCCGCAATGGGGCTTTTTTTGCGCGGAAACGTCCCTTGACCTTTCCCGTTTTTTGGGGTACAATAAACAAGATATGGTAAGAAAAATCCCCCAGGACGCAGGAGAGAGTATGGCCCAGGAGAAGAAACAAAGCTTTATGAAGGGGGCGGCTATTTTATCCGCCTCGACGCTGCTGGTGAAAATATTGGGGCTCTTGTTCTCCATCCCCTTGGCGAACGTCATCGAGCCCGCGGCCATGTCGTACTTCTATCTGGCGTACGACATCTTCGCCATTTTCCTGATGCTCTCAACGGCAGGGCTCCCGGTGGCGGTGTCCCGCATGGTGGGCACGGCCTACGCCCGGGGCCGGAAAAAGGAAGCCGACCGGGTCTTTTCCGTGGCGGTGTGGCTCTTTGTGGCCATAGGGCTTGCGGGGTCTCTTATCATGATTTTCTTCGCGAAGCCCATCGCCCGCTTTTACGAGTATGAAAACCCCCAGGCCTCCTACACCATCGTGGCCCTGGCGCCTACCCTGTTCTTCCTGTCGGTGATGTCCGCCATACGGGGCTACTTCCAGGGGCGCTCGAACATGGTGCCCACCGCCGTCTCCCAGAGCATCGAGGCCGTGACCAAAGTGGTCATCGGCGTGGGGCTGGCGGTATACATCCTGCGGCAGTACGACTCCCACCTGTGGGCGGCAGTGGGGGCCATCACCGGCGTATCCATCAGCGCCTTTCTGGGCATGGCGTACCTGCTGGTTTATAAGCTCCGCCAGCGGGGCCGGGATCGGGAGGCCCTGTCCCAGGATACCACAGAGCCCGCCCCCCGCAAGGACCTGCTCATCCAGCTGGTGCGCTTTGCGGTGCCCATCACCCTGGGCTCCTGCTTTCTGAGCATTCTGGATTCCGTGGACTCCGCCGTGATCATGGGCCGCCTGCAGGACGCCGCCGGTTTTACTGAGGACGCGGCCGCGGCATTGCGGGCCCTTTTGGGCCATGCCCGCAAGTTCTTTGACCTGCCCGGGGCCTTCGTCATCCCCATCGCAAACTCCCTGCTGCCCGCCCTTTCCGGGGCCATCGCGTCGAAAGACAGCCGGTCTGTGGACAACATCTCCTCGGTGTCCATGCGGGTGACGCTGCTCATTTCCATCCCTGCCAGCGTGGGCATGGCCATTTTCGCCGAGCCCATCTGCGGCCTGCTGCTGGCCGGCCGCCCCGAGACCGCCGCCGCCACCGCGCCCCTGCTCTCCATGCTCAGCGTCGCCATCGCCTTTAACGCTACGCTTTATACGGGCAACGCCATTTTGCAGTCCTTCGGCAGGCCGGTGATTCCCGTGCTCAATATGGCCGTGGGCGGCGTCATCAAGATCGCCCTCTCTTACGTGCTGGCGGGCATCCCGGAGGTAAACGCCATGGGCTCGGCCATCAGCACGGTGGTATCGTACTTTGCCATCATGGTCTTAAATTTCATCGCCATCAAGGGCAGCCTGCCCAACATGGACAGCGTCATAGGCATCTCCCTGCCCATCCTGGTCTCGGCGGGGAGCATGGGGCTTGTGTCCTACGGGGCCTACTGGGGGCTGTGTAAGCTTGTGAGCCCCCGGGCCGCGGTGATCCCGGCCATCCTGCTGGCGGTAGTGGTGTATGCTTTCCTTATTGTTGTCACAAAGGCCGTCACCTACGACGACGTAGTGATGCTGCCCAAGGGCGAGACCCTGGCCCGGCTCTTGAAAGTCAAGAAAAAGGTGCGGCCCCGGCACATGCGGGGCAAAGAAGTCAGGCGGAAGACGAAGCACTGAGGGGCTGGGCCTTTTCGCCGCCATCAAAGAAATCCGGCAGCGCCGTCAGGCTCTGGAGGACCGGGACCCCGGCCTCTTTGAGCTTGGCGGCGCTTTGGTGCCCCTGGGCCACGAGCACGCAGGGGCAGCCCATTTCCCGGGCCACCTGGTGGTCGTGAAGGGTGTCGCCCACGCACCAGGCCTGGGTGAAGTCGGCCCCCTGGGCCCGCAGATACGCCCGGGCCAGGCCCGCCTTGCCCGCCCCCAGCACGTCCCGTATGCCCAGTACCGCCTCAAAATACCCCGCCACGCCCTGGTGTTCCACCTGCTCCCGCAGGGCGTCCTGGTGGGAGGCCGACACCACCACCTGCCGCACCCCCTGCTGCCGCAGCCATTCCAGGGCCTCCCGGGCCCCGGGGCACAGGCCGCAGCCCTGGGCGGCTTTATTATAGGGCACGATGTATTCCCGGGCCAGCTCCGTAAAGGGCTCCCGGGCAAAGTCAAAGCCTGCGGCCCGGTAGTATTCCTCCACCGGGAAGGTGAAAATTTCCCGGTACCGCGCCAGAGTGAGCCGGGCCAGGCCCCGCTTTTCCAGCAGGGCGTTCATGGTGTCGATGCACACCCCCACGTCGTCCAGCAGGGTTCCGTTCCAGTCCCAGACGCAAAACTGCGGCCTCATTCCATCCCCTCCATCAGAAGCTTGTAGATTTCCCCCTTGCGCACGCCAGTCTCCTTGGCGGCTTCTTTGGCGGCCTCGCTGGCGGAGAGGCCCTGGGCCATGCGCTCCCGGGCAAGGGACGCGGCCTCCTCCGGGCCCCAGGCCGTCTCGCTGGGGGCGGGGGGCGCGGCCCCGGCTATGACCAGCACGTACTCCCCCCGGGGCTCGTGCTCCCGGTAATGGGCGGCCGCCTCCCCCAGGGTGGTGCGCCAGACCTCCTCGTGCAGCTTCGTCAGCTCCCGGGCTAAGGCCACGGGCCGGTCCTCCCCGAAGGTCTTTGCAAAGTCCGAGAGGGTTCGGCGCAGCTTGTGGGGCGCCTCGTAAAAGACCATGGTGCGCTGCTCCCGCTCCAGCGCCAGCAGGTGTTCCCGGCGGCTGCGCTTGTTGACGCTCAAAAACCCCTCGAAGGTGAAGCGCCCCGTGGGCAGGCCGCTTATGGCCAGGGCGGAGGTGGCCGCCGTGGGCCCCGGCACAGCATACACGGGTACGCCCCTTTCCCGGCAGGAGGCCACTAAAGTCTCCCCGGGGTCTGAGATGGCGGGCATGCCCGCGTCTGACACCAGGGCGCAGGTCTCCCCGGCCAGAAGGCGGGAGAGGATCTGCTCCCCACGGTCGGCCTTGTTGTGCTCGAAATAGCTCAGCAGGGGCTTGTGTATGTCGAAATGGGTGAGAAGCCCCCGGGTCACCCGGGTGTCCTCCGCCGCTATGAAGTCCACTTGGGCCAGCACCTCCCGGCCCCGGGGGCTCATGTCCCCCAGGTTGCCGATGGGCGTGCCTACAATGTAAAGCGCTCCTTTTTCAAGCATAGGCTCCCTCCTTGTAGTCCCCGTAAATCCGCGCAAGCTCCGGCCCCTCCAGCAGCAAGACGGGCTCGGCTTCCAGTCCCGGGCGGCCCCCCTTGCGGCACTCCAGCAGGAAAAGGTACGGGGCCTTCTCTGCCCGCTGCTGCACCAGGCGCAGGCGCTTGGGCTCGAGCCCCGCCCGCTGGAACACCCCCATGGCCTCCGCCAGCCGCCGCACCGGCAGGCACAGGCACATGCGCCCCCCGAACTTTAAGACGAACCGGGCGGCTTTTCCCAGCTCCTCCAGGGAAAGGGTCTCCTCCTGGCGGGCCCGGGCCCGGGCGGGGTCGGGGCTTGTGAGCCCTGCGCCCGCCGCCTGGTACGGGGGGTTGCAGGCTATCAGGTCCAGGCTCTCGTGGGGAAGAAGGGCCTTTATGTCCCGCACGTCCCCCTGCAAAATGGTGATAAGCCCCTGGGCCCCGCTCTCCTTTACAGAAAGCTGGGCCTGCCGGGCCGCTTCCTCTTGTATCTCGACGCCCCACAGGGACCGGGGCTCATACCGGGCCGCCCACAAAAGCGGGATGGCCCCGCAGCCGGTGCCCAGGTCCGCGCAAGCCTCCCCGGGCTTTGGCCGGGCGAAATCCGCCAGCAGCAGCGTGTCTGTGGTAAAGCCGTGTTCCTTTGTGACCCAGACCCGAAAGCCCGGGGCAAGCCTCTCCCAATGGGCGGCCATAGACTCCCTCCCGTCACAAAAAAACGGAGCCTGCTGACGCGGGCCCCGCTTTTTTCATCTGTGCTTTGCCAAATCAAGCCTCGGAAGGAGCGCCTACCGGGCAGACGTCGGCGCAGGCGCCGCAGGCGATGCAGGTATCGCCGTCGATGACGTACTTGCCGTCGCCTTCAGAAATGGCTTCCACAGGGCAATCGCCGGCGCAGGCGCCGCAAGCGATGCAATCGTCACTGATAACATAAGGCATAGGGAACACCTCCATATATTTTTACAAACCCACTATAGCACATTTTGCAGAAAATTGCAATGGGAAAATGCGGTCTCTGCGATTTTCTTTTCCCGCTCACTTCTCCAGGCCCTTGAGCTCCTCTATCTCCTTGCGGTCTATCTTCACCTTGCCGTCCCGCAGCACCCGCACCTGGTCCGCCCCGAAGACCTTGGGGGCGGCGTCCGGGTCCTTGTCCAGGCGCACGGTGAGCTTCCGGGTGAGAAGGTT
Source organism: uncultured Clostridia bacterium (assembly GCA_947644325.1). Lineage (GTDB taxonomy): Bacteria > Bacillota > Clostridia > Oscillospirales > Acutalibacteraceae > Acutalibacter. The sequence goes on from CANRZD010000008.1 coordinate 34,635, forward strand.
CGTGTCGATGACCACGCCCTTGCCGTCCGGGGTGGACACCAGGGCCCCGGTTTTGGGGGTGGTGCGCAGAAGGTCCTGGTAGGCCTCCTGCTCGTATTTGAGGCAGCACATCAAGCGCCCGCAGGTGCCGCTGATCTTCACGGGGTTCAGGGAAAGCCCCTGCTCCTTTGCCATCTTGATGGACACCGGCTGGAAGCCCCCCAGAAACGACCCGCAGCAGAAGGGCCGCCCGCAGATGCCCATGCCCCCCAGCATCTTGGCCTCGTCCCGCACGCCGATCTGCCGGAGCTCTATGCGGGTGTGGAACATGCCCGCCAGGTCCTTTACCAGCTCCCGGAAGTCCACCCGGCCGTCGGCGGTGAAATAAAAGAGAATTTTGCTGTTATCGAAGGTGTACTCCACGTCCACCAGCTTCATCTCCAGGCCCCGGCTGGCAATGCGCTTCTCGCAGGCCTTGAAGGCCGAGCGCTCTTTCTTGCGGTTTTCCGCCACCCGCTGGATGTCCTCCCGGGTGGCCCGGCGGATGAGCCTGCGCAGGGGCTGCACGATGGAGGCGTCGTTTATCTCCCGGTTCTCCATGGCCACCTCGCCGCACTCGGTGCCCCGGGCGGTCTCTACGATAGCCATCTCCCCCTTGCGCATGCGCTCTTTGCCCGGGTCGAAATAATATATCTTTCCTGTATTCTTAAAGCGTACCCCGATCACCTCGGCCATACACACTCTCCTTTCCCCATAGGGGCCAATACACGAAAAAGCCCGAACCCCTCCCCTGCCGGGGCTCTTGGGTTCGGACTTCCCTTTGGTGCAGGTAACAGGACTTGAACCTGCATGAACTTGCGCTCATATGGACCTGAACCATACGCGTCTGCCAATTCCGCCATACCTGCGCACCATTTGCGTTCCCTTTGGAACGCTTATATATTATAACACCCGGGCGGGCAAAAGTCAACAGGTTTTGCAAAAATTTTTGCGTCCCTTCCTTCCGCCCCGGTTCTGTGCTATACTAAAAAGAAAACGGAGGTTTTCCATATGGTTGTGAAAAGACCCATCGGCATCATCGGCGCCATGGAGAGCGAGGTGGAGGCGCTGCTTTCCAATCTGCAGGGCACGAGGGTAGAGGAGGAAGCGGGCCTTGCCTTCCACCGGGGGACCCTGGAGGGGGTACAGTGCGTCATTGCCGAGTGCGGCCCCGGCAAGGTGAACGCCGCCGTCTGCGCCCAGATCATGCTCCTGAAGTACAAGCCCCGGCTGGTCATCAACGTGGGGGTGGCCGGGGGCGTGGGGGCCCAGGTCCACGTGGGGGACCTGGTGGTGGCCGCCGCCTGCGTACAGTACGACTTTGACACCACCGCCATGGGGGACCCCCTGGGCACCCTGTTCATCCGCCATCACGGCAGGGACTCCGAAGACATTCTGCTGCTGCCCTGCTGCGAGAAGGCCGCCGGGGTGCTCTTGGAGGAGGCCCGGTCCATCTACGGGGGGGCCCACTTTGGGGTGGTGTGCACCGGCGACGCCTTTGTGGCCGACCGGGAAAAGGGCCGGTTCTTAGAGGAAAAGTTCCAGGCCCAGGCCGTGGAGATGGAGGGCGGGGCCATCGCCCAGGCCTGCTACATGAACGGCGTGCGCTGCGCCGTGCTGCGGGCCATCTCGGACGGGGCCAACGACGACTCGCCCATGGACTTCCCCACCTTCACCAAAATGGCCGCGGAGAAGACCACAAAGCTGCTTCGCGCGGCTTTGCCGAGGCTGTAAGGGGTGGTAAGAGGAGGGCGGCCCAGGCCGCTCTCTTTTTCTTGACAAACAGGTAACTGGTTGCTATAATATAGGAAACTAGTTACGCTAAAGAAAAGGAGACCATATGGAACTGAAAGACCTGACCCTGCGGTTCTCAGACACCCGGGAGAACCAGCAGAAAGCCATTTTCAGCAGCCTGTTCATTGCCGCCAACCGGCTGCAGACCCTCTTTGACCGGGACATCCCGGAGCTGTCCTTAAAGCAGTTCATGCTGCTGTCCATCGTCCGCCAGGCGGAGGGGCCGCAGCCTCTCACCCAGCTGGGCGGCCTGCTGGGGTGCTCCCGGCAGAATGTGAAGAAGCTGGCGCAGGCCCTGGTGAAGAAGGGCTTCGCCCTGCTTGGTCAGAGCCCCGCCGACCCCCGGGCCCTGTGCCTTTCCCCTACGGAAAAAGCGGAGCGCTACTTCCGAGAGGATTTTGCCCGGTACCAGCAGGAAATGGGGGCCCTGTTCGAGGTCTATTCCCCGGCGGAAGTGGGGGAGCTTTTCCGGCTTATGATGAAGCTGTACGGGGGCATCGAAAATTTAGAAAAAAAGACGGCTAGAAAAGGAGACGATCCAAAATGAAAACCCTCATCCTCTATTACTCCAAAACCGGCTTCACCCAGCGCTACGCCCAGTGGCTGGCGGAAGACCTGGGCGCCCAGTGCGTCCCCTATGAGAAGCGGAAGACTGTGCGGCTTTCCGGCTACGACGCCATTGCCTTCGGGGGCAGGCTCACGGCGGGGGTCATCGGCGGGGCCAAGTGGTTCTTCCAACAGGCCCCGGGGCTCTCCGGCAGGCGGCTGGCCCTTTTCTTCACCGGGGCCATGCCCCCGGACCCGGAGGCCGTGGGGAAGGCCGTCGAGCAGAACGTGCCCCAGGACATGCGTGGGCGCGTGCCGGCCTTTTACCTGCAGGGCGGGCTCTGCTATGAAAAGATGGGCTTTATAGACAAGGCCATGATGGCCGGGCTGCGGAAAATGCTGGCATCGAAAAAGGCCCCCAGCCCGGAAGAGCGGGAGGCCGCGCGCATGGTGGCCCAGTCCTATGATATGTCCGCCAGGGAGAACCTGCATGACCTGGAGGCCTATCTGCGCGGGTGACCTACAGATACCGTATCACCGCGATGACCTTGCCCAGGATGGACACGTCCCGGGCGTAGATGGGCGCGTAGTCCGGGTTCTCCGGCTGCAGGCGCACCCGGTTTTCCTCCCGGTAAAGGGTCTTCACCGTGGCCTCGTCCTCTATGAGCGCCACCACGATCTCCCCGTCCTCGGCGGTGGGCACCCGCTCGGCGATCACGTAGTCGCCATCGAGAATCCCCGCGTCCCGCATGCTCAGGCCGCTGACGTGCAGAGCGAAAAGCTCCTTGCCCGCCTTCTGGGGGAAGGGGATGTACCCCTCGATATCCTGCACAGCCAGGATGGGGCTGCCCGCAGTGACCTTGCCCATGATGGGCACCTGCACCGCCGCTTCGCTGCCCTCTATGCGGATGGAGCGGTTGAGCCCGGCCTCCCGGGTGATGTAGCCTAAGCGCTCCAGGGTCTTCAGATGGGCGTGCACCGTAGAGGTGGAGCGCAGCCCCGTGGCCACGCAGATCTCCCGCACCGTGGGGGGGATGCCCGAGCCCATGGCCTCCCGCAGGTAGTCGTAGACCTTCTGCTGGCTTTTTGTCAATGGTTCCATAGCCTTGCCTCCTGACCGTAAGTTGCCTTCCTTTGCCCTAAGTATAACACAGGCCGCGGGAAATTGCAAATATTTGTTCGAAATATTTTCAGCTTTTTTCCGCTTTTTTCGACGGGCTTCGGGAAAATTCACAAAACCGGCGGAATTTCTTTAAGGTTTATTCACAGGGCCGTAACAACTGGGCGGGAAAAAGGATTATAATAGAAGCGTATTCAAAAGAAATGGACCGCACCTTTTCTTGAGATACATGTTCTACCCTCCTCAATAATACCCCTCAAGCAAAAAGGGGGAAAGGCTGGAAGTTTTCCGGCCTTTCTCTCTTTTTGTGCATAATTCCTTTTGGGACGGGCCAAAATACAGTCACGAAGCCAGTTGTATTTTACTCCGAAAGGAATGAACCTCTCATGAACGGAAAACGATTCTCAGAAGATAAGGCAAGGCGCAACGGGTTCTACCTGGCCCTGGCCGTGTGCCTGGTGGCGGTGGGCATCGCCGCCTGGAGCACCTACGACGCCGTCCACAGCTATTTGGGCACCGAGGACTCCGATAGCGACCCGGCGCTTATCGAGCAGCAGCAGGACGAGGTCTTAAAATCCCAGCGGGAGGAGGACCCCGAGGCCCCTAAAAAGGACACAGGCTCCTCCGCTTCCTCCAAGGCATCGAAAGAAACAGGGGCCGGCACGGTGAGCAAAGCGCCCACGGTGAAGCCCACCAAGAGCCCCTCTCCCACGTCGGCGCCCACCCCGGAGCCCAGCGAGGCCCCCCAGGTGCCCGCCACCGCCCCTCTGTATGAGATCAGCACCGAGCTCATCTACCCCTTGGAGTCCAAGCAGATCGACAAGGCCTACAGCTCCGGCGCGCCCATGTACTCAGAGACCATGAAGGACTGGCGCATCCACGCCGGGTGCGATATCTCCGCCCAGGCGGGCGAGCAGGTGCTGGCCTGCGCCAACGGCATGGTGAAGGAGACCTACACCGACAGCATGCTGGGCAACGTGGTGGTCATCGAGCACGGGGACTATATGTTCTACTACTGCGGCCTGGGCGAGGACTTTCTGGTGCAGCCAGAGGACGTGGTCTCCCTGGGCCAGGCCATCGGCACCGTGACCGCTGTCCCGGCTGAGTCCGCCCAAGAGCCCCACCTGCACCTGGAGGTAAGGCGCGACGGCGCCTGCATGGACCCCCGTGGCGTGCTGGAGGGGAAAAATTAAGTCTTCCCCTATAAATAAACCGGAGGGTTATCCTCCGGTTTATTTTATGTCATGAAAGACTATCCTTCATGAGCCAAGGTCAGCCGCACCGCCATATACTCCTTCCCC
>CANRZD010000009.1 GCA_947644325.1 uncultured Clostridia bacterium
CATATCCGCGAAAGTGCCTGTATTTCAAGGCTTTTCAGAGATAATCAAGGTTGTTGATTCAACATATAGGACATCCAAAGCCAACATATACTCATTTAAATCTTCAAAATGAGTTCCCACCTTTTCATATAAATCAATTACCGAAAAGTCTGAATCACTTATTTTCTCTAATATATAAATTGTTTTTGCCAAAACACAATCTTTAAAGCTTATTAACTTATTCGGTAAAATCATGAAAACACCTCGCAATCTTGTATAAAATAAGCAATTACAATTTCACAAGCTCTCCTAGAATATGCTCCTGTCTTTTCATTAATCCAATCAACTAAAGAAGCATATACAAATTCCTGATTAGGATTGATTTGCATCGTTTTACAATAAAATCCTTTTATCTGAGTTGCTAAGGTATCAAATTTATAGGGAGTTACTTTATCCATTTCAATAAATATCCTATGTATATAATCAAAATAATCAACCACATCGTTTTTAATAGTACGCTTTACTGCAAACGGCAATGTGTCATTAGCTTTTTGCTCTATCTTCAAGGATTCATAACTTAATTGTACCAAATCATCTTCTAAAGATTCATCGTTTAATTTCCTTAATATTACCTTTATTTCTTCCTCGATATTAAAAAGAGCATATGTATTTTTTAACTTTGCATCCTGCAACAATTTGTTTTTAAGTCTTACCCATGAGCAGTATTCTTCTACAGTACGAGGTGTATCAAATTTTTTATGGCATATTCTACATACTGCTATAACATTATCCAGACTATTAACATCTTCACTTAAACGTTCCTCATCCTTTAATACTTCTATTTCACTTGGAAGTGGATTTGCGGGATATATATGTGCCACTTCAAATATTTTAATAATTTTCCCATTTTTGCTATTAGTCAAAGGGCTTCCACAAATTGGACATCGTCCATCGACCTCATTAAACAATACCATTTTTTCGTTATCACTAAAAATTCTTCGATTATCTCCCATGTTTACCACCTACATTTATAAAATTGTATCTTATTTAATTTTACCATATAGAATGGTAAATGTCGCTGTATAAATCTATAATGACACAGCGACAACAACATTTAGCAACCTTTTGCTCCCACTGTGACATTTTTTGAAAACATCACAAAAGATGACTTCATTCCAATTCTACCATCAAATCATACGAAAATATTCCAACGCCTCCTTTATAGCCGTTTCTTTCTCTGGCGGGCATTTCGGCTGTCTGGAATTTTCCGATTTTGGCAGATTATAATTCACTCTCTCAATAATTCCGCACTTTTCCTTTACCTGTGCGATATACAAACTGCTGACTTTCAATCCCGTATGTTCCAACACATAATCCTTGATTTCCTCATAAGTTGCTTTGCTTTCCGCAGCCGTTAAATCAAGCTCGTCCATCTGAAGCTCCACCGCGAGATGTTGGTCTGAATGAAGTTTGGACAATAAACATACCGTCTCCACATGCCCCGTCCCCGGGAACATATCCACCGGCTGCACCCTGTGGGGCTCGTAGCCCAGCTCTTTGAAAAGCTTCAGGTCCCGGGCCAGGGTGGCCGGGTCGCAGGAGACGTACACCACCCGCCGGGGGCCCATCTGGGCGATGATGCCGGGAAGCTCCCGGGCGCAGCCCTTGCGGGGCGGGTCCAGTATGACCGTGTCCGGCCGCACGCCCTCCCGGGCCAGCTGCCGGGCAGCCTGGGCGGCGTCGGCGCACAGGAACCGGGCGTTTTCAATGCCGCCCCGGCGGGCGTTCTCCCAGGCGTTCTCCACGGCCTGGGGCACCGCCTCCACCCCGATGACCTCTTTGGCCCTGTGGGCCATGGAAAGCCCGATGGTGCCCGTGCCGCAGTACAGGTCCAGAATGGTCTCCCCGCCGCCGGGGGCGGCCAGCCGGGCGGCCTCCTCGTAAAGCCGCTGGGCCTGGGCGGGGTTCACCTGGTAGAAGGACAGGGGCGAGATCTCAAAGGTCAGCCCGCACAGCGTGTCCCGGATGAAGCCGGGGCCGTACAGGGTGCGCAGCTCTTTGCCCAGGGCCACGTTAGTCCTGTCCCGGTTGACGTTTATGAGCACCGTGGTGAGCCCCGGGGCCGCCTGCCGCAGGGCCTGTACCAGCTTGTCCTCGTGGCGAAGGCCGTGGCCGTTTACCACCACGCAGGCCATGAGCTCTCCGGTGTTCTCCCCCCGGCGCAGGTAGAGCCTGCGCATTTTGCCCGTGTGGGTCTTCTCGTCGTAAACAGGGTCCCCCCACTTTTCCGCCCACCGGCGAAAGGCCTCCATCAGGACATTGAACTCCGGCGGGTGCAGCCGGCAGGCGGCGCAGTCCACGATGCGGTGGGAGTTGACGGCGTAAAAGCCCATCTGCAGCTCTCCCCCCGGCCCCCGGCCCAGGGGCAGCAGGGCCTTGTTCCGGTAGCCGTCCCGGCTTTTGGCCCCTAGGACCGGCTCTACCGAAATCCCCCCAAAGCCCCCGATGCGCTCTAAAGCGTCCACTACCCGGCGGTGCTTTATCCGCAGCTCTTCTTCATAGGTGATGTGCCGGTAGCAGCAGCCCCCGCACTGGGAAAACACCGGGCAGTCCGGCTCTACCCGGTGGGGGGAGGGGATAAGCACCTCCTCCAGCCGCCCATAGCAGAAGCGCTTTTCTACCTTCACGATCTTCACCCGGGCCCGCTCCCCCGGGGCCCCCAGGGGCACGAAGACGGCCATGCCCTCCGCCCGGCCCAGGGCCGCCCCCTGGGCGGTCATGCCGGTAAATTCCAGCTCTGCCACATCGTTCTTTTTCATGGGTCCGGCGCCCTCCCCTTCGTTTTTATCCGCTCCATTATAGCAGACTTTCCCTTCCTTGGCAACCCGCGAAAACCCAGTATACATGCGGCTTTGCGGGTTTTTCTTTGTGCCAGTTGGATAAAAACCCGCCAAAGGCGGCCAGACGATTGATGAAAAAGGTAGATTCTTTCTAAAATAGTTGACATCCGCACCCGGGCACACTATAATAAGAGCACAACACAGCGTACAAGCCACGCGGTTTTGGACCGCACTTTTCAATACAACTCCTCCCCAAAAGAAGGAAAAGGACCGGGTATGCCGGTCCTTTTCCTTTTATAGGCTTGCGTGCTGGGATTTTTTATGAGGTGATGCCTATGTCAGACATGCTGTTTTCCATCCGCCCCGCCTGCCCGGGGGACGCCCCGGAGCTCTTGCGCCTGAACACCGCCTTCAACGGCCCCGGGGACCAGACCATAGAGGGCATTGAGAAGGCCCTGAAGGACCCCGGCGGCGAGCGGGTATTAGTGGCCCAGGGGGCAAAGGGCCAGGGGCTCCTGGGTTTCTGCTGCTGCCAGCTCAAGCGCTCCTTCTGCTACCGGGAGCCCGTGGGGGAAATCACGGAGTTCTACGTGGACCCGGCCTTTCGCAGGCAGGGGGTGGGGCGGGCCCTGCTGAAGGAGGCCCTATGCCTGTGCCGGGCCCAGGGGGCCGAGGAGATCACCCTGCTCACCGGCGGGGACAACCTGCCCGCCCAGGCCCTGTACGCCGCCGGCGGCTTTGTCCCCAGCGGGGAGCTGCACATGGCATTAGAGGGGTGATGTCAAGCGCCCCGGCGGTTCTGCCACTTGACGCTTGTCTTCTTTTCCATGGGGTACTCGATGAGCTTTTGGCCGTCTAGATCTTCCGCAAAGAGGTCTACCCCCGTCAGGCCCCCGTTCTGGTAAGAGGTGTAGTAGTACCGGCCCCGGCTGGCGTTGACGCAGCAGGTGTAAAGGGTCATCTCGCACTGGCCGTCGGGCATCAGCACGCTGCCCCGCACCATGGCCACCGAGCCCAGCACGTGGAAGAACTGGGCAAGGCAGCTGTCCTCGTCCCCCTGGCAGGCGGAATTTACCGCCAGGTACGCCGCCTTCACAAAGCGGGAGGCCGGGGAGAAGTCCCCGGGCAGCCCTACGCTGCCCAGGCCGTAGCCGAAGGGCTCCAGGCCCCCTATAGTAGAAAAGCAGTTGCAGGGGGTGCCGGGGGTCAGGTTCATGTACTGGCACACGTTCTGCAGCTGGAAGGGGAAGGGCGGGTTGTTGGTCATGACGCCCAGGGGGTTCTCGTAAATATGGGTGCCGTCTTTTGTGGATTCCAGCACCAGCGAGCCCGTCCTGTCGGCGATATGCCAGTGCAAAGGCGAAAGCCCCACCTGGGCGCTGTAGGGGATGGCCAGCAGGTGGGTGTTTTCCAGCAGGCAGCGGGCCTCCCCCAGGGTGGCGCACTGGCCCAGCACCCAGAGGATCAGCTCGAAGGGGGAGATGTTTTGCTTCACCGGGTCCGGCTGGGGGGAATACCAGGCGTTCTGGGGGAAGTTGAGCCCGGCCATGCACAGGCCCTTTTCATTGGAGGCCTCGGCGTACAGGGGATAGGGGCAGTCCATCATGCCCATGCCTATCATGGCGTAGTGGCTGTGCATGGGCGGGGCCTTGCGGAAATCGAAGGGGTAGCGGCGGGGGGTGATGACGACCCGCTCGCTGAAGCCCCCGTTCCAGTCCATGTTGCGGCCGAAGTAGAAGTCATCCCCGGCCATGGCGATGCTTGTGCACATAGATTTTCCTCCATTCTCTGTGCTAGTCTATGCAGAATGCGGGGCGGTTATTCGGCCCGGGAAAGGGTGCGCCGGCAGGCAAACAGCAGCACGAACCCCAGAAGGAACAGGATGGAAAGGCTGATGACGCCCAAGGAGTCCCGGCCGGTGGCCTGGGTGAAGAAGGCAACCAGCAGCGGCCCGATGACCGCGGCGAACTTGCCGAAGATATCGAAGAAGCCGAAGTATTCATTGGAGCGCTGGGAGGGGATGAGCTTTCCGAAATAGGACCGGGAGATGGCCTGTATGCCCCCCTGCACCGTGCCCACCATAAAGGCCATGCACCAGAACAGGACAAGGGACAGGGTGCGGGCCCCCGCGTCGCCGGGGTGCTGCTCGATATTGAAGCCCATGAAGAAGCCCACCAGGGTGATGAAGAAGTAAACGCCCACCGCGCCGCACAAGAGGTTCACAGAGCCCATCTTCTCTGAGAGCCGGGCAAAGAGGATGGAGAAGGGCACCGCCACGATCTGGGTCATGAGCAGGGCTAAGATCATGCTGATGTCATTGAGCCCCAGCTTCGAGCCGTAAGAAGTCGATACGGAAATGATGGTGTTCACGCCGTCGATATAGAAGAAATAGGCGATGAGGAACAGGAAGATCTTCTTTTCCTTAAAGATGTCCCTGGCGGTGCCCAAGAGGTTCGAGAGGGACGAGCGCACCAAATTCTTCTGGCCCTCGATATAGTGGACCTGCTTTACGTTCTTCAGCATGGGGATGCTGAAAACCAGCCACCAGAGGCTTGTGAGGATGATGACCAGCTTGAAGGCCAGCATGTTGTCCATGCCCATCACCAAAAGCAGGATGATGGACAGCACAAAGGGGATGGTGCTGCCGCCGATGTACCCCATGGCGTAGCCCCAGGAGGAGACCCGGTCCATGCGCTCGTTGGTGGTCACGTCGGTTAAAAAGGAATCGTAAAAGAGGCAGGAGCCCGAGAAGCCGATGTGGCTTAATACATAGCCTGTCAGCAGCAGCTGGTAGCTGTCCACAAAGGCGTTTGAAAGGGTGAAGGCCACGCCGATGAACAAAAAGGCCGCGAAAAGCTTTTTCTTATAGCCCTTGTGGTCGGCCAGGGCCCCCAGCACCGGGGCCAGTATGGCCACCAGGAACGTGGCCGCCGAGGTGCCGTAGGACCAGAGCACCAGGTTGTCGGCGCCGTTTGCCCTGCAGATGCTGTTAAAGTAGATGGGGAAGATCACGGCCAGGATGTTGGTGGCGTAGACCGAGTTGGCCCAGTCGTACATGATCCAGCTTTTCTCCACTTTTGTGAATTTTTTATCGCCGCGGTTTTTCATGGCATTGCCGCCTCCCTAGATGGATTTGTAAACATTATCTCATATTTTGGGGGATAATACAATAGATTTTTGGCACACCCGGCAAATTTTGAGAGAGAAAACGGGTGATTCGACAATTTTTGACATATTTTTTGCGAAAGCCATTGCATTCTATCAAAATACATGCTATGCTTGCAACAAAGATTTATTCCCATGAAAGGAGCAAGGCCTATGAGGCGCTGGGTCCCTGGCATGCTTGCGGCCGTACTGCTCCTGATGATTTCCCTTCCTGTTGGGGCGGCGGAGAAGCCGCCTTTTTCTGTTTCCCTTACGAAAACCCAAGGGGCCGCGGGGGGCCCCTTGGGGCTTACCCTTTCTTACGACGGCGCGCAGGGCCCCCTGGGCGCCTTTGTGCTTTGGGTAGAGTACGACCCCCAGGTGCTCACCTGTGAGCCGCCGGTTTTTGACAGAAGCCTTCGGGAGGGCTACCTTTTCACGGCGGGCCCGGAGGAGGGGCGCTTGGCGGCGGTCTACACCCAGAAAAGCGCGGAGCTGGCCTTCACTGGGTCAGAGCGGATGCTTTTCTGGCGCTTTCAGGTAAAGGAAGACGCCCCCGCCGGCAGCACCGCGCTGCGGGTGCGGGCGGGGCAGGTACTCTCCCCGGAGGGGGAAAGCCTGTGCCCGGACGGGGAGGAGACCGTCGCCTATGAAGTGCTTGCGCCCCCCAGCGGGGACGCCTCCCTGCTGGCCCTGGCCCCGGATGAAGGGCGGCTGGACCAGGATTTTTCGCCGGAACAGCTGCGGTATACCATGTCGGTGCCCTATACGGTAAAGTCTCTCACCTTTACAGCTCAGCCTGCCCCGGGGGCCACCTGCCGGGTGAACCGCAAGAACCTGGAGGCAGGCGGCAGCGAGACGGAGTTTAAGATCACCGTCATTGCCGAAGACGGCGAGACCCGGCAGACCTATCAGGTAGACGTGTACCGGGAGCCCAAGGAGCCACCCAGCGGGGAGGCGCTGCTGACGGCCCTTACCCCCAAGGAGGGCCAGCTGGAGCAGGAATTCTCCCCGGAGCGCCTGCACTACACCATGCGGGTACCCTATTCTGTAAAGTCTGTGAGCTTTACGGCTGTGCCTGCGGAGGGGGCTTCCTGTAAAGTGGACCGCAGGGACCTGGAGGAGGCGGGCAGCACTACGACCTTTGCCATCACCGTCACCGCCGCCGACGGCAAGACGACGGAAATCTACCGGGTGGACGTGTACCGGGAGGAAAAGGACCCGGCCCTGATGGACGCTTCTCTGCGGTCTCTGGTGCCGGAGACCGGAGAACTGGAGCCGCCCTTTTCGCCGGAAGAGCTGGAGTATGTTATGACGGTGCCCTTCTCTATAAAGTCTATGAGCTTTACGGCAGAGCCCGCGGAAGGGGCCGCCTGTAAAGTGAACCGCAAGAACCTGGGGGCCGGCGGCAGCGACACGGAGTTCAAGCTCACCGTGACGGCGGCGGACGGGGAGACAAAGCAGGTCTACCGCGTGCTGGTGCACCGGCAGGAGCAGGTAAAGGCGTCGGCCACAGCCGCGCCCTCCGGCACGGCGGCTGCGGTGAAGACCTCGAAGCCCACGGCCACCCCTGCCCCCACGAAGACCCCGAAGCCCAGCGCATCACCCTCCCCCACAAAGACCCCGAAGCCCAGCCCCTCCGGCATACCCGTGCCTGTAGAGGCGGAGGAGGACCCGGAGCCGCCGGCGGAAAGCAGCCCGCCCCCGGAAACCATCCTCCTGCCCGAGGGCCTGGAGCCGGAGCCGGGACCGGGGCCTGGCCTCATCGCGGCCTCTCTTGGGCTGGGCGCGGGCGCGGTGCTGCTTTCAGGGGCCATCGTGCGTCTGCTGGAAAAGCGCCGGGGCCCGAAGGAATAAAAACAAAACGGCGTTTCAGCTGCGGCGGGGGCAGGGCTGAAACGCGGTTTTTCCGTTTGCATTGGTTTTTTCATGGCGGGCGGGCCTCATCAGTCGGCCAGGGCCCGGGTGAGCCAGGCGTCGGCAATGTCCAGGGCCAGGTACAGGCCGTCCTTCTCGCTGGTCTTGACGATCTGCTTGCGGCTGCGGATCTCGGGGTCGGTGTACATGAGGGACACCAGCACCTTGTCGGCCACCTCCAAATCGCCCACCTTCTTCTTGGACTTCACGTCCATCTTGATGACGTATTTGTCCCGCATGCTGCCATAGTAGATGGTATCCCCGCTGCGGACCAGGGGCTTGCCCTTGTAGGTGGGGAAGTCTGTTTTCTTAGCGCTCAAAAGATCACCGCTTTCTCAAAAAGTAAATTCTCACTCGCCCAGGTAAGAGCGAACCATGGCCTTCAGCAGTTCGTCCCGGTCGATGCGGCGCACGAGGCTGCGGGCGTTGTTGTGGGTGGTGATATAGGTGGGGTCCTCTGAGAGCAGGTAGCCCACGATCTGGCTGATGGGGTTGTAGCCCTTCTCCTTCAGCGCGTCGTACACAGTGAGCAGAATGCGCTTCATGTCCGCCTCCCGCACAGGGTCCAGGGAGAAGGTGATGGTATTGTTTGCGAACTCATCCGGCATGGTAAGCACCTCCAGGTCAAAAGCTTTGTTCATACTTCTCTATATTTTACTAGAAACCATCGGGAATTGCAAGCATTTTCTTTGGGCGCGGGGAAAATTCGCATTGAAAGCCGGGGGGAACTATGGTATACTGAGAATGCGGCTGCTGTGCACGAATCTAAAAAAGGGAGAGTGCATGGATGGAAGAGATCAACAGGGAACTGCGGGCGTACATAGAGGGGGCTGTCCTGCCCCTGTACGCGGGCTTTGACGAGGCCCATGGGCCTGAGCACGTGGGGCGGGTGATAGAAAACAGCCTGGGGCTCATTGGTGCTGCAAGAGAGCTTTACGGGCCTGTAGATGTAAACATGGTCTACACGGTGGCGGCCTATCACGATACGGGCCTGCAGTTCGGCCGGGAGGACCACGGGGCCACGTCGGGCCGGTTCCTCATGGAAGATGAGGCGCTGAAGCGGTGGTTCACCCCAGAGCAGCGGGAAATGATGAAGGAGGCGGTGGAAGACCACCGGGCCTCCAGCGGGCACGAGCCCCGCTCGGTGTACGGGCGCATTGTCAGCGAGGCGGACCGGGACATCGACCCCTACCGCATTGCCAAGCGTTGTATGCAGTATGGCTACGCTCGATACCCGGAGATGACAGACGAACAGCGGGTAACCAGGGCGGTCCTCCACATGAAAAACAAGTATGCGGAGGGCGGCTATATGCAGCCCGCCATGCCCTGTAAAAAGAACCAGGAGGGCCTTATGGCCCTGCGGCGGATGCTGGAGACGGGCGAAATGTACGAAGTGTGCAGAAAGTATTTGAAGGGGTAGCGGCCAGGCCGTTCTTTTATCAAAGGAGGGAAGGGCATGACGCTGTATGTAAGCGACCTGGACGGGACGCTTCTGAATCGGGATGAAAAGCTTTCGGAGTTCACGGTGTGGGCGCTGAACAGCCTCATAGAGCGGGGCATGAAGTTCACCTACGCCACGGCCCGCTCCAACCACTCGGCCCGGCGGGTGACGGCGGGCCTGACGAAAAACCTGCCGGTCATCGTCTATAACGGGGCCTTTATTCTGGACGGGCCGGAAGGGGAGCCCCTTCTGCGGGTGGGCTTTGACAAGGAGCAGGCCCGCTGGGTGCGGGGACAGGCCCTTTCCCTGGGGCTGTGGCCGGTGGTGTACGCCTTTGTGGACGGGGCGGAGCGGCTCTCCTGGGTGGTTGGGAAAGAGACGGAAGGACAGGCCCATTACCTAAAAAACCGGAAATGGGACCCCCGCCTGCGGCCCGTGGAGGGCCCCGAGGCCCTTTATACAGGGGAGGCCTTTTACTACACCTTCATAGGGGAAAAGGCGGCGCTTTCGCCCCTATACGACCGGGCCCGGGAGTGCGGGTGGCTCACGGTCACTTTCCAGCAGGAGCTTTACCGGCAGGAATACTGGCTGGAGCTGATGCCCAAGGCCGCCACCAAGGCAAATGCCGCCCGAGAGCTCAAGAGGCTTTTGGGCTGCGAGAGGATTGTGGCTTTCGGGGACGCCGTAAACGACCTGCCCCTTTTTGCCGCCGCCGACGTAAGCTGCGCCGTGGCAAACGCCGTGCCGGAGCTGAAAGCGGCCGCCACGGAAATCATCGGCAGCAACCAGGAGGACGGCGTGGCCAGATGGCTTCTGCGGCACGGGGAGCTTACGGACCCGGGATTTCTCAAAATACTGAAAGAAAAGAGGCTGCGGTAAGGTATGAAAGCTTTGATATGGTTTCTGCGGATTTTGCTGGCCCTTATAATGGCCGTGTTCATTTTCATGAGCGGGATGCTGCTTTTCAGCGCCCAGGTAAAGCAGGAGGACCCGCCGGTGCTGCTGGGCTTTGCCCCCTTCACCGTGGCCACCGGGGAAATGACCCCCTCCCTGTACCCCGGGGACCTTGCCATCCTGCGCATGGGAAGCGAAAGCGAGCCCGGGGACATCGTGGCCTTCTATAAGGAAGGGGCCCTGACCCTGCGCCGGGTGGTGGGCACCAGCGAGGAAAAGTACATCACCCAGCAGGAGGCCTTCGGCCAGCCGGACGTGGACCTTCTGGACCCGGCTTTGGTGGAGGCGGTGTGCGTCACCTACCTGCCCGGCTGCGGCACGGTGGCGGAGTTTCTGTACTCCCCCGTGGGCCTGGCGGTCCTAATTGCGGCGGCCCTGGTGATTCTGGTGGTGCCCGCCTTCCTCTCCGGCGGCACGGCCAAGCTGGAGGGGCCCCTGGTAGACTACGGCGACAGCTTCGAGGAGGAGGACGAGGACTTCGAGGAGCCCGCCCCCCGGCCGGTGCGCCGGAGCGCAGCCCCGCCCGCGCCTGCGCGGCCCTCTCAGCCGGAGCCGCCCCGACGGGTACAGAAAGCGGACCCGCCCCCTGCCCCCCGCCGGGGCGGCAGCCACTATAAGCCCCGCCACTAGCAGAAAAGGAGGCCCATATGGAGCAACGGGAGCTGCCCAAAAAGTACAAAAAAGAGTTCGCCCATTCCTACGCCCTGGGGCCTTTCCCCACCTTTGAGCTTTTGAACCACCGGCCCCAGGCGGCCCGGGCGGTCTACTACCGGGAGGATTTTAGAGAGAAGGAGAAGCTCATAGGGTTGTGCAAGGAAAAGGGCGTGCCCTGCCTTCTCTGGCCCCGGGCCCTGGAGCGCATCGCCCAGAAGGAGGTGTGCTACGCCGCCGGGGAGTTTACAAAATACACTGGCGTCCTTCGCCCCGGGGCCCCCCACGTGGCCCTGGTAGAGCCAGCGGACATGGGGAACCTGGGGACCATCATGCGCACCCTTCTGGGCTTTGGCATAGGGGATCTGGCCGTCATCGGCGGGGGCGCGGACCTGTGGAGCCCCAAGGCCGTGCGGGCCAGCATGGGGGCGGTGTTCCGGCTGCGGGTGGAGAGGTTTGAAGATTTCCCCGCCTACCTGCGGGCCCACGGGGAGGGGCGGGCCGTCTACCCCTTCATGCTGGACGGCGGGCAGGTGCTGACCCCGGAAAGCTGCCCCCGGGTGAGCCTCTACACCCTGGTCTTCGGCAACGAGGCCGCGGGCCTGCCCCCGGTCTTCAAGACTTACGGCCAGAGCCTTTTCATCCCCCAGAGCGACGCCGTGGATTCCCTGAATCTGGCGGTGTCTGTGGCGGTGGGGGCGTTTTTATTCACGCAGAAAAATCCCATGGGAACGGGGAGGACGTAATAGATGTTTCAAAAAGACCTGACAAAGGGCCCGGTCTTCGGGACCCTGTGTTCCTTTGCCCTGCCCATGATCTTAGGGAACCTTCTGCAGCAGGGCTATAATCTGGTGGACACCTGGGTGGTGGGCCGCTTTGTGGGGCCGGGGGCCTTGGCGGCGGTGGGCTCTGCCTTCGCGCTGATGACCTTTCTCACCTCCATGCTCCTGGGGCTGTGCATGGGCAGCGGGGTGGTGTTCTCCCTGTGCTTCGGCCGGGGGGACCCGGAGAAGCTGGAGAGAAGCGTCTGCGGGGCCTTCACCCTTACGGCGGCCCTTTCGGCCCTTCTCACCGCCGGTTCCCTGCTGGGGGTGGACGGCATCCTTGTCTGGATGAACATCCCCCATGAGATCCTCAGTATGACCCGGACCTACATGGTGCTGGTGTTCTGGGGCATACCGGCCATTGGGGTGTATAACTTTTTCGGCGCGTACCTGAAGGCCCTGGGGGACTCGGTGGTGCCCCTGCTGTTTCTGGCCTTCTCCACGGCCCTGAATATCGGGCTCGATATCCTCTTTGTGGCGGTGTGGAAGCAGGGGGCGGCCGGGGCGGCCGCGGCCACGGTCATTGCCCAGTACCTTTCCGGGGCGGGCATTGCCCTTTACACCCTGTGGAAAAATAAGCCCCTGCGCCGGGCTTTCCGGTCCTTCCGGGTAGAGCGGGCGGGCCTGGGGGAGATCGTGCGGTACTCCTTTCTCACCTGCCTGCAGCAGTCGGTGATGAACCTGGGCATTCTCATGGTGCAGGGGCTGGTGAACAGCTTCGGCACCACGGTCATGGCCGCCTTTGCCGCCGGGGTGAAGATCGACTCCTTCGCCTACATGCCCGCCCAGGAGTACGGCAACGCCTTCTCCACCTTCCTGGCCCAGAACCGGGGCGCCGGGAAGGCCCAGCGCATCCGGCAGGGGGTGCGGTGGGCCTTTGTGACCTCCGCCTCTTACTGCCTGCTGGTGTCTTTGGCCCTGTGGTTTTTGGCAAAGCCCCTGCTGCTGATCTTCATCGACCCCGCTGAGACCGCCATCCTCCAGGCGGGGGTGGGGTATCTCCACGTCATCGGGCCCTTCTACTGGGGCATCGGCTGCCTGTTCTTGTTCTATGGCCTGTACAGGGCCCTGGGCCGCCCCGCCGTCTCTGTGGTGCTCACGGTCATTTCCCTGGGCACCCGGGTGGCCCTTTCCTATGTGCTGTCGGCTGTGCCCGCCATAGGGGTCCTGGGCATCTGGTGGTCCATCCCCATCGGCTGGGCCCTGGCGGACCTTACGGGCCTTTTGCTCTACCTAAAGACCCGCCCCCGGCTCTTAGCTGCATAAAAATAAAAAAGCAGGGCCCTGAGAGCTTTTCCCAGGCCCTGCCTTTTTTATATGCTCAGCCCCTGTCCAGGGCGATGACCCCGGTGCGCACGATCTCCCGGATGCCGTAGGGGCGCAGAAGGTCGCAGAGGGTGTCGCAGCGCTCGTGCTCGCCGGTAAAGCGCAGGGTCACAAGGCCCTTCCCCACGTCCACCACCTCCGCTTTCATCAGGGCGGCGATCTGGTTTAACTCAGCCAAATCCTTTGTCTCGCAGCTGACCTTCACCATAATCAGCTCCGCCTGCACGGCGTCCGCCGCCAGAGAGCGCACCTTTATCACCGGGATGACCTTATTGAGCTGCTTTTCCACCTGCTCCAGGATGTAGTCGTCCCCCTCCCCCACAATGATGATGCAGGACATGGTGGGGTCCTCGGTGGCGCCCACGGCCAGGCTGTCGATGTTGTAGCCCCGCCGGGCAAAGAGCCCCGCCACCTTTGAGAGCACGCCCGGCTGGTTTTCTACCAGCACGGAAAGGGTGTATTTCATCGGTTTTTCCTCCCCAAAAGCTGCCTTTTACCGCCGGTAGCACCGGCATACCCGGGTGAAGGCTTCCTCCCCCGGCCCCACCAAGGGCGGCACGATGGTGCGGTAGACGCCCATAAGGGCCTCTTCCACCTGGCTGTCCGCTATGGCCCCGCCCTCTAGGGGGAGGACCATGATGCGGTACTCCACCCCGAAAAGATAGGAGCAGACCCCGGTCTCCCGGCAGCCGCAGCCCTTATAGAAGCGGATGCGCCGGGCGCGCTCTGCTGTTTCCTGGGGGGTCTTAGCGGACTCCAGGCTTTCCACCTCTATCAGGAGGAAAGGGGCCCCCGCCGGCCCCAGGGCTTCTTTCAGCCCCGGCAGGAACCGGGAGCCGATGCCCTGGCCCCGCCTGTCGGCGTCTACGGCGTAGTAGTCCAGCAGCACCGCCGGGGCCCCCTCCGCCATGGCAAAGGCCCCGTAGCCCGCAAGGCCCTTTTCATCGTAGCAGCCGAAGGAGCGGTAAAGCCCCGCCTGCGTCAGCTGCCGGATGCTGGAAAAGGGCCGCAGCTCACTGGGGGGGAAGTCCTCTTTCATGCGGGAATGATAAATTTCTTCCATTTCCATCAGGTTCAGTTCTTTTATTTCCATAGTCTTTCCTTTCCGCTTTTCCACGTTCCCAGACATTATACCAAAAAAGGCCCGCCGGGGCAAGGGTGAAAATGGTGGAAAAGGCCGGATATCTGTTGCACTTTCGACAATTTTCCTATATAATAAGGGTATACTGCGGGCAAAGGCCCGATGGGAGGCGGCGAAATGCTTTCGATCTTTGATTGGTTTGGCTACCAGCTGACCATGGAGGAGCGGTACGGTCTGATAAAAAAGGCCGGGTTTTCTCAGGTGATGATCTTGTGGGGGCACAGGCTGGGCCGGGGCGTAGACTACCGGCTGGCCCCGGAGATCGCCAGGGAGGCCGGGCTTGCCGTTGAAAATATACACGCGCCCACCGAGGGCCAGCACGCCCTGTGGCGGGATGACCTGACCGGCCAGAACGTGGAGCAGTGCTACGACATCTGCCTGGAGGACTGCCGGAGCCTGGGGGTGCCCACCCTGGTCATACATATCCCCGGGGATGACTGCCCCGTTACCCCCTCGGGCCTGCAGCGCATGCAGCGCCTGACCCAGCGGGCCGAGGACCTGGAGGTGAACCTGGCCCTGGAAAACGTGCAGAACGTGCGAAACCTCGGGGCGGTCTTCGGGGCCATCGGCTCCCCCCGGCTGGGGCTGTGCTATGACTGCTGCCACCACTATAACGGCGGGGTGGACACGGACATTCTGGAACTTTACGGGCGCCGGCTCATGGGCCTGCACCTGCACGACAACAGCGGGGCCAGCCGCAGCTGCTGCGTACAGCACCGGCTGCCCTTTGACGGGGACATCCCCTGGGCCCAGGTCATGGAAAAGATAAGCGCCACCGGCTACCGGGGCGCCACGGCCTTAGAGCCCATGTATTGGGATTATCAGGAGCTGCCGCCGGACGTCTTTCTCTACAGGGCCTTTGAAAAGGCCAAGAGCTTAGACAGGCTGCGGGGGCGGTAGGCTTTTTTGCGCGTTTCGGGAAAGGAGGAACAGTTTATGGGAAACCCGGGCAGGAAGACCCTTTTTCTGGGCATAACCGTGGTGCTGGTGGTGCTCATCATCACCATCTCGGCTGTGATGCTGGCAAAAGGGCCCCGCCAGAGCTCGGTGGAGCTGCTGGAGAAAAACGGCGCCCAGGCCAAGGTCAACGACATGTACGAGGGGGACATGACCATCCCCTTCTGGAATATCCCGGTGAACACCTTCCCCCCTGAGGACTTCAAGGAGGACAAGGGGGTGGTGGCCTACACCGGGGGCGATTCCACTATCGGCATCAACGTGAGCCAGAAGATGGGGGACATCGACTGGGCGGCCGTTGCCGCCAGCGAAGTGGACTTTGCCATGATACGGGTGGGCTTTCGCCAGAACGAAAAGGGCCGCATCACCCCGGACGCCAACTTTGAAGCGAACATGCAGGGCGCCGCGGACGCCGGGCTGCCGGTGGGGGTGTATTTCTACTCCAAGGCCGTCACCGACGCCGAGGCCGACGAGGAGGCCGCCTTTGTCCTAGAGCAGATACGCCCCTACAAGATGACCTACCCCGTGGCCTTCTACTGGGAGTACGACCGCAAGGACGACGGGGACGTAAACGAGAAGTCCCGCACGGTGCGGTGCAACGGGGACCAGGTCACCGGGTTTATCCAGACCTTCTGCAAGAAAGTGAAGACCGCGGGCTACAAGCCCTGCTTCTACAGCGACAAGGACATGGGCTATAACAGCCTGGACCTTTCCCGCATCGCCGAATACGACATGTGGTACGCGGAGGCCCGGCCGGCCCCCAGCTTCTACTATGAATTCGACATGTGGCAGTACACCAAAGAGGGCGAGGTGCCGGGCATCAGCAATACGGTGCCTGTGACCCTGTGCCTGAAGGAATATAAAAACTGATATTTTTAACAGAAAGGGAACCCTATGGCAACTCATAAGAAACGGCCCTCCCATAAGGCCGCCGTGCTGCTGCGGCGCTATCGGAAGTGGATGCTGCCCGCCTGCGCCCTTGTGGCCTTGGCCATCGTGCTGCTGGCCCTCCTTTACATCACCCAGTCGGCCCAGCCGGAGCCCGCGCCCCCTTCCTCCTTGATACCGGACAACATGCTGCAGATAAACGACCTGTACGAGGGCGTGCGGCT
This sequence comes from uncultured Clostridia bacterium, assembly GCA_947644325.1. Classification (GTDB taxonomy): domain Bacteria; phylum Bacillota; class Clostridia; order Oscillospirales; family Acutalibacteraceae; genus Acutalibacter. The sequence goes on from CANRZD010000009.1 coordinate 16,287, forward strand.
CATCCCTAAGTTCGACCTGCCCCCCTGCAAGTACGACACGGACAAATTCCAGGACGAGGGGCGCTTTATCCGCTATGACGACGGCAAGGCTTTACGGGGCATCGACGTTTCGGAGTTCCAGGGGGCCATCGACTGGGGGCAGGTGCAGTCCTCCGGCATGGTGGACTTCGTGTTCATACGGGCGGGCTACCGGGGCATGACCCAGGGGCTTCTCACCACCGACGAGCGCTTCGAGGAAAACTACCAGGGGGCGGTAGCAGCGGGGCTGCCGGTGGGGGTGTACTTCTTCTCCCAGGCCATCAGCGAGGCGGAGGCCCAGGCCGAGGCCGACTATGTGCTGGAGCTTTTAGACGGCCGGGACCTTACTTACCCCATTGTGTTCGACTGGGAGAACCCCATTCCCAGCGAGACCCTGCCCGCCGAGGACCTGCGGGCCTATGACGCAGAAGGCGCCGACGTGGCGGCCTACGGGGCGGCCTTCTGCAAAAGGGTGAAGGAGGCCGGCTACAAACCCTGCTTCTACACCAACAAGAACATGGGCTACCAGTTCTTTGACATGGACAAGGTGAAGGACGTGCCCATCTGGCTGGCGGAGTACAATAAGGCCCCCAGCTGGTACTATAACTTCCGCATCTGGCAGTACACGGACCAGGGCACGGTGCCGGGCATCAATACCACGGTGGACATGAACATCTGCTTTGACCCCTACTAGACAGCGGGGGGCGGCAAGGCATCGCGCCTTGCCGCCCCTTTTTTGTTTACAGCAGGAAGCCGTTGCACAGCACCAGCAGCGTCACCCCCGGTATGCCCAGAAGCCCGGCCCCCAAGACGCTCAGGCGGTTCACCGGCAGGAACACCCCGGTGTAGGGCCCGCACAGGTTCACAAGCGCCAAAGCCCCCAGCCCCAGCGCCGCCGACAGCAGAAAGCCTTTCACATGACCCGTCCTTTCTCTTTTGGAGATGTCTTAGGGAAGCATATGAGCCGGGCCCTGTCTTTATGCCTCCTCTGGCATAAAGTCGATGCGCCCGGTGGCCACGTCGGCCCCGGCCACGATGATGGGCAGCTCATCCCCCATCATCAGCACCCGGCCCGAGCGCAGGTCCCGGTGCAGGATCTCCCCGTCAAACTCGAAGTCCGCGCCCTCGAAGTCCTGCAGGCTCACAAAGCCCTCGGCGTTGTTTTCTAGCTTCACGAACACGCCCTTGGGCGTCACCCCGCTGATGATGCCCAAGTGGTGCTCCCCTAAATGGGCCCGCATGTATTCGGCCATGTAGCAGTCCTCGGCGTCCCGCTCGCCGGTGACGGCCCGCACTTCGTTCTTGGAGGACTCAAAGGCCGACTCCTCGGCAAAGACAGCGTAGCGCTTCTTTATGACCGCCTTGTCCACCCCTGCCACCAGGTCGGTGAGGATGCGGTGGATGGAGGTATCCGGGTAGCGGCGGATGGGGGAGGTGAAGTGGCTGTATTCCCCCAGGGCCAGGCCGAAGTGGCCCAGCTCCTTGTGGTTATATTTGGCCTTTTCCATGGTGCGCAGAATGCGCTGGTTTACGAGCGACGCCCGGGGGGTGTCCTTCACCCGGTCCAGCACGGCGGCGAAGTCTACCGTAGTGGGGTCGCCCTTTTTGAGCTCTTTGCAGGGGATGCCCAGCTTGTCCAGCAGTTCATAGAGCTCCACCACCCGGTCGGGCTGGGGGCGCTCGTGCACCCGGTACAGGAAGGGGATGCCCGCGTCCAGAGAGGCCCGGGCGGCGGCGATATTGGCGCATATCATCAGCTGCTCAATCAGCTGCTCGGCAGGGCCCTGGGTGCGGGGCATCAGGTCGATGCACACGCCGTTTTCATCCAGCACGAACTTGGTTTCGTCGCTGGAAAGGTCCATCTCCCCCCGCTTTTTGGCCCGGGCCTGGAGCAGGTCGGCCAGTTCCTTTGTGCAGGCAAGGCTCTCTTTTACGGGGGCGTACTTATCTAAAATTTCTTGCCCGGCGGTGCCCGCCAGGATTTCGTTTACCTCTTTATACACGCCCCGCACCTTGGAGTTAATGACGGACTTGCAGAACTTGTAGCCGGTCATCTCCCCTTCAAAGTCGAACTCCATAAGGGCGGAGAAGGTGAGCTTCTCGGTGCCGGCGTTTAAGGAGCACACGCCGTTAGAGAGGGCCTCGGGCAGCATGGGGATCACCCGGTCCGCAAAGTACACGGAGGTGCCCCGCTTGTAGGCCTCCTGGTCGATGGGGGTCTTGGCCTTCACATAGTGGGACACGTCGGCAATGTGCACCCCCAGCCGGTAGCCGTACTCCGTCTTCTCCGCGGAGACCGCGTCGTCCAGGTCCTTGGCGTCGGCGCTGTCGATGGTGAAGATGGGCCAGTCCCGCAGGTCCAGGCGGCTGTCGATGTCCTCTTTTGTGACGGTCATTTTGGCGATCTCCTCCGCCTGGGCCATGACCTCCTGCGGGAACACCGTGGGGATGCCCACCCGCTCGATAATGGCGTCGGCGCAGACCCGGGCGCTGTGGCCCGTGCCGAAGACCATGCGCACCTCACACTGGGACCAGTCCCCCCGCTCGTCCTGCAGGGGAGTGATGAGCACCTTGTCGCCGTCTTTGGCGCCGTTTGCCTTTCCGGGCAGCACCCGCATGTCAAAGCGCACCGGGCCGTCGGGGGTGACGGTGACGCCCCCCTGCTCCCCTATGTGCACAGTGCCGGTGACGGCGCTTTCGCTGCGCTTTATGATGCGCTTTACGCGGCCGCTGGGGCCCCGGTCGCGCTTTTCCAGGCTGCCTATGAGGATCTCGTCCCCCACGAAGGCCCCCTTTAGGGCGCTGCCGGGGATGAAGATATCCTCTGTGCCCACCTTGGGGCGGGCGAAGCCGAACTTCTCTGACAATGAGACCAGGGTGGCCTCCACCTCTCCCGTGTGGGGGGAGAGCTTCACCCAGTGGTCCTTGTCCACCTCTACCTCCCCGGCCTCCTTGAGGCTGCGCAGGGAGTCGTAGAAGGCGTCCTTGTCCCGTATGCCCGCCTCCCGCAGAAGGGACTTGGCGGGCACGCCGTCGCCCCCGCAGCGCTTTAAGGCCGCCACGATGAGCTTTTCCTCGATGGTCTTGGCGGCGCTTGGAAGCTCGTAGGGCTGCGAGGAGGACACCATCCTGGGGGCCCGCCCGCCGCTTCGGAATTTCCTGTTGCCGTTATTGCCGAATTTTTTTCGTTCCATACTCTTTTCTTTCCCGGGGAGTCGCCCCGCGTCTCTTTATGAAAGGGCGTTCACAAGCTCTTTGAAATGGTGCCCGCGTACCTCGAAGTTGGGGTAAAGGTCAAAGGCCGCCGAGGCCGGGGACAGGGACACCACGTCCCCGGGGGCCGCTTCCCTTTGGGCCAGGGCCACGGCTTCCTCCATGGTCTTGGCGTGAAGGATCACCGGCGCGCCCTCCCTATAATTGGGTGCATGGCGCACGGCCTCCTCGATCTTCGGGCCCGTGGCCCCCAGAAGGATGAGGGCCTTGACCTTGTCGCACACCACGGGACCCAGGGGGTCGTAGGGGATGTGCTTGTCGTACCCGCCGCAGATGAGCAGAATCTTCTCCTTATAAAGGGAGAGGGTGCCCGAAATGGTGCGGGTGGGGGAGCTGGCAATGGAGTCGTTGTAGTACTTGACCCCGTGAAGCTCCCGCACGAGCTCGGCCCGGTGCTCCACCCCGCCGAACTCCTTTGCTACCTTGCGGATGTTCTCACGGCTTACGTCCCCCCACACGGCGGCGACAGCGGCCATAGTGTTTTCCACGTTATGCCAGCCGGGTATCTTGATATCGCTGACCTTCAGCGCTTCCTCCCCGTTTACGAAGATGGTCTCCCCGTCGCAGAAGACGCCTCGCTCCGGCTTTTCTTTGCGGCTGAAAAGCCAGGTGTCGCCCCGGGTCTCCTGGGCGAAAGAGGCCGTTATCCCGTTGTCGGCGTTTAAGACCGTGCGGGAGAAGGCGTTTTGGTGCCGGTATATGTTGCGCTTTGCGTCGATGTACTCCTCCATGTCCTTGTGCACGTCCAGGTGGTTGGGGGAAAGGTTCGTGACCACCGCCACCTGGGGGGCCTGCCGCATGGAGATGAGCTGGAAGCTGGAAAGCTCCGCCACGGCGCAGTCTGTGGGGGCGATGGACTCTATCTCCGGCAGAAGGGGCTTTCCGATGTTCCCGCCCAGATGGACGGTCTTCCCCTCTGCCTTCAGAAACTCCGAGATCAGGGTGGTGGTGGTGGTCTTGCCGTCGCTGCCGGTGACGGCGTAAATTTTGCAGGGGCACAGGTCAAAGAAGACCTCCAGCTCGCTGGTGACCGCCTGCCCCCGGGCCCGGGCCTGTGTAAGCTCCGGCAGATGGTATTTCATGCCCGGCGTGCGGAAGATCACGTCCTCCGTGAGGTCCGCAAGATAATCCTCCCCCAGCACCATGGGCACCCCCAGGGCTGTGAGCTCTTTACCGTTTTCCCCCAGCTCCTCCAGGGCCCGGCGGTCCCGGGCGGAGACGATGGCACCTTTCTCCTTAAAGAGCCTTATCAGCGGCATATGGCTGCGGGCAATGCCGCAGAAGGCCACCCGGCGGCCCCGCAGGGCCGCGAAAAACGCGTCACTCTTGTTCATGGCTGTTCCCCCCTCCTAAGCTGTCGTCCAGGGCGTAGCTGTTATATAGGTTATAATATACGCCGCGCTTTTCCATCAGTTCCCCGTGGGTTCCCTTTTCCACGATGCCCTCGTCGGTGAGCACCAAGATCACCGTGGCCCCCCGTATGGTGGTGAGCCTGTGGGCGATGGTAAAGGTGGTGCGGCCCTTTGAGAGCTTCTCCAAGGACGCCTGCACCAGCTTCTCGCTTTCGTTATCCAGGGCGCTGGTGGCTTCGTCCAAGATCATGATGGGCGGGTTTTTGAGGAAGGCCCGGGCGATGCTGATGCGCTGCTTCTGCCCGCCGGAGAGCTTCACGCCCCGCTCGCCCACATATGTATCGTAGCCGTTTGCAAGGCCCAGGATGAAGTCGTGGGCCCCGGCTTGTTTGGCGGCCTCCATGACTTCTTCCCGGCTGGCCCCGGGCTTTCCGTACTGGATATTTTCAAAGACCGTGCCGGAAAACAGGTACACATCCTGCTGCACAAAGCCGATCTGGTTTCTAAGGGACTCAAGGGTCACCCCCCGCACGTCCTGGCCGTCTATGAGGATGCGGCCGGTGGTCACGTCGTAAAAGCGGGGGATGAGGTTGCAGAGGGTGGTCTTGCCGCCCCCGGAGGGCCCCACCAGGGCCACGTTCTCCCCGGCGTTCACGTGCAGGTTGATGTGGGAGAGCACCTGCTTGCCGTCGTCGGCGTAGTGGAAGCTGACGTTTTCGAAGGTCACGTCCCCGGCCTTCATCACAAGGGGCTTTGCCCCGGGCTCGTCGAAAATCTCCACGTCCGCGTCCATGATCTGGAAGAAGCGCTCCACGCCGGTCATGCCTTGCTGGAACTGCTCGGCAAACTGCACCAGCCGCCGGATGGAGGCGATGAGCGTGCCCACGTAGAGCATGTAGGCCACCAAATCCGCAGGCTGCACCCGGCCGTTTATCATGAACAGGGCCCCGGCGATGAGCACCAAAAGGTTCATCAAGCCGTCAAAAAGCCGGTTGGAGGCCTCGAACCCGCCCATGTAGAAGTAGCGCTTACGCTTGACGTTATAGAAGGTGCGGTTGCCCTCCTCGAACTTTTCCGTCTCCAGGTCCTCGTTTGCAAAGGACTTCACCACCCGCACGCCTAAAAGGCTATCCTCCACCTGGGCGTTGATCTCGCCTAATTGCCGGCGCTGAGAGCGGAACTGCTCTTTCATCTGGTGGTTAAAGTACACGGCCACCGCCACCATGGGGGGCACCGCCGCGAAGACGATGAGGGTCAGCCAGACGTTTACCCCGCAGAGGATGATAAAGGAGCCGAAGATCTTGATGAAGGCAATGAAGAACTCCTCCGGGCAGTGATGGGCAAACTCCGTGATGTCAAAAAGGTCGGTGGTGATGCGGGTCATGATCTGGCCCACCTTGGTGTTGTCAAAGTAGTTGAAACTGAGCTTCTGCAGGTGGGCGAACATGTCAGAGCGCATGTCCGTCTCTATCTTCGTGCCCATGATGTGGCCGATGGAGGCCATGAAGAAGTTGGCCCCGGCGTCCACCAGCCGCAGGAACAGGTACAACGCCCCTATCTTCAGCACTGTGGCCACGGTGAGAGACCCGAGATCGTTGATGCCCATATTGGTGATGTAGCGCACCAGCATGGGCAGCACCAGCTCGCACACGGTGGTCAGGGCCGCGCAGAACAGGTCGAAAATGAGCACCGCCCTGTACTTGCCGAAATACGGAAGGAACCGGCGCAGAAGCCCCTTCTTCCCCTTCTCTTTTTCCCTCTTTCTCAAGTTATTTCACGTCCTTCTTTCCTTAAAATTCCATTCAATAAAATTATGCCATAAACCACGGGAATAATCAAGCTTTTTATATAGCCAGCACCCCCTGCTCGTCCTCCTGCAGCAGATAGAGCTGCTCCTCCAGGCCCGTCTGGGCGTTTACATAGCAGAGCACCCGGCGACCCTCCTGGCCTTTGCACAAAAACTCCCAGCACAGCACCTCGGAAAGGCCCGGGGAGGGCACTACCGCAAGTCCCGCTTTCTCTACCCTCAGCAGGGGGCTCAGGAAGGAAGCGGTCTGCTCCTCTGTAAGGGCCGGGGCGGCAAGGACGCGCGCATGGTGGTTCATGAGATACCCCGTGCCGTCGTACTCCACCAGGCCCCCCTGCTCCAGCTCAATGGTGACCTTCACCAGGTCCGGGTAGCACAGGACGTCCCCTTCCGCGGTGTGGAAGTTCACGGTGCACAGGCCGTCGCTGACGAGATAGTAGCTCTCCCGCATCTCCGGCAGGCCCAGGCCGGATAGGGAAGCCTTGGCGGCCTTTAGGGCCTCCTCATAGCTGAGAGACCCCAGGCCGTGGCTTTCTTTTTTATAGTAGGCGATCTCCCCGCCCTGGCGGGTGACGTGGACCTGTTCGCCCTCCCGGCTGAACATATAGACGGGCAGCGCGCCGCCGCCCTCCCCGGTGAATTCCAGGGCCGAGGCCTCACCGTGAAGGAAACCGGCCGCTTTCTCCCGGGCCTCCTCCTGGGTGACCTCCGCCATGCCTTTCAGGTGCAGGGGCTCCCGCTGGGGAATGTGGTCGGAGAAGGGGCCGTCGTAGAGGAGGGCGGGGAGCTCTGAAAACTCCTTTGCCACTTCGTCGAAGTCGTCGTCCAGAAGGGCCAGGGCCTCTATTTCGTCCACATTATTGAGAAGGCTCTCCAGCTGGTTAATGGAAGCGCCCTCCGCCGTAAGCCGGGCCTGGGTGTCCTGCAGGGCGTCAGAGAGCTTCCCGGCGTACTCACAGAGGGTAGAAAGCCCCGCAAGGTCCCCTTCCTCCAGGCCCCCCAGGCTAAAGGACTTGCGGGTGAGGGCCAGGGCGTAGTCCCCCACCTGAGAGAGGAAGCGGCTGATGCGCTCGGTCTTTTCCTGAGAAAAGGGCAGCGACGAAAGCGCCGCCTTTGCGCCCCCGCTCTGCTCCAAAAGCTTCGCGGAAAGGGCGCTGTGCATCAGGGGGGTGCCGGCGTAGCGGGCCTTTTCCAGGGTGCGGGAGAGGCTCCCCACCTGGTCGGTCAGGTCGCCTAAGGCCCGCTGGTAGACGTATTCCAGCCGCTGGCCGCTCTGCCGAAGGGAAAGCCGGGCGTCTAAAAGAAAGCCCGCCCCCACAAGCAGCAAAGCCAGAAGGAAGGTAAAAAGCCGTACACTTGTGGTCTTTTTCATGGTGCATCCCGCCTTTTTTCATGAGAATATCAGTAGTGTGGGCCCGTCCCCCTGGAAAATTCATAGGCTGTTCGCATTTTTTGTCTGTTCAACGGCGGTAAATTGTGGTATACTGTGTTGTGACTATGCGGCCCCCGGCCCAAAGGAGGCAGGCTCATGCGCATATTAGGCATCGACCCCGGCTACGCCATCGTGGGCTACGGGGTCATAGAAGCGGAAAACGGCCGCTACCGCCCCCTGGAGTACGGCGCGGTGACCACCCCCGCCGGGGCGGATTTCGGGCGGCGGCTTTCTGAAATCTACGACGGCGTCACAGAGCTTCTGGACACCCTGCGGCCCCAGGCCGCCTCTGTGGAAAAGCTCTACTTTACCAATAACAAGACCACCGGCATCGGGGTGGCGGAGGCCCGGGGGGTGATCCTGCTGGCCCTGTCCCAGCGGGGCGTGCCCCTTTTTGAGTACACGCCCCCCCAGGTGAAGCAGGCGGTGACCGGCTACGGCAAGGCATTAAAGCCCCAGGTGCAGGAAATGACCCGGCGGCTGCTCTCCCTGCCTTCCATCCCCAGGCCGGACGACGCCGCCGACGCCCTGGCCCTGGCCATCTGCCACGGGCAGGCCGCGGGCTCGCCCCTGCGGCGCAGGCTGCTGCCAAGATAAAGGAGACGGTATTTTATGTTTTACAGCTTGACGGGAAAAGTGGCCCACATGGAGCCCGGCGTGGCCGTCATCGACGTGGGGGGCGTGGCCTTCAAGTGCCTGACCTCTATGGGCACCCTGCGCACCCTGCGCCTGGGGGACACGGCTACCCTCTATACTCACTTGAATGTCCGGGAGGACGCTTTGGACTTATTCGGCTTTGCCGCCGGGACAGAGCTTCACTGTTTTAAGCTCCTCACCGCCATCAGCGGCGTGGGGCCCAAGGCGGCCATCGCCATCTTGTCAGAGCTCTCGCCGGAGGAAGTGGCTTTAGCCGCCGCGGCTGGCGACACCAAGCGCCTGTGCCGGGCAAACGGCGTGGGGCCAAAGCTTGCCCAGCGCATCGTGCTGGAACTAAAGGACAAGGTGATGAGCTTTTCCTCTGGCGGGCTGGAGGATGGGTTTATCGAGCCCGGGGGCCCTTCGGCCTCTGGAAACGCCGCCAAGGCGGTGGAGGCCCTGACGGCTTTGGGCTACTCCCCCACCGACGCGGCCATGGCTGTGGGGCGTCTCGACAGCGCCCTGCCGGTAGAGGAGCTCATACGGCTGGCCCTGAAGGGCTTTGCCGGGAACACGTAAGGAGGCCCCCGCTATGCTCAAACACGTAAAGCAGTTTTTGCAGATCGCCATAGGCTCTACCATCGGCGTGTACCTGGGCCGGTCCTTGTGGCTGTGGCAGGACTATAAGGCCCGCCCGGGCCTTTACGCCATGAACTCCGCCCCCTGGTACCTGCCCCTTGCGATGGGGGCGCTCATCGCGGCGGGGATGCTGCTCATAGAGGGGCTGGCGCTGTTTTTAGTCAACAGGCGCATAAAGAAGAAGCAGCAGGAAAAAGAAGGGGAAGGAGACGGGGAAACATGATAGAAAGATCCGGCGGCACAGAGTACGGCATCGACTGGGACGAAAAGGACGACCTGGACCTGGAAAACCGCCTGACCGACACCGGCTACACCCCCGAAGACCGGGAGACCGAAAACCCCCTGCGGCCCCGGGCCTTCGCTGACTACATCGGCCAGGAGAAGGTGAAGGAGAACCTGAAGGTGTATATCGGCGCGGCCAAAAGCCGGAAGGAATCGCTGGACCACGTGCTGCTCTACGGCCCCCCGGGCCTGGGCAAGACGACGCTTGCAGGCATTGTGGCAAACGAGATGGGGGTAAACCTGCGGGTCACCAGCGGCCCGGCCATCGAGAAGCCCGGGGATTTGGCGGCGCTTCTCACGAACCTCTCCCCCGGGGACGTGCTCTTTATCGACGAGGTGCACAGGCTCTCCCGCCAGGTGGAGGAGATCCTCTACCCGGCCATGGAGGACTTTGCTTTGGACATCATCACCGGCAAGGGCCAGATGGCCGCCAGCTACCACCTGCCCCTGCCCCGCTTCACCCTGGTGGGGGCCACCACCAGGGCCGGGCAGCTTTCGGCGCCCTTGCGGGACCGCTTCGGGGTGGTGCTGCGCTTAGAGCTTTATAACCCCCAGGAGCTGGGGAAGATCGTCACCCGCAGCGCGAAGATACTGGGGGCCGATATCGAGGCCGACGCCGCTCTGGAGATCGCAAGCAGGGCAAGGGGCACCCCCCGCATCGCAAACCGCCTCTTAAAGCGGGTGCGGGACTTTGCCGAGGTCATGAGCGGGGGGCGCATCACCCTGAACACGGCGAAAATAGGCCTGGACCGCATGGAGATCGACGAGCTGGGCCTGGACCAGAGCGACCGGCGGATGCTCACGGCCCTCATCCAGTTTTACGGGGGCGGGCCCGTGGGGCTTGAGACCCTGGCCGCGGCCATCGGCGAGGAAGCGGTGACCATCGAGGACGTAAACGAGCCTTATCTCATGCAGATCGGGTTTCTCTCCCGCACGCCCCGGGGCCGGTGCGCCACGGCGGCGGCTTACCTGCACCTGGGGCTGCCGGTGCCGGGCAGCCTGCGGGGCGGGGCGGATATGGAGCAGACCAGCCTAATAGATATAGAATAAGCGAAATGAAATCAAAACAAACGAGGTGCTAACTATGGGAAGACTTTTTGGAACAGACGGCATTCGCGGCATCGCCAACAAGGACCTGACCTGCGAGCTGGCCACCCAGCTGGGCCGGGCGGCGGCCCGGGTGCTCACGAACAAATCCAACCGCCACCCCCGGGTGCTCATCGGCAAGGATACCCGGCTCTCCTCTGACATGCTGGAGAACGCCATGGCCGCGGGGCTGTGCAGCATCGGGGCCAGCGTCGTCACCCTGGGGGTGGTGCCCACCCCGGCGGTGGCGTACTTGGTAGAAAAGTACAAGGCCGACGCGGGCATCATGATCTCCGCCTCCCACAACTCCTTCGAGTATAACGGCATCAAGATCTTCTCCGGCGACGGCTACAAGCTGCCCGACGACCTGGAGGAGCGCATCGAGGACATCATCTTAGGGAAGTCGGACATCTCCCACGAGTACCCCCAGGAGGACGGCATCGGCACCGTGACCCACGCGGACAGCGCCGTGCGGGACTACATCGACCACGTGAAGAACACGGTGCACTTCTCTCTGGACGGGCTGAGAATCGCTATCGACAGCGCAAACGGCTCGGCAAGCGCCACGGCAGAAACGCTCTTTACGGAGCTGGGGGCAGAGGTCACCATGATGAACGACAGCCCCGACGGCATCAACGTGAACTTAAACTGCGGCTCTACCCACATGGAAGGGCTCATCGAATATGTAAAGACCCACGAGGTGGACGCGGGCGTGGCCTTTGACGGGGACGCGGACCGCTGCCTGATGGTGGACGAACAGGGGAATTTTATCGACGGCGACTTCATCATGGCCATCTGCGCCCTGGACATGAAGAGCCGGGGGAAGCTCTCCGGCAACGCGGTTGTGGGCACCATCATGACGAACCTGGGCTTCCAGCGCTTCTGCGAGGAAAACGGCATGCGCTTTGAAGCCACGAAAGTGGGCGACCGGTACGTGCTGGAGCAGATGCGGCTGGACGGCTACAACTTCGGCGGCGAGCAGAGCGGCCACGTGATCTTTAGGGACTTTGCCACCACCGGCGACGGCCAGCTGACCGCCTGCCAGCTGTTGAGCCTGCTGCGCAGAAGGGAAGCGAAGCTCTCAAGCCTTGCCACCCTTATGCAGCGCTACCCCCAGACCATGATAAACATAAAGGTAAGCCCCGAAGGGAAGCTTGCCTTCTACACCGACCACACCGTGAAGGCCGCCATCGACAAGGCCGCGAAGACCCTGGGCAAAGAGGGCCGGGTCATCGTGCGGCCCTCGGGCACTGAGCCCTTACTTCGCGTCATGGTGGAAGGCCGGGACGAGGGGCAGATCCAGGAGCTTGCCCGGGAGGTGGCCGGCGTGATCGAAAAGGAGCTGAGCTGATGGACCACAGCCAGAAGATAGCCCGCCGCCAGTGGAACCAGCCGGGAAAGGGCGAGCTGGAGAGCCGGCGGGAAGAGACCTTTATAGACGACATCATCCAGAAGGACCATTTGGAGCGGCAGGTGCTCTCCTCTTTGGAGGGGGTAGAGACGGCCTTCGACGGAGGCGCGGGCTGCGGGCGGTTTTCCATCCTGCTGGCAAAGCGGGGGGTGCGGGTGACCCATTTCGACATCTCCCGCCCCATGCTGGAAAAGGCCCGGGAGCTGGCTGCTGAAGCCGGGGTGCTGGACCGGATGGAGTTCGTGGAGGGGGCCCTGGAGGACCTTTCCGCCTATGGGGACGGGCAGTTCGATTTGGTGCTTTCCTTTGACGCGCCTGTCTCTTACACCTGGCCCAACCAGGAAAAGGTCATTGGGGAGCTTGCGCGTATCTGCAAAAAAAGGCTGCTTTTAAGCGTGACCTCCCGGCTGGGGGCGCTGCCGTATCTGGCAAACCCCCTGCAGAAAAACCCCTTCATCCTGGATGAACACAGCCCGGACCCCCAGGTACAGTGGCTGCTGAAAAACGCCGGGCAGCTGGCGGAGGGCTTCCGGTTCGACCGGGACGGGGCGGAAAAGCTCTTGCAAGAGGGCGTCATGGGCGGCCGGGCGGAAATAGAGGAATACGAAAAGGGCGGCGCGCCCTGGTGCATCACCTACGCTTTCCTGCCCGGGGAGCTCAAAGGCATTCTGGAGCGCCTGGGGTTTCGAGACATCCGCATGGCGGGGCCCGGGGCCTACGCCCGCACCCTGCCCAGGGAAATCCTGGTGAAGCTGATGAACGACCCCCAGCAGAAGCGGGACTTTCTCGACTTCTGCTATGTATACGACCAAGACCCCTTCGTGCTGGGCATGGGGAAAGACAACCTCTTCGCGGCCGGGGAGAAAGGATGAGCGTATGCGCACCGCACACTGGCAGGATTATGAACTCATAGACACCGCCTCCGGGGAGCGGCTGGAGCGGTGGGGGGACATCCTTCTCATCCGCCCGGACCCCCAGATCATCTGGGCCGGGGACAGGAAGGACCCCCGCTGGCAGGGGGCCCACGCCCGGTACGTCCGCTCCACCAAGGGCGGGGGCGCGTGGGAGATATACAAGAAGCTGCCCGACGTGTGGCCCGTCCGGTGGGAGGGCCTCACCTTCCGGCTGAAGGCCATGGGCTTCAAGCACACGGGCCTTTTCCCAGAGCAGGCGGTGAACTGGCGCTTCGCCCAGGATAAGATCAAGGGGGCGGGGCGGCCGGTAAAGGTGCTCAACCTCTTTGGCTACACGGGCGCGGCCACTTTGGCGTGCCTGCGGGCCGGGGCCGCCGTCACCCACGTGGACGCCTCTAAGGGCATGGTGCAGTGGGCAAAGGAGAACGCCCAGGCAAGCGGCCTGTCCGACTGCCCGGTGCGGTGGCTGGTGGACGACTGCGTGAAGTTCGTGCAGCGGGAGCAGCGCCGGGGGAATGTTTACGACGCCATCATCATGGACCCGCCCTCTTACGGCCGGGGGCCCGGGGGCGAGGTGTGGAAGCTGGAGGAGCAGCTTTACGGGCTCATTGAGATGTGCCTGCCCATTTTATCGGAAAAGCCGCTGTTTTTCCTGCTGAATTCCTACACCACGGGCCTTTCTCCGGCGGTGATGGAGTATCTTTTGGGGCTATTGCTGCGGGGCCGCTTCGGGGGGGCCGTGTCCTCTGACGAAATAGGCCTCAGGGTGACGGCCACATCGCTTACGCTGCCCTGCGGCAGCACGGCCATCTGGGCCGGGGAATAAGGAGGGCATATGGCAAAATGGATCTACGCGGCCCTGGCCGGGGGCTGGGTGCTGAGCATGTTTTACGAGTGCGTGCAGACAAAGAGCGGGGCGGGGGCCTATTTCATCTCCGCCGTGGTGGGGGTGACCCTGTGCGCCATCCTTTTTGTAAAAGACCTGCGGCACCCGGAAAAGGAGAAGCCCGTGCCCCGGATGCTGCACTTTTTGGGGGCGGCGGCGTCGGCGGCGCTTTTCACCGCGGCCCTTTCCCGGGCCGCCGAGGCCGGGAGCTATGTGCGCTTTCTGCCCTTTTATGTTGTGATGTTCCTGTACTTTCTGGGGGCGGGCGTATTTATGTGGTGGAAGGAGCGCGGCTGATGGCTTTTATCGATATAAAGGACGTGTGTTTTTCCTATGACCTGGAGGCCGGGGTGAAAAAGGACGTGCTGCACCATGTGAGCCTGCAGGTGGAGCGGGGGGAGTTCGTGGCGCTTTTGGGGCATAACGGCTGCGGGAAGTCCACCCTGTCGAAGCTTTTTAACGGGATGCTCACGGCGGGCTCCGGCCAAGTGCTCATAGACGGGCTGGACGCGGGGCTGGAAGAAAACCAGCTGGAGGTGCGCCGGCGGGTGGGCCTGGTCCTTCAGAACCCCGACAACCAGCTGGTGGCGGGCATCGTGGAGGAGGACGTGGCCTTTGGCCCCGAGAACCTGGGGGTGCCCCCGGAGGAGATACGCCAGCGGGTGGACGCGGCCCTCAAGGCCGTGGACATGTACCACTACCGGGAACACGCCCCCCACAAGCTCTCCGGCGGGCAGAAGCAGCGGGTGGCCATCGCGGGCATCATCGCCATGGAGACAAGCTGCATCGTGCTGGACGAGCCCACCGCCATGCTGGACCCCCGGGGCCGGGAGGAGGTCATGGAGACCATCACCCGGCTCAATAAAGAAAAGGGCATTACCATTGTGCTCATCACCCACTACATGGACGAGGCCGTGCGGGCCGGGCGCGTGGTGGTCATGGACGACGGGCGCATCCTCATGGACGGCGCGCCCCGGGAGGTCTTCGGCCAGGTGGAGCGCTTAAAGCGCCACGATCTGGACGTGCCCCAGGCCACGGAGCTCTGCTACCGGCTGCAGGCGGCGGGGGTGAATCTGCCCGCCATACCCCTTTCGGTGGAGGAGTGCGTGGGGATGTTCCGGGAAATGTTAGGAGGGCGCGCGGATGAGCGAATGGATTCTTGAGACAAAAAACCTTACCTACCAATATAGCGCCGGCACGCCCTTTGAGAAGACGGCGGTGGAGGACGTTTCCATCCGCATCGGAAAGGGGGAGTTTATCGGGGTCATCGGCCACACGGGCAGCGGGAAGTCCACGCTGATTCAGCTTCTAAACGGCCTTCTGCGCCCCACCCGGGGCCAGGTGCTCTTAAACGGCCGGGACATCTGGCAGGAGCCCAAGAAGATACGGGCGGTGCGCTTTCAGGTGGGCATGGTGTTCCAGTACCCGGAGTACCAGCTCTTTGAAGAGACGGTCTTAAAGGACCTGATGTTCGGCCCTAAGAACATGGGGCTTTCTGACGAAGAAGCCGCGGCCCGGGCCAGAGAGGCCGCGGCCTTTACGGGGCTGCGGCCCGAGCTTCTGGAAAAATCCCCCTTTGAGCTTTCCGGCGGGGAAAAGCGCCGGGCGGCCATCGCGGGGGTCATCGCCATGGACCCGGAGGTGCTGATTCTCGACGAGCCCACGGCGGGGCTGGACCCCCGGGGCCGGGACGTGCTGCTGGCGCAGATCACCCAGTACCACAAGAAGCGGGGGAACACGGTGCTGCTGGTGTCTCACAGCATGGAGGACATCGGCCGCACGGCCGGGCGCCTTTTGGTGATGGACCACAGCCGGGCCGCCATGCTGGCCCCCACGAAGGAGGTCTTCGCCAAAGGGGAGGAGCTGGAAAAAATGGGCCTGCGGGTGCCGCAGATCACGAAGATCGTCCAGGAGCTCAGGGCCCTGGGGTGCCCGGTAGACCCCAGCACCCTGACGGTGGACGACGCGTTAAAGCAGCTCATCCCCTATTTCAAGCAGAAGCTGCCGGGAAAGGAGGCGGGGCCCCATGCTGTCTGATATCACCCTGGGCCAGTTTTTCCCCAGAAAGAGCCTGATGCACCGGGCCGACCCCCGGCTGAAGATCTGCCTGACGGTGTTTTCCATCGTGCTCATCTTTGTGGCGGGCAACTTCTGGGCCCTGGCCTTTTCGGCCCTTTACATCGGGCTGGGCATGGTTTTATCGAAAATACCCCTTAAAATGTACCTGAAAAGCCTCAAGCCCATCCTGTTCCTGGTGGCCTTCACGGCGGTGCTGAATGTCTTTTACGGCACGGGGGAGCCCCTGTGGCAGTGGGGCTTTTTGAAGGTCACGAGAAACGGCCTATTAAACTGCGCCTTCGTGTCCATCCGCATCATTGTGCTGATCTTGGCAAGCTCGGTGCTCACCTTCACCACCTCCCCCACCCAGCTGACAGACGCCCTGGAGCGCCTTCTGCGGCCCCTGTCGAAGCTGCGGGTGCCGGTGCACGAGTTCGCCATGATCATGACCATCGCTCTGCGCTTTGTGCCCCTGCTTCTGGAGGAGACGGAAAAGATCATGAGCGCCCAGAAGGCCCGGGGCGCGGACATGGAGAGCGGCGGGCTCATACAGCGCATAAAGGCCTTGATACCAGTGCTCATCCCCCTGTTCGTGTCGGCCTTCCGCCGGGCTTATGATTTGGCCACCGCCATGGAGAGCCGCTGCTACCACGGGGGTGAGGGCCGCACGAAGATGAAGGTGCTGCGCTTCTGCTCTCATGACTATCTTATCATCGGCTCGGCGGTTCTGGCCCTCGGGGTGTTTATCGCCCTGAATCTCATATTCCCGCCGGCCATCGCGGGGTGAAAGGAGCGTACCATGCCGAACCTTCTCCTCATCTTAAGCTACGACGGCGCGGGCTACCACGGCTGGCAGATACAGGAAAACGCCCTGACCGTGCAGGAGGTGTTCCAGTGGGCCCTGAAGAAGGTGACCGGCGGCGGGGAGGACATCAAGGCCTGCTCCCGCACGGACACCGGCGTGCACGCCAGGGAGTTCGCCGTGAGCCTCAAGACGGAAAGCCGCATCCCGCCGGAGCGCCTGCCCGCCGCCCTCAACCGCCACCTGCCCCCGGACATCGCGGTGAAAAGCTGCCGGCTGGTGCCCGATGATTTCCACGCCCGGTACTCCTGCCTGGGCAAGGAATACACCTATGAGATATGGAACCACCCGGTGCGGGACCCCTTCCTCTATAACCGGGCCCTGCACTACTGGTACCCCATAGACGAGGGGCTGCTGAACCAGGCGGCGGCCCACTACCTGGGGGCCCACGACTTTACCTCCTTCTGCACCCTGGACCGCCGGGAGATGGGGGACATGACCCGCACCGTCACCACGGCAAAGGTGGAGCGCCAGGGGGACAAGGTGGTCTTCACCGTGGCGGCGGACGGCTTTCTCTACAACATGGTGCGCATCATGACGGGGACGCTGCTGCGGGTGCAGCAGGGGAAGCTTACGCCTTCGGACATCCCCGCCATACTGGCGGCCCGGGACCGCCGGGC
>CANRZD010000010.1 GCA_947644325.1 uncultured Clostridia bacterium
CGCTAAAAAAAGCTGAAGCCTCAGAAAACTCCATTTCTGAGGCTTCACTACCTACATCCGTCAATATCGCCCGCAGCTCTGGGTAGGGCATGGAGTAGCGCTGGCTGAGATAGCGCAGGGAGGCGCCGATCTCGCCGTGGGGCCCGCCATACTGACTGATAATAATCTTCGCCAGCTTCGGGTTGGGGTTCTGGATGTGCACGGGGTACTGCAGCCTTTTTTCATACACAAACATTTAATTTGCCTCCTTTTCCCAGGGCCACGGGTCGCTGATCCAGGCCCAGCGGCTGGTGTTTGCGCTCGTCTCCCCAATGGGCCCGAACTTATCCTCGAACTCCTTAGTGAGGGCCGACAGCTCCCGTTTATACTCCTCCAGCTTCCGGGCGGCGTCGCAGTTGTTGGGGTGGGTATCCAGGAACAGGTGCAGCTCCCAGCAGGCAAATTTCACCGCGCCGATACGCCGGCGCAAGGCTTGCTCCTCATTCATCTGGGCTCCCTCCTTCCCCCCAGAAAGGGCTTATCCAGCACCGGGAACAGCGTCCCGGCGTCCAGGGCGCGCTCGGCGGTGTGCAGGTCCTTCTGCCACTGCTGGTAGGGCACGTAGGCCATGGCGGGCACGGGGTCCTCGGGCAGGGGCGTCAGGTCGTTATACAGGCCGCAGCTCTGGCCCGTCTTTTCGTCTGCCAAAATGACCGCTCCTCTCATAAAAAATCGTTTTCCTAATCTTGTATACGGCCAGGGACCGTCTATCTTGTCCCTTGTTAACAGAGTATGCGCCCCTTGCATTTTTGTCCCTGCTATGCTATACTTTTTTTCATAAAGAGAGGAGTGGAATGAAGTGAACCTCATACGAAAGAAGCGGGCCTTGAACCCCACCGTCACCCTCATGGAGATCGACGCGCCGCTGATAGCAAAGAAGGCCCAGCCCGGCCAGTTCATCATCCTGCGGGTAGACGAGGAGGGCGAGCGCATCCCCCTGACTATCGCGGACTTTGACCGGGAGCAGGGCACGGTGACCATCATTTTCCAAATCGTGGGCGCCACCACCGAGAAGCTGAACCATAAGCAAGAAGGCGATTATCTACAAGACTTCGTTGGCCCCCTGGGCCAGCCCACCCACACCGAAGGCCTGAAAAAAGTGGCCGTGGTGGGCGGCGGCGTGGGCTGCGCCATCGCGTACCCTGTGGCCAAGAAGCTCCATGAGCAGGGGTGCGAAGTCCACTCCATCGTGGGCTTCCGCAATGAAGATTTAATAATCCTAAAAGAAGAATTCCAGTCAGTCAGCGAAAAATATGTGCTCATGACTGACGACGGTTCCGCCGGGGAAAAGGGCCTTGTGACCGACGCTCTCCGGCAGTTCATAGACAGCGGCGAGCAGTACGACAAGGTCATCGCCGTCGGCCCGCTGATCATGATGAAGTTCGTGGCCGCGCTCACCAAAGAGTTCGGCATTCCCACGGTTGTCAGCATGAATCCCATCATGATCGACGGCACGGGCATGTGCGGGGGCTGCCGCCTGACCGTGGGCGGGCAGACCAAATTCGCCTGCGTAGACGGCCCGGATTTCGACGGCCACCAGGTGGATTTCGACGAGGCCATGGCCCGCGCCGCCATGTACAAGGACTTCGAGCGCCGCGCTTTTGACGCGGCCTGCAATCTGTTCAAGGGGGTCGATAGCCATGCCTAACATGTCACTGAAAAAGAACGAAATGCCCTCCCAAGAGCCCCACATCCGCAACAAAAACTTCGATGAAGTGGCCCTGGGCTATACCGAGGAACAGGCGCTGGATGAAGCTAAGCGCTGCTTAAATTGCAAAAACAAGCCCTGCGTCTCCGGCTGCCCCGTACAGGTGCGCATCCCGGAATTCATCGAAAAAACCGCCGCCGGGGACTTCGAGGGGGCCTACCAGATCATCGCCCAGTCAAGCTCATTGCCCGCCGTATGCGGCCGCGTCTGCCCCCAAGAGAGCCAGTGCGAAAAGCTCTGCGTCCGGGGCATCAAGGGCGAGCCCGTGGCAATCGGCCGCTTAGAGCGCTTCGTCTCCGACTGGCACAACGAAAAAATGCAGGATTCTAAAGAGAAACCTGCATCAAACGGCCACAAAGTAGCCGTGGTGGGCTCGGGCCCGGCGGGCCTCACCTGCGCCGGGGATCTGGCCCGGCTGGGGTACGAAGTCACCGTGTTCGAGGCCCTGCACACCCCCGGCGGCGTGCTGGTCTACGGCATCCCGGAGTTTAGGCTGCCCAAAGCCATCGTGCAGAAGGAGATCGACGGCCTGAAGGCCATGGGCGTGAAGATCGAGACCAACATGGTCATCGGCCGGGTGCTTTCCATCGACGAGCTGCTGGGCGGGCAGGGCTTCGAAGCCGTGTTCATCGGCAGCGGCGCGGGGCTTCCCCGGTTCATGAACATCCCCGGCGAGAACCTCAAGGGCGTGTACTCTGCAAACGAATTTCTGACCCGGGTGAACCTGATGAAATCCTATCGTGAAAATAACGATACTCCCATACAGCGAGCAAAAAAAGTTGCAGTAGTAGGCGGAGGTAACGTAGCTATGGACGCGGCCCGGTGCGCCAAAAGATTGGGCGCGGAGGAGGTCACCGTAGTCTACAGGCGCTCAGAAAAAGAGCTGCCAGCCCGGGCCGAAGAGGTGGAGCACGCCAAAGAGGAGGGTATCATCTTTAAGCTGCTCAACAACCCCACGCGCATTTTAGGCGACGAAAACGGGAACGTGAAAGCCATGGAGTGCCTGGAAATGACCCTGGGCGAGCCCGACGCCTCCGGCCGCCGCCGCCCAGTGGAGAAGCCCGGCAGCGAGTTCACATTGGACGTAGACTGTGTGATTATGGCGATTGGCACCAGCCCAAACCCCCTGATAAAGTCCACCACAGAGGGCCTGGAAACCCAGCGCTGGGGCGGCATCATCGTGGAGGAGGAGACGGGCCTTACGAGCCGCGAGAATGTCTACGCCGGCGGCGACGCGGTCACCGGCGCGGCTACGGTGATCCTCGCCATGGGCGCGGGGAAGACCGCCGCCAAGGCTATTCACGAGGCTCTATCACGAACCGCCGGATAGCCTCGGCCAGACCGTCCTTATCGTGGGGGGCGCGGGTCACGTAGCCCGCCGCCTCCTTTGCCTCCCGGGACCCATCCCCCATGGCCGCGGAGAACCCGGCGGCCTGCAGCATGGTCACGTCGTTGCCGTTGTCCCCCAGGGCCAGCACGTTCTCGCGCCCCAGCCCCAGCATATGGGCCACGGCCAGCACGGCGCTGCCCTTGTCGGCGTCCCCGGCGTTTATCTCCAGGTTGTCCGGGATGGACGACGTGACCCGCAGCCCTCCCAGCTCCCTGAGCCTGCGCCAAATCTCGTCCCGGGCCTCCGGCGTGAGAAACGGCAGGTTGATCTTCTCGGGCTCCAGCCCCGTGTCCAACAGCGCCCCAAAGCTTTCCGCCAGCTGATAGCGCTTCCCGTCCACAAAATGCCACTTGCTTTGCGGGAAGCCGAAGTACCCCCGGGCCTTCTCCGGGTAGCCTTTTTGGGTGATGGCGCTGCCGTTTTCGTAATATTCTATGTAAAAATCGTACTCATCCAGTATCTCCTGCACCTGCCGAGCCTTCTCATTGGAGATGCACCTTTTATAGACCGCCTGGCCGCTCTGCAGGTCGTAGACGGCCGCGCCGTTGGCGGTCACCGCGTAGCGCACCCCGGGCAAGGCGATGACGGCCTCCGGCAGAAAATCCCGCATGCGGCCCGAGGCCGGAAGCAAATGTACGCCCCTCTCCCCCGCCCAGCGCAAGGCCTCCTCGTTGCCCGGCGTCAGGTGCTTGTGCTCTACGATGGCCGTGCCGTCCAGGTCAAAGGCGATCAGCTTGATGTCCATATCCGCACTCTCCTCAGATTATTTCTTCCCACCCCCTTGCAAAACCCCGGGGTATGGTGTATAATATTTACAGTAAGGCGCTGCCGTGTGGCGGTTAGCCCGTCTGACTAATTTGGGTTTTTAATCCACACTAGCCGTTTGGGTGTTGGCCAAGCGGCTAGTACGCTTTTGGGGATATGTAGGCCAGCCATAAGGCTGCAAGTGCCAAACACACCGCGAAACGCAGGACCTTCGCCCAGCGCCCGTTTCCCATAAGCTTCACCTCCCTTCGAATGTTCTCAGGGAAAATGAACCACCCCCTTTCGTAGAGGGGATGGGCTAACCGCCTTTTACGCGACAGCGCCGCCCCCTTTTGGGGGCCTTTTTATTATATCGCATGCTGCCGCTTTTTGTCAACAAAGAGAAAAACAGCCCTCCCCCTCCCCGGGGCAAGGCTGTTTTTCCCGTTTTACTTGCAGGTAAAGGTGCAGCACTCTGTGCCGCTCTTAGAGCACACGTCGTCGCAGCAGCAGCCCACGCACACCCGCTCGGCATCGCACTTGCAGTCCGAGTTATAGGCGCAGTTCTGGGCGTAGCAGGTGATGGAGGAATCCACGCTGGCGCTGCCCCCCACAGAGGCCGTGCCCGAGGACCTGCCCCGCTCCCGGTAAGAACTGCAGCAGGTCTGGTCGCACACCTTGGCCCCGGGGCCGTCCACCTGGATGCCGGGCAGGCTGCAGAGGCCGCCGTCGTAGTGCTGGCAGGAAGATACCTGACATTCCAATCTGTTTTTCATAGGGCACCTCATTTTCACAAGATTCATGGGGCTAATTGAAAGCCTCACACGCCCTATTCTGCCCTTTAGCCGCTTATTGATACAAAGGATATTTCTGGCAGATGCCGTTTACCATAGCCCGGAGCTTTTCTTTATTGTTTTCAAAATCATCTTCCATCGAGAGGGCGATGCAGGCGGCAATCTCGTCCATGTCGGCCTCCTTCAGGCCCCGGGTGGTGACGGCCGGGGTGCCCAGCCGCACGCCGCTGGTGACAAAGGGGCTGCGCTTCTCCCCGGGCACGGTGTTCTTGTTGGCGGTGATGTACACCTCGTCCAGCCGCCGCTCCAGCTCCTTGCCGGTGAGCTCGCTGTCGGAAAGGTCAACGAGCATCAGGTGGTTGTCCGTGCCGCCGCTCACAAGCTTCACGCCCCGCTTTAAGAGCCCGTCGGCCAGAGCACTGGCGTTCTTCACCACCTGCTGGCCGTATTCTTTGAAGGAAGGCTGCAGCGCCTCCCCCAGGCACACGGCCTTGGCGGCGATGATGTGCATCAAAGGCCCGCCCTGGGTGCCCGGGAAGATGGCCTTGTCGATGGCCTTGGCGTACTGCTCTTTGCAGAGGATGAGCCCGCCCCGGGGCCCTCTCAGGGTCTTGTGGGTGGTGGTGGTGACTACGTCGGCGTAGGGCACCGGGTTCTGGTGCGCCCCGGCGGCCACGAGGCCCGCTATGTGCGCCATGTCCACCATGAGCAGCGCCCCGCAGGCGTCGCAGATCTCCCGGAATTTAGCAAAGTCAATGGCCCTGGGGTACGCGCTGGCCCCGGCCACGATGAGCTTGGGGCTAACTTCCAAAGCCTGCGCCATGAGCTTTTCATAGTCGATGCGCCCGGTCTCCGGGTCCACCCCGTAGGGCACGAAGTTATAAAGGGCCCCGGACATGTTTACAGGCGACCCGTGGGTCAGGTGCCCGCCTTCTGCCAGGTTCATGCCCAGCACCGTGTCGCCGGGCTGCAGCAGGGCAAAGTACACTGCCAGGTTCGCCTGGGCCCCGGAGTGGGGCTGCACGTTGGCGTGCTCGGCCCCAAAGAGCTTGCAGGCCCTATCCCTTGCGATGTTCTCGGCGATATCCACGCACTGGCACCCGCCGTAGTAGCGCTTTGCGGGGTACCCTTCCGCGTACTTGTTCGTCAGTACCGAGCCCATGGCCGCCATCACCGCCGGGGACACGATGTTTTCCGAGGCGATGAGCTCCAGGTTCCGCCGCTGGCGGGAAAGCTCCTCCTTCATGGCCTCCCCTACCTCCGGGTCCGCCTGAGAGACAAAGCCGATACTGTCCATCAGATTTTCAAACATAGCTAAAACTCCTTTCACAAATTACCTGGGTTTTGCAAAAACCAAATGCCCGCGTACAAGGCTAAGTGCACCGGGTACAGGATGTACAATAGATACTTGGGGGCCCGCCGGCCCCGCTGGCCGTTATAAAAGAACAGGGGCACCGCCGCCAGCACCGCCCAAACCTGAAAGAGGCTATGGTGCTGGGCGCAGTAAAGCAGCGTCAGCGCCACAAGGCACAGAAGCCCCAGGGGCCGCTTCTCCCTAAAAACATAGAAGCACACACACAAGAGCACCCCGTAGGCCCCATAGCTGAGGCCCCCTATCTGGGCAAAAACCACCAGCCCCGCCGCCCCAAAGAGCCACGGCCCGCCCTTTTTCACGCACCACAGGACAAGTAAGCTCACAAACAGGGCAAACAGGATGTTTTTCATCCCGAAACCCAGCTGCCGGTAGATCATCAGCTGGTAGGGCGCCTCTGACACCACCGCGAAGAAAAGAAGCCGCCCCAGGTATTTTTTTAGGTCCCGGGTGTGCACAAAGCCCTCGCTCAAGAGAAAGGCGAAGATGGGGAACGACAGCCGCCCCACCGCCCGCAGCACGGGTGCCCCGGGGAAGAAGCAGTATCCCAGGTGGTCAATGAGCATGGTGAAAAAGGCCAGCGCCTGCAGGCCCGCCGTTGTCATGGTGAAAAGCCCCCCTTTCCCAAAATACCCCATACAGGGTAAAAATATTATGGCACATGGGCGCTCTCTTGTCAACGCCCGTTTTTTGTTGTAAAATAGGGGAAAGTAAAAAAGAATCGAGGTTTTCCCCCATGGATAAGAAAGAACGGGCCCTTCTCTGCGTAGAGGCCTTAAAGAAAGAGTACCCCGGGGCCGTGTGCTCCCTTACCTACACAGACCCCCTGCAGCTGCTCATCGCCACCCGGCTCTCGGCCCAGTGTACAGACGCCCGGGTAAACCAGGTGACCCCCGCCCTCTTTGCCCGCTTCCCCACTTTAGAAGCCTTCTGTGAGGGTACGGAGGAGGAGATAAGCGGGCTTATCCGCTCCTGCGGCTTCTATAAGATCAAGTCAAAGGACATCTTAGCCGCCTGCCGCATGATACGGGACGACTTTGGCGGCAAAGTGCCCGACACCATAGAGGACCTCATAAAGCTTCCCGGCGTGGGCCGCAAGACCGCCAATCTCATCATCGGCGACATCTACCACAAGCCCGCCGTGGTGACGGACACCCACTTTATCCGCATCACCGGCCGCCTGGGGCTGACGGAAAACAAGGACCCCAAAAAGGTGGAGGACGACCTGCGGGCCCTTCTGCCCCCGGAGGAGTCAAACGACTTCTGCCACCGCACGGTGCTCCACGGCCGGGCCGTGTGCACCGCCCGCAAGGCCCATTGCGAAAGCTGCTGCATGGCCCCCTTCTGCTTGACAAACGGCGTAAAGTAGTGCATAATAATTGTGTCGAAAACGGGGCTTTTGCCCCCAATTTTGGGAGGTTTGCATTGTTATGAAGTATGATTTCGAGACCCTTATCGACCGCTCAAACCACGGCTCCGGCAAGTGGTCGGCCATGCGGGAAAAGAACCCCGAGGTAAAGGAAGGCGTGGTGCCCTTCTCTGTGGCGGACATGGAGTTTAAGAACGCCCCGGAGATCGCCGAGGGCTTAAAGAAGTACATGGACACCCACATCCTGGGCTACACCGGCCCCACCCAGGAATACCTTGATACCGTGTGCCAGTGGATGAAGGACCAGCACGGCTGGGAGATAAAGCCAGAGGAGATCGTGTGCACCTGCGGCGTGGTGGCGGCGCTCTTTGTGGCGGTGCGGGCCTTCTGCCAGCCCGGGGACGGCGTCATCGTCATGCCCCCTGTGTACTACCCCTTCTACATGGCGGCGGAAAACGGCGGCTGCGAGATCACCCGCTGCCCGCTGATCTATAAGGACCATACATATTCTATGGACTTCGACCTTTTAGAGAAGCTTGCAAAAGACCCCAAAAACAAGATGCTCATCTTCTGCAGCCCCCACAACCCCGTGGGCCGTGTGTGGACAAAAGAAGAACTCCGGCGCGTAGGGGAAATCTGCATCGAAAACGACGTGCGCATCATCAGCGACGAGATACACTTTGACCTTATCATGCCCGGCCACAAGCACACGGTCTTTTCAAACGCCGGGGACTTCGGCGACAAGGTCATCGTCTGCACCGCCCCCAGCAAGACCTTTAACCTGGCTGCCATGCAGACCTCCAATATCATCATCCCCAATGAGCAGGACCGGGAGGCCTTTAAGAAAGAGCTGGGCCACGGGGGCCCCGGCGCCCTGGGCCTGGAGGCCTGCCGCATCGCCTACACCCAGTGCAAGCCCTGGATGGCTGAGGTGCTGGAAACCATCTGCGGCAACTACCGCTTCGCCGTGGATTTCTTAAAAGAGCGCCTGCCGGAGATCGTCCCCATAGAGCTGGAGGGTACGTATCTGCTGTGGCTTGACTGCACGGCCTTCGGCAAGACCGCCAAAGAGCTGGAGGACATCATGGTGCAGAAGGGCCAGCTCTTCTTCGACGAGGGCTATATGTTCGGGCCCGAGGGCGAGGGCTTCGAGCGGGTGAACTTGGCCGTGCCCCAGTGGGTCTTGAAAGAGGGATTGGAGCGCATGGAAAAGGCCCTCCGTTCTTAAAAAAACAACAGCAAGGGGCCGGGAGACCGGCCCTTTTCTTTTTGGCTTACTCCGCGAGCCCCAGGGCCTTCTTGGCTAAATAGTCGGCCCGGTCGTTATATTTGTCGCCAGAGTGGCCCTTCACCTTCACAAAGCGCAGGGAGAGCTTCTCCCCCGCCCGCCTGCAGGCCTGGGCGTAGGCCATGGTGCCGGGCTTATTGGCCTTCCACTGGCCCTGGGCCCACTTGGCCACGCCCTCGTAGTCGTGGTGGATTTCCAAAGCCGGGATGCCCTCTTTCAGGCAGTAGTCGATGACCGTCAGGGCCCCCATGATCTCCCCGGCCACGTTGTGCATAGCCGAGAGCTCTTTGTCGTCAAACTTCCGGGAGAACTCGATCTCCTCCCCCCGGTAGAACAGCACCGCCCCGCAGGAAAACGCCCCCCCGTAGAAGCTGCCGTCCACATAAGCTATGGCGGTGTCCTCCGGGGGCGTGTCCTCCCCGGCGGGCGCGCCGCCTGTGAGAAAGGCCTCCGCCTCTGGCAAGTCGGCAAAGCCCTTGTACGCCACCCCCGGCACCCCGATGACCTGCCGCCTGCACTGGTCCCAGGAGGTGTAGATCTTGTCCCCCTCCCGGCCGCCCACCACGGCGTAGTACTTCTTTTTCGACATTTTTCCCCTTCTTTCCTTCTTTTTTCACAAAGTTTTTGTTGACCCCAGGGGGATATCTCCTGTACAATAAGAATAGATTGATTTAGACCCCAGGGAAGGAGGCCCGGCCCATGAGACGCAAACGCACGGCCCTGTGGCCGGCGCTCATCCTGTGCCTGCTGCTCACCGGCTGCGGGGTCTTTCCCGACCCCCTCTCCCTGCTGCCCTGGGGGGAACCCCAGGAGGAACCCCCGGAGCCCCAGCTGCTTTTGGGCCCGGGCCTGGAGGAAGAAGGCCTGCCCGGGGCCGAGTGGAGCGTCTTCGCCATGATGCGCCGCCCCGGCGGGGAAGCGCCCCAGGAGGACGGGGCCTTTACGGCCTATGTGCCCAGCCGCACGCCCATTTTCGACGCCCCCTACGGGGAAACGCGCCCCGGGGAGACTGTGGCCGGGGGCACCTTCCTGCGGGTAGAGCCGGGGGAGGGCCTCCTGTGGTTCGCCTACGGCGGCGGCTGGCTCTACGGGGAGGACCTGTACCCCGTCATAAACGGGGCCCCCGGGGACCGGAGCATAAGCGAGACTCTCATTGAGGAGCGCTTTCTGCGGCTGGAGAGGAAGCTGCCCGAGGGCTCTTACTGGAACCACTACGGCAGAGAGCTGCCCCAGGGGGTGGAGTCCCCCTTCTCTGTGACCCAAACCCCCTGTGAGCACATGCGGTTTGACCAGCTGTACTGCAACCAGTATAACGGCCGCACCCTGGCGTATTTCCCGGAATTCCCCCGGCTGTGCCAGTGCCTGGGGTACGCAAGTCTTCTCAGCGACCAGCTTTTCGGGGAGGACGCGCCCCTGTATCTTCTGCCCGAAGACGCCCCCCTGCGCCCCGGCGACCACCTGCGGCTGAGAGAGTACGAGCACTCCGTAGTGGTGCGGGAGGTGACGGAGGAGGGCCTGCGCCTGGCCGAAGTGAACGCCGGGTACGAAGACTGCCTTATTTCCTGGCAGCGCGCCTTCACCTGGCAGGAGTGGCGGGACCTCTACGGCTGGGACGTGGAGGCAGCCCTGACCCGCTACCCCCTTCTCCCCACGGAAAACGGCTGGGCCCCCTTAGACCCGCAGCCGTAGCCCCTTGGGGTAGCGGTTTTTGAGCCGCCCCCCCGCCGCCTTGCCAAAGCCCGTAACGACCCCGTTCACACACACGGCCGTGTAGCCCCGGCCCTCCCAGGCAATCTCCTCCCCCCGCAGAAAGCCCAGCAGCTCCGGGCTCTCCGGGGGGAAATCTGCGGCCCCCAGGCACGCCCCCTTTTCCCGGGCCATAAAGGCCCCGTGGGCGGGCTCCAGGCGTTTGCCCTTTCGCTCGGCCAGCTGGGCCCCGGCCCGCAGCACGTGCAGGCCCGTAAAGTCCGGCAGGCCCTCCGGCAGCAGCAGCACCTTGTCCCCGAAGATGCCAACAGGGCCCATCTCCCCGGTGAAAAGCTCCGCAAAAAGGCTCTCCGCCTCCCGCCGGGCCGGGCCCCCGGCCGCCCCCGCAAAGGGGGCTTTTTCGCGCTTTTCTTCCCCTTTTCGCCGGAAACGGGCCACAAAATGCCCCTCTCCCCCGTCCATGGGGAAGATGCGCCGGGCGGGGCTCCCGTCTAAGGCCGGGCGGCCGAAGGGGACGGGGATGGGCTCGAAGGAAAACTCCGGGTGGGCCCGCAGGAAGCTTTCGCACACGCCCTCGTTCTCCTCATAAGAGAAGGTGCAGGTGGAGTACACCAGCACCCCGCCCCCCTTCACCGCCTGGGCCGCGCAGTCGAGAATGAGCCCCTGGCGCTGGGCGCAGGCCGCCACATGCTCCGCTGACCACTCCCCTATGGCCCCCGGGTCCCGGCGGAACATCCCCTCCCCCGAGCAGGGGGCGTCCACCAGCACCCGGTCGAACCACCCCTCAAAGGCCCCGCACAGCCGCCCGGGGCTCTCGCAGGAGACCACCGCGTTCTGGGCCCCCAGGCGCTCGAGATTAGAGAGCAAAGCCCCCGTGCGGCCCCGCACCACCTCGTTTGCCCACAAGAGCCCCCGGCCCTGTAAAAGCCCCGCGATCTGCGTGGCCTTGCCCCCCGGGGCCGCGCACAGGTCTAAAATCCGCTCCCCGGGCAGCGGCCCCAGGGCCGTCACCGCCGAAGCGGCCGAGGGCTCCTGGGAATAGAACATCCCCGCGTGGTGGGCGGGCAGGGCCCCCACCTTCTCCCCGCCCCCGTAAAAGCACAGGGGCGAAAAGGGCGTTTCCGTCAAAGGGAAGGGAAGGCTCTCACGCAGAGTATCCTCCGTGCATTTCAAGGGGTTCAGCCGCACCCCGCGAAAGGGCGGCTCCGTAAACCCTTCTGAAAAGGCCCCCCACTGTGCCCCCAGCATTTCCTTCATCCTCGCGCAAAATCTCTCCGGCAGCTCCATAGGGGCCTCCTTTTTTCTAAAAAATTCCAGCGGGCATGTGCATATTGCCCGGCTTCCTGCCCACAATAAGCAATGGAAAAACGCCGCGTCTCAGGCGTTTTATCAAAAGAAAGAGGGTAAAAAGCATGAGCAACCAGAACCAGAACAATCAGAACAACAGCCAGAACAAGAGCCAGAATAAGCAGAACCAGAATAGCCAGAACAACAAAAACCAGCAGAATCAGCAGAGCAAGAACCAGCAGGGCCAGAACAAGTACAGCCAGAACGACTACGAGTAAAGGCCCCGGCCGGAAAGGCCCGATAAGCGTTTCGCTTATCGGGTTTTTTCGTCTTTTACTTTCTGTATCAGCTCTTTTAAGGGCTTGTCATCGCTGTGCATGGAGCGGAAGCCCTCTCCCGTCACCTGCCCCGCGTCGCCTACGATGACGAAGGCGTCCTTGTCCACCTCTTTGATGATGCTCTGCACCTGGAACACCTCGAACCGCCTGACTACGCACAGCAGGGTCCTGCCCGCCTCCCCGGTGTAGCCGCCCTGGGAGTTGAGGTACGTGACGCCCCGGTCCAGCTCCTTCATGATGCGCCCGCCCATTTCCTCAGCCTTTGCGGTCATGATGAGGAACATCTTCCCGGTGCCCGCGTCGGTGCCGTAGAGGATGGAATCGATAAGGCTCGTTGAAACGAAGATGACGATGCAGGCGTACATGGCGTTTTCCACGCTGCCGTACACAAAGGCCGAGGTGAGCACCACCAGGCCGTCCACGGCCATCATCAGCTTCCCCATAGAGAACTGCGGCATATGCCTGCCCAGAAGCCGCGCCACCATGTCCGTGCCCCCTGTGGTGGCGCCCCGTATGAAGGTAAGGGACAGCCCCACGCCCTCGCACACCCCGGCGAAGACCGCCACCAAAATGGGGTCGCCCCGGTAGGCGGGGAGGAACCGGGCGAACAGGTCGATCATCACCGAAGAAAGCACGATGGCCGCCATGGTCTTCACCACCAGCTTGTAGCCGATCTCCACCATGGCCCAGATGACGATGGGCACGTTTATCAGCAGCACCACCAGGCCTATGGGCGTGCCGAACACGTACTGCAGCATGGTGGCGATGCCCGTGACGCCCCCGGCGGCGATGTTGTTGGGGGCGGTGAACACGTTGACGCACACGGCGTAGGCCATGGCCCCCAACGTCATAAATAGAAAATCCAAAATAAAATCTTTCACAATACCCTTTCTCACAACGTCCCTCCTATGCCAGTTCGCGGTCCAGGGGCGTTTGGCCCCTGGCGGGGTTTGGGGCAGCGCCCCAAGGTCTTACTGCGGCAGGTTCGACAGGGCGAAGGACTCGTCCTCCTGCCGTTTGGCGGATTCCATGGCCAGGGCGAAAAGCTGCCCCAGCCGGGTGCCCTGGTCCTCTAAAAACAGGTAGCCGAAAAGGGCCTCCAGGGCGGTGGCGGCGTGGTAGTCCCCCACAGAGGCGCTTTTGGGGATGTGCCCCACGTGGGCATTGCGGCCCCGCATGGCCACCTCCTTCTCCGTTTCAGATAGGAAGGGCCAGATGAACACCAGGGCCTTTGCCTGGGTCTGGCAGCGCACCAGCTCTATCTTCCGGCGGTTTAAGGAGCGCACCGGGCAGTTGCCCTCACTCACCAGGTAGTTTCGCACCAAAAGCTCGTACACCGCGTCCCCCATGAAGGCCAGGGTCAGGGGGCTGTAGCTTTTGGCCGGTATGGCGTTTTTTTCCATGGGTCCCACCACCTACTCTACAAAGTCAAATTCCACGCCGTACAGGTCCACCGTGTCGCCCTCCTGCACGCCGTGGTCCCGCAGGGCGTCGATGACCCCGGACTGCACAAGCATCCGCTGCATGTACTGCAGGGATTCGCTGTCCGTCAGGTCGATGGCAGAAAGGGCCTTCTCCAGCCACGAGGCCTCTACTACATACACGCCGTCTTCGTTTGTGACGGTGATTTGCCCCCGGCGGGTCTCTTCTTCGGGCAGCAGCTCCTCCGGCTCCGGCTCGAAGCGCCTTATGGGCGGCAGCTTCCCGAGGCGCGCTTCTATGGCCTGCAAGAGCTCCTCCACCCCGTGGCGTATAGGGGCCATGATGGGGAAAAACTCGTACCCCAGCCCCTCTATATAATCCCGCAGGTCCTCCACGGCCTCGTCGCTTGTAAGGTCGCACTTGTTGGCGGCCACCAGCATGGGGCGCTGTGACAGCTCCGGGTCAAACTTCCGCAGCTCCTCGTTGATGATGCGGAAGTCCTCTTTGGGGTCCCGCCCCTCGCTTCCGGCGGCGTCCAACACGTGCACCAGCAGGCGGCAGCGCTCTACGTGCCGCAAAAACTGGTGCCCCAGCCCCTGGCCCTCCCAGGCCCCCTCTATGAGCCCGGGGATGTCCGCCATGACAAAGGACCGGCCCTCCCCCAGGCGCACCACCCCCAGCACGGGGGTGAGGGTGGTGAAGTGGTAGTTTGCGATGTTGGGCTTTGCCTCGCTGACAACGGACACCAGGGTGGACTTGCCCACATTGGGGAAGCCAACAAGGCCCACGTCCGCCAGGAGCTTTAATTCCAAGAGCACCTCCAGCTCCTGCCCGGGCAGGCCGGGCTTTGCGAAGCGGGGGACCTGCCGGGTGGGGGTGGCGAAGTGGGTGTTCCCCCAGCCTCCGCGCCCCCCGGCCGCAATGACCTGGGGCCCATCCCCGGACATGTCGGCGATGAGCCGCCCTGTCGCCGCGTCCTTTATGAGGGTGCCCCGGGGCACCTTCACCAGCAAATCTGGGGCGCTTTTGCCGGACTGGCGGCCGCCCCGGCCGTTTTCGCCCCGCTGGGCCACGTACTTGCGCTTATAGCGGAAGTCCGCCAGGGTAGACAGGTTCTCGTCCACCTGGAAGACCACGCTGCCCCCCCGGCCCCCGTCGCCGCCGTCGGGGCCGCCCGCGGCCACATACTTCTCCCGGTGGAAGGCCACGGCCCCGTCGCCGCCGTCCCCGGCCTTTATCTTTATTTTCGCGCTGTCTATAAACATAGGCGGTCCTCCCCCGCAAAAAACCAAAAAAGCTTCCCCAGCAACACCGAAGAAGCTTTTTCTCACTTATTCCCGCTCTTACTCGGCGTACACGCTGACCTTCTTGCGGTCGGCGCCCATGCGCTCGAAGCGCACCCGGCCGTCCACCTTGGCGAACAGGGTGTCGTCCGAGCCCCGGCCCACGTTCTCACCGGGATGGATCTTGGTGCCGCGCTGCTTCACGAGGATGTTCCCCGCCAGCACGAACTGCCCGTCGGCGCGCTTTACGCCCAGGCGCTTGGATTCGGAATCGCGGCCGTTCTTGGTGGAGCCCATGCCCTTTTTGTGGGCAAAGAGCTGGATGTCTATTCTCAGCATACTCTAGCCTTCCCTTCTTTGAAAAGTTACTTTTACCGCCTGCGGGTACTGCTCCGCAAGCCCCGATAAATGGGCCCTGAGCCCGGCAAAGAGCGCCCGGCACATGGGCTCGTCCCGCCCGTATATGAGCAGGCACATCTCCCCCTCCCCCGCTTCCAGGGTCCGGGGCGTGACACGCAGGACATCCGTAATGGTGTTTGCCACCAGATACGCAGCGCTTGACACCGCCGCGCAGACGATATCCTGCCCCGCCTCCCCGCAGCCCGCGTGCCCCGAGATGTGAAACCCCAGGACCGCCCCGCCGGGAGCCGTCAAAAAGCAAGCGGCGACCACTTAGCCGATCTCTTCGATCTGCACCTTGGTGTAGGGCTGGCGGTGGCCCAGCTTGCGCTTGGAATTCTTCTTGGGCTTATAGGTGAACACGGTGATCTTCTTGGCCTTGCCGGACTTTATGACCTTAGCCGTGACGGTGACGCCCTCTACATAAGGGGCCCCCACCTTGGTCTCGCCCTCGCCGAACAGGGCCTGTACGGGGAAGGTAACGGTGTCGCCGTCTGCGGCCTCGAGCTTCTCAATGTAAAGCTCGTCGCCCTTTTGCACCTTGTACTGCTTCCCGCCGGTCTCCATAACTGCAAACATCCTTTTTCCTGCCTTTACTGTAGTCTCGCTATTGTCAGGCGGGCGCGTGCCTCTTAAATGCCCGCAATAAGCGGCTTATACACTATACCATATGTTGGGGCCAAAGTCAAGGGGGAACTACTTCTTTTCTTTCTTCTTTGCCGCCTCCCAGGTCAAAAGCACCTTCACGTCCTCGTCCCCCTCTATGGCGTGAATGACCTCCGCCCGCCGAAGGAGCGACAAAGCGAGGCTCAGCGCCAAATTGATGCATGTCACGACGGCCAGGAAGATCTTCCCTTTGGTGGAGGGCCTGCGCCTTGCGCCGTTTTTCTTTTTCATTTTTTATACTCCTGTTCGCAGTACCGGCAGCGGTAGCGGTGGGCCTTTTCGTCGCAGAGGTAGAACACCTGGTCCACGTTCTCCACACTGGTGATGCACCGGGGGTTTTTGCATTTTACGATGTTCACAAGCTTCTTTGGCAGATGGGGCCGTTTCTTTTCCGCGAGCTTCCCGTCCCGTATAATGCACACGGTGGCGTGGTCGTCGATAAAGCCCAGCACGTCCAGGTCGATATCCGTTACGCCCTCTATCTTGATGATGTCCTTTTTGCCGTACTTCTCGCTCCTGGCGTTCTTGATGATGGCCACGCAGGTGTCCAACGCCTGCAGCTCTAAGAGGTCATACACCCGCATGCCCCGGCCGGCGGTGATGTGGTCGATGACGATGCCGTTTTCTATACTGTCTATGTTCAGCACAAATTATGCCCCCTCTCCACTGAGAATGCCCTTTTCCAGGCCCAAAAGCGTGAGGATCAGCGCCATGCGCACAAAGACGCCGCCCCTTGCCTGCTCAAAGTACACGGCCCTGGGGTCCCCGTCCACCTCCGGGGCAATCTCATTGACCCGGGGCAGGGGGTGCAAAATCGAAAGGTCTTTTTTGGCGGCCCGCAGCTTGTCCTTTGTGAGGATGTAGGAGTCTTTCAAGCGCACATAGTCTTCCTCGTTAAAGAAGCGCTCCCGCTGCACACGGGTCATGTAGAGGATGTCAAGCTCCGGCATCACGTCCTCCATGGCCCGCACTTCCTCCCACTGGTGGCCAGAGGGCATCACCACTTCCTTTAAGATGTAGCTTGGCACCCGCAGCTCCTCTGGGGAGATGAAATAAAAGCGCACGTTTTCATACCGCACCAAGGATTTTATAAGGGAGTGCACTGTGCGGCCGAATTTCAGGTCTCCGCACAGGCCGATGGTCACGCCGTCTACCTTCCCCCTTCTGCGGCGGATGGTAAAGAGGTCTGTGAGCGTCTGGGTGGGGTGCTGGTGGCCGCCGTCCCCGGCGTTTATCACCGGGATGCGGCTGTACTGGGAGGCTACAAAAGGCGCGCCCTCTTTGAAGTGCCGCATGGCCGCGATGTCCGCGTAGCCCGACACCATGCGGATGGTATCGGCCACGCTCTCACCCTTTGTGGCGGAGCTGCTGCCCGCGTCGGAAAACCCCAGCACCTGGCCCCCCAGGCGCAGCATGGCCGACTCGAAGCTCAGGCGGGTGCGGGTGCTGGGCTCGAAAAACAGGGTGCCCAGTATCTTCCCGTCGCACCGGTGGGCGTACTTCTGGGGGGATTCCAGTATCTTCTCCCCCAGCCCCAAAAGGCGGTCCGTTTCCTGCCTGGTAAAGTCCAGAGGGTCGATCAAATGCCGCATCTTTCCACCATTCCTTTCCTGTTTTCTCTGCCGTCTATTATAGCGGAAGGCCGGGGCTAAGTCAAGAAAAAAGCCCCGGCCCTATTTTGTTCGGACAGCTACGGACAGCATCAGCAGGACCAGCAGGATCATGACGCTCCCCACCACGATCTCCCCCAGCATCGCCCCCTTGGACACCCCCGGCGCCTGGGCCTTCACAAGGAGCAAAAGCACAATGGCCGCCAGCACCGCCAGCAGCAGAATGACAACAGGCCACATACGGGCCACCCCTCCCTTCCCCCCTTAGGATTCTTCCAGGATATCACACTTTTAGAGTGTTGTCAACCGAATCTTACACGGGTAAAGCCTATTTGAATAACAACCACAAGTTGTTACCATAATGCAGAAGGGGGGAAGGAATCATGGTCAAAAACCTACGGGCCCTGCGCCTGCAGAAGGGCGTCAGCCAGCAGGCCGTGGCCTGCCACCTGGGCATCACCCAGCAGTCCGTTTACCGCTATGAAAAAGACAAGTTCGAGCCCGATATCGCCACCCTCATGGCCCTGGCCGACTACTTCGGCACCACGGTGGATTTCCTCATCGGCCACACCCCGCCGGAAGAGGGCGAGCCCTTCGGGGGGCTGGAGCCGGATAAAAGCGAGCTGGCCCTTCTGCGGGACATGCGGATGCTCACAGCGGAGGAAAAGCGGAGCATACAGCTGGTCATAGAGAATTATTTGCGGGGCCGCCGTTGATATGCGCCCCCGGGTATGCTATACTAATAGGGAAAGGGAGGGATACCCATGACGCCAATGCCCCAGGAAAAGAAATACACCTACGCAGACCTGCTGGAGTGGCCGGAGGACGCCCGCTATGAGCTCATAGACGGGGAGCCCCGCCTGCTCTCGGCGCCCTCGCGGGTGCACCAGGAGATCTCCATCGCCATAGCCTCACAGCTGTACCTTTTTCTGAAAGACAAGAAATGCAGGGCCTACTCGGCCCCCTTTGACGTGCGGCTGTTCCAGCAGGAGGAGGACGCGCCCTATGATGTGGACACGGTGGTGCAGCCGGACATCGCCGTCATATGCGACCCGGAGAAGCTCAATGACCTGGGCTGCCGGGGCGCACCGGACCTTATCGTTGAGATCCTCTCCCCCGCCACCCGGCGGTACGACCGGCTCATAAAGTTCAATCTTTACCAGCGGGCCGGGGTGCGGGAATACTGGATCGTGGACCCGGAGGCCCGGGTGGTGTCGGTGCACACCCTGGAGGAGGGCCAGTACGGCTCCCCGGCCATTTACCGGGACTGCGACCAGGCCCCCCTGACGGTGCTGGAGGGCTGCGTCATAGACCTGCCGGCGGTGTTCGCCTGACAGCGGCATAATGGAAGAAAGCGGGGGCCTTTGCCTCCGCTTTTTTGCGTTTACGGTGTCTTGTCCCCGGGGGGCATCTCCCCGGCCTTTAAGAGCAGGTACTCTATAGAGTCCTCCAGGGCCTTCCAGCTGGCGGCCACCACGTCGCCGGAGACGCCCACGGTGGTGAAGCTCTCCCCCGTGCCCGCCGAGGAGGTGAGCAGCACCCGCACCCCGGCGGCCGTGGCGCTCTTGCTGTCCAGCACCCGCACCTTGTAGTCGGTGAGCTTCACCTGGGCCAGCACGGGGTAGAAGACCTCCAGGGCCTTTCTCAGGGCCCGGTCCAGGGCGTTCACGGGGCCGTTGCCCTCGGCGGCCATCAGCTGGATGCCCTGCCCCACCCGCACCTTCACCGTGGCGCTGGCCCCGGTGCGGTTCTGGCCGTAGTCGGTGTAGATGTGGTAGTGCAGCAGCTCGAAAAAGGGCGAAAAGGGCAGCAGCCGCTTTCGCACCAAAAGCTCGAAGGAAGCGTCCGCCCCCTCGAACTGGTAGCCCTCCTTCTCCAGCTCCTTCAGGTCTGTGAGCACCCCACGGGCCGAGGCCGCGTCCAGTTTCAGCTGGGGGAAGGCTTTGCGTATCTTTTCCAGCACCACCGCCCGGCCGCTGATCTCCGAAGCCGGGAAGCGCCGGGTGTTGCCCACAAGATAGGGGTCGATGTGCTCAAAGGACAAGGGCGTCTTCAAGACCCCGTCCGCGTGCATGCCCGCTTTATGGGAGAAGGCGTCCTCCCCCACGTAGGGCAGGCCCTTTGGCAGGTCCCAGTTGGCGATGGCCGCAAGCTCCCGGGCGCTGTGGGCGAGCCGCCCGATCTTTTCCTGGGGGATGCAGGGGAGGCCCAGCTTGCACTGCAGGTCCCCGATGACCGCCGAAAGGTTGGCGTTGCCGCAGCGCTCCCCGAAGCCTAGGAGCGTACCCTGTATGTGCCCGGCCCCGTGCCGGGCGGCGGTGACGCTGTTGGCTACGGCCATGCCGCAGTCCTCGTGAAAGTGCACGCCGATGGGCAGGTGGAACCGGGCCGAGACCTCCTCCACGATCTTTGCCGCCTCCTCCGGGAAGGCCCCGCCCTTTGTGTCGCACAGGCAGAGGATGTCGGCCCCGCCCCGGGCCGCCGCTTTAAGGGCCCCCAGGGCAAAGGCCGGGTCGTCCTTGTAGCCGTCGAAGAAGTGCTCGGCATCGAAAATCACCTCTCGGCCGTGGTCCTTTATATACCGGCAGCTCTCCTCTATCATGGCGAAATTTTCCTCCGGCGTGGTCTCCAGCACCCAGTCCACGTGGAATTTCCAGGCCTTCCCGAAAAGGGTGCAGCAGGCCGTGCCCGCCCCCAGAAGGGCCCGCAGGTTCCCGTCCTCCTGTGGGCGCACCCCCTTCCGGCGGGTGCTGCCAAAGGCCGTCAGGGTGCTGTGGGCAAGGGGCAGGGCCCCGGCCCTCTTAAAGAACTCCTCGTCCTTGGGGTTCGAGCCGGGGTTTCCCGCCTCGATATAATCGATCCCCAGATGATCCAGCACCCGCACCGCCATGAGCTTGTCCTCAACAGAAAAGGCGATGCCGCTGCCCTGGGCCCCGTCCCGCAGGGTGGAATCCAGCAGGGTGATACCCTTCTCCATGGCTTTTCCCTCCCTTTCTCCTCCTGTACTCTTGATTATAGCAAAAGAGGCCCCCGCCGTCAAACTTTCCCGCTGTTTTCCCCCAGGGCCTTGCAACCGCGTTTTTTTCTGGTATAATAGAGGTACCACAGGAATCACGGGGGGAATGCGCAGATGCTGTTCAAAAAGAAGAAGAAACGGGCCCTTTTCGGGGCCGACATCCCCCCGGACTGCGCCTACTGCCAGCATAACAGCGGCGCCCCCGGCCAAGTGCTGTGCGCCGTGCGGGCCTCTATGACGGACGGAAAGTGCCGCCAGTACCGCTATGACCCCCTATTGCGGGAGCCCCGGCCCCGCCCCGCCCTGCATAACGACGGCTACACCGAGGAAGACTTCAAGCTGTAAGCCGGGCTTTAAGGGCCTTTGTGGGGATGCCCTGTGCCGTGAACATCACCTCGTGCTCAGTGAGGATGTTCTGGGGGTCGCTTTCGGCGTGCAGGTCCTTTGTGTCAAAGAACACCGTGAAGCCCGCCTCTGCGAAATACCGGCGGGTGGCAAGGTACAGGTCGTCGTTGTCGGTCTTGAACCAGATCTCGCCCCCTGGGGCCAGCAGGCCCTTGTAAGACAAGAGCTGCCGGGTGTGGGTCAGGCGGCGCTTGTGGTGGCGGGCGGCGGGCCAGGGATTGCAGAAGTTGATGTAGATGCGCTGGGCCTTTTCCCCTTCTGAAAAGAGCTCCGGCAGCCGCTCGATGTTATAGGCGCACAGGGCCACGTTCCCGGGCTCCTCGTCTCCATAGAGCCCCTGTATGTTGCGCCTGCCCACCCCCAGTATGTCAAGGCTTATGTCGATGCCTAAGAAATTTACCTCCCGCTGCCGGTGGGCCGCTTCCGCCAGGAAGACGCATTTGCCGCAGCCCAGGTCCAGGTGCAGGGGCTGCTTCTTTAGAAAGACCTCCTCCCAGGCGCCCTTCTGGGCCTTGGGGTCAGAGAGAAAATAGGGGCAGGCGGCAAGCTCTGGCCGGGCCCAGTCTTTTTTTCGGATACGCATGGGAAAACCCTCCTTAAAACAGCCTTTATTATAGCCCAAAGCATTTTGGAAATCAAGCCGGAAATCAAGAGCGTGAAAGGAACGGAACATGGAAAGAAAAGCGATCGTGCTGGAAGGCGGCTCTCTGCGGTGTATGTTTTCCGCCGGGGCCGTAGACCTGATGATGGAAGAGGGCATCACCTTCGACGGGCTCTTCGGCGTCTCCGCCGGGGCCCTTACGGGGGTGAACTTCGTGGCCGGGCAGATAGGCCGCACCGCCCGGGTGAACCTTGATTACGTAAACGACAAGCGCTACCTGGGCTTTCGAAACCTGCTGCTGCACAAGAGCCTCTTTAATTTCGACTTCCTCTTTGGGGAGATCAGCGACACCCTCATCCCCTTGGACCGGGAGGCCTTTATAAACTCCCCCTGCCGCTTCACCGCCGTCTCTACAAACTGCCTGACAGGGGAGCCGGTCTTCAGCGAAAAGAGCGAATGCACAGACATCTACGCCGCCATACGGGCCAGCGCCAGCCTGCCCATGATGGCACCCATGGTCATGGTGGAGGGCGCGCCCTGTCTCGACGGGGGCGTGTCCCTGTCCATCCCCTACCGGCGGGCCCTGGAGGAGGGCTATGACAAAATCGTAGTCATCACCACCCGGGAGCACGGCTACCGCAAGCCCCCGGTGTCCCGGCCCGTGGCCCGCATGTACGCCCGGGTGTACCGCCATTACCCGGCCCTGGTGCGGGCCCTGCTCAACACCCCCCGGCGCTACGGGGCCGAGCTGGACGAGCTCGACCGGCTGGAGGCCCAGGGCCGCCTCTTTGTGCTGCGGCCGCCCAGGCCCGTCACTGTCTCCCGGGCGGAAAAGGACGTGGAGAAGCTAAGGGCCCTGTACCAGGAGGGCCTTGAAACCTGCCGGGAGAGCCTTTCCTCCCTTCGGGCTTATCTGGGCAGTTGACCCCGGGGACAAGATATGCTATAATAGTTAGAAAATATTTTAATAAAGGATGTGGTCTTCCCTTTTATGGACAGTCACAGTACAACGATGATTCTGGTTCTCATTGGGCTTATCGTGCTTTCCGGCTACTTTTCCGCTACCGAGACGGCCTTTTCGTCCCTGAACCGCATACGCCTGAAGAACATGGCCGCGGGCGGCAACAAGCGGGCCCAGACGGTCTTCGACCTGTCGGAAAATTACGACGAGCTGCTCTCCACCATCCTGGTGGGCAACAACATCGTGAACATCGCCTCGGCCTCCATTGCCACCACCCTGTTCGTCAGGGCCCTGGGGGAAGATATCGGCCCCACGGTCTCTACTGTAGTCATGACGGTGGTGGTGCTCATCTTCGGCGAAGTGAGCCCCAAGAGCCTGGCAAAGGAGAACGCCGAGAGCTTCGCCATGTTCTCCGCCCCCTTCCTGCGGGTGCTGACGGTGGTGCTGCGGCCGGTAAACTTCCTCTTTTCCCAGCTGAAAAAGGGCCTGAGCCGCCTTTTCCGCACAAAGTCCGCCTATTCCATGACGGACAGCGAGCTTCTCACCATTGTGGAGGAAGCTGAGCAAGGCGGCGGCATCGACGAGGCCGAGGGCGCCATGCTGCGCAACGTCATCGAGTTCGACGACATAGAGGCCATCGACATTATGACCCCCCGGGTAGACGTGGAGGCTGTGCCCATAGACGCCAAGAAGGACGACGTGGCCCAGCTTTTCCGCTCTACGGGCTTCTCCCGGCTTCCGGTGTACCGGGAGACCATTGACAGCATCGTGGGCGTCATACACGAGAAGGATTTCTACGGCTTTGTGTGGGACACCGAGGAGGAGATCGACCACATCGTGAAGCCCGCCGAGTTCATCCCCCCCTCCATGAAGGTGTCGGCTGTTTTGAAGCTTCTGCAGCAGAGCAAGTCCCACATGGCCGTCATTGTAGACGAGT
This sequence comes from uncultured Clostridia bacterium, assembly GCA_947644325.1. Lineage (GTDB taxonomy): Bacteria > Bacillota > Clostridia > Oscillospirales > Acutalibacteraceae > Acutalibacter. The sequence goes on from CANRZD010000010.1 coordinate 23,337, forward strand.
TCGGCGGCACCGAGGGCATCATCACCCTGGAGGACGTGCTGGAGGAGCTGGTGGGCGAGATCTGGGACGAGCACGATCAGGTGGTGCAGGAGGGCATACAGAAGCTGAAGGAGGGGGAGTACCGGGTGTTCTGCTCGGCTGATTTGGACGACCTCTTTGAGTTTTTCCACCTGGAGTGCGAGACGGACGCCTCCACCATCAACGGCTGGATACTGGAGAACCTGGACCGCATCCCCTCTGTAGGCGACGCTTTCAGCTTCCAGGGCCTTACCTTCACCGTGGCCCGGGTGGACAGCAACCGCACCCAGGAGGTGCTGGTGCGCTGCCCTATTGATTCCGCTACATAATCACGCCTCCCCAGTAAACAGGGAGAGGAAGGCCGGGCCGTACTTTTTGGCCTTTACCTCCCCCACCCCAGAGACAAGGCGGAACTCCTCCATGGTCTGGGGGCGCTTTATGGCCATGTCAGAAAGGGTGGCGTTTGAAAAGACAATATAGGCGGGCACGTTTTCCTTCGTGGCAAGCTTTGCCCGCAGGGCCCGCAGTTTCTCATAGAGCTCTGCCGTTTCCTCGTCCCCCTGCGCCTGCGCGGCGCAGGCTGGGGCGAGTTTTTCTTGCTGCTGGGGCTTAAGGCGGGTAAAGAGCACCTTTTCTCCCCCTGTGAGCACCCCCCGGGCCCGCTCCCCCAGGCGCAGCACCGGGTACTCCCCGGCCCCCTGCTCCAGGTAGCCTGTAAGGGTCAGAAAGTCCACATAGGCCGAAAGGGCCGCCCGGGGCACGTCCGCCATGATGCCGTAGGTGGAGAGGGTATCGAGGCCCCAGTCCTTTATCTTCTGGCGCTTGCTGCCCCGCAGCATGTCGATGATAAGGGCGCTGCCCATGCTGTTCTTGTATTTGCGCTCTACCCGCGCCACCCCAGACAATATCTTCTGGGCCTCCAGGGTGATGTCCCACTGTTCGGTCTCCCCTTGGCAGCTGCCGCAGTTGCCGCAGGCGGCGGGGGCCTTCTGGCCGAAGTACCCCAGCAGGAAGGCCCGCAGGCACCCGAAGGTCCCGCAGTATTCGGTCATCTGGCGCAGGCGCTCCAGGTCCCGGGCCCGCACCTGGCGGCGCTCCGCTTCGGTGAGGGATTCGTTCTCCTGGGCGTTATCAATAAGGAACCGGGCCGTGCGCACGTCCCTTTGGGAAAAGAGCAGGGCGCAGTGGGCGGGCTGGCCGTCGCGCCCTGCCCGGCCCGCCTCCTGGTAGTAGCTTTCCAGGTTCTTTGGCATGTTGTAGTGCACCACAAAGCTCACGTTCGACTTGTCGATCCCCATGCCGAAGGCGTTGGTGGCGGCCATGACCCGGGCCCGGTCGTACTCGAAGTCCTCCTGGTTTTTCTGCCTTTCTTCGTCCGTGAGCCCCGCGTGGTAGCGGGTGGCAGCCACACCCTTTTGCCGCAATAGGGCGCAGACCTCCTCCACGCCTTTGCGGGTGGCGCAGTAGACGATGCCGCTCTGCCCCGGGCGCTTGCCGATAAAATCCAGGAGCCAGGCGTCCTTGTCCTTCACCCGCACCACCTCGAAAAACAGGTTGGGCCGGTCGAAGCCGGTTGTAAGCCGCAGGGGGTCCTGAAGCCCCAAGAGCTTTTCGATGTCGTCCTTTACTTCCCCGGTGGCCGTGGCCGTAAAGGCCCCCACCGCCGGGCGCTGGGGCAGGGCCTGTATAAACTCCGGTATCTCCAGGTAGCTGGGCCTGAAATCCTGCCCCCACTGGGAGACGCAGTGGGCTTCGTCCACCGCCAGCAGCGAGAGCCCCGCGTCTTTTACGAGCCCCAGAAACTCCGGGTCCGACAGGCGCTCGGGCGCAACGTACAAAAGCTTCACGGCCCCCACCCGGGCCCGCTCCAGGGCCTGCTGCCGCTCTGGGAAGCTCTGGGAGGAATGGATGCAGGCGGCGGGCACGCCGCTGTGGGTCAGGGCTGCCACCTGGTCCTTCATCAGGGAGATAAGGGGCGACACCACCACCGTGAGGCCGGAAAGCAGCATGGCCGGCAGCTGGTAGCACACCGATTTCCCCGCCCCCGTGGGCATGACCCCCAGCACGTCCCGGCCGGAGAGCAGGGCGTCTATAAGCGCCTCCTGCCCCTCCCGGAAGCCCTGGTGGCCGAAAAGGACCTTTAAGAGCGTGAGCTTGTCCATTACAGCGCCTCCTCTTCCCGGGCGAGAAAGCGCCCCAGGCCCGTGTAGCGGCGGGTCTTGCGGTCGTTTTCTATCATGGCGGCGATGGTGGCCCTGCGCCCCACTAAGATGAGCAGCTGCTTTGCCCGGGTGACCCCGGTGTAGAGCAGGTTCCGGTAGCGCAGCTGGCCCGGCGGGTCCAAAACCGGGATGACGACGGCGGTGAACTCATTGCCCTGGCTCTTGTGCACGGTGACGGCGTAGGCGGGCTCCAGCTCGTTTGCGGCGTGCTCGAAGTCATAGAGCACTTCCTTATCGTCGATCTGCACCCGTATGGCCGCCCCGGGCCGGTCGATTTCCGTAATGACCCCCATGTCCCCGTTGAAGACCCCTTCCCCGGAGGTGCCGTCCTCCCGCACCCAGGGCAGGTTGTAGTCGTTTTTCACCTGCATGACCTTGTCCCCCAGGCGGTAGAGCTGGCCGTTTATCTTCGCCTCCGTCTTGCCCTTCTGGGGGGGGTTCACGGCCTCCCGCAGAAGTTTATTGAGCTCCACGGTGCCCAGCTCCCCCTTGCGGCCCGGGCACAGCACCTGTATGTCAGAAAGGCTCGAAAAGCCGTAGCTTTTGGGCAAACGCTGGGCGCACAGGGACACAATGAGCTTCTGGGCCTCGCCCCCGTCCTCCCGGGGCATGAAGAAGAAGTCGCTGTCCCGGCGGGAGAGCTCCGGCAGCTCACCCTTTACGATGCGGTGGGCGTTCGTGACAATGAGGCTTTCCATGGACTGGCGGAATATTTCTTTCAGCTGCACCGTGGGGAAAAGCTCTGACGCGATCAGGTCCCCCAGCACGTTCCCCGCCCCCACAGAGGGCAGCTGGTCGCTGTCCCCCACTAAGATGAGCCGGCAGGAAAGGGGCAGGGCTCGCAGCAGGCTCTCGAACACATAGGCGTCCACCATAGAGAGCTCGTCCACCACCAGGCAGTCGCAGTCCAAGGGGTTTCGCTCGTTGCGGGTGAAGACCGGGTTGTCCTGCTCGTCCCAGTCCACCTGCAGCATGCGGTGGATGGTCTTGGCCTCCTCCCCGGTAAGCTCGCTCATGCGCTTGGCCGCCCGGCCCGTGGGGGCCGCCAGCAGCACCTTTTCCCCGGAAATTTTCAAGATGTGGATGATGGCGTTGAGCGTAGTGGTCTTGCCCGTGCCGGGGCCCCCGGTGAGGATGAGCACGCCCTTCTCCATGGCGGCCCGTATGGCCTCCTTCTGCTTCTCGGCGTAGCGTATGCCCCGGCTGCGCTCGATAGTGGCGATCTGCAGGGCCGCGCCCTTTAAGGCCTTGGGCGGCATGCGCAGCATGGCCTTCATGCGGGCGGCGATATAGGACTCTGAGAGATGCTGCTTATCGAGAAAGATAAAGTCCTTCCCGTCAAAGTTCTCGCACCGGGTGGCGAGGCTCTCGCACAGGGTGTACACGGCGTCCTGGGCCAGGTCCACCTCCACCCCCAGCATGTGGGCGGCGGCGGGGCACAGCTTGTCCCAGGGCAGGCAGGTGTGGCCGTTTAAGAGATTGTGCCGCAGCACGAACAGCACCCCCGCCTGCACCCGCCCCAGGTCGTCCCGGGGCTTCTCCATGCTTTCCGCGATGCTGTCCGCAATGTCAAAGCTGATGCCGACGCCCTCCTCGCACAGCCGGTAGGGGTCCTCCTGTATGCAGGAAAGGGAATCGGGCCCATAGGCCTTCCACACCAGCACGGCCTCCTCGGGCCGCACGCCGTAGGCCGAAAGGTACGCCATAAGCTCCCGTATGCCGAAGACCCGCCGAAGCTCCTCCCCCATGGCCCGGGCCTTCTCTTCGGTGATGCCCTTTACCTGGGTCAGCCGCTCCGGCTCCTGCTCGATGACCTCCAACGCCTTCTCCCCGAAGACCTCTACGATGCGCCGGGCCGTGGCGGGCCCTATGCCCTTCACCGCCCCGGAGGAAAGGTACTTGAGCATGGCGGCCGCCGTGGCCGGGCGCGCCCGCTCAAAGGCCGTGGCCTTAAACTGCTCCCCGAAGGAGGGGTGGGTGTCCCAGGCGCCGTAGACCTGCAGCTCCTCCCCCTCGCTGACAAAGGGGAAGGCCCCCACCACCGTGACCCTCTCCTCCCCCGCGGCCATCTCCAGCACGGTGTACTGGTTCTTGTCGTTGTGGTAGACCACGTGCTCTACCGTGCCCGTAAGCTCCAAAAGCCCGTTTTCCGCCAAATTACCGTCCCTCCTGCCCGTTTTCGTCCTTTATACTATCATACACCAATTCTTCCCTTTTGCAAACCCTCATTTCCGGGTACCGCAGCCGCAGGAACCGGCAGATGGAAAGAAGCTCCGGGGTTTCCTCCGGCAGCACGCAAATAAGGCCGCAGCCCCCGCCCATCCACCGGGCCCGCTCGGCGGCGGCCCGCACCAGGGCCTCGCAGTCCTCCGCGCCCTGAGGGAAGACGAGAAGGGCCAGTCTTCCCCCTTCTATGGGCTTTGTGGCCCAGAAGACCACAAGGCGGCAGAGCTCCGCCGCCCCTAAGATCATCAGCACGGCCCCGGCCGCGCACAGAAGTATATTCATACCGCACCCCCTTAACGCCATCCTATGCGAAGGCGGGGCCCTGCGTGCATGAAAAGGGAGCGCCCTTTTCAGTAAGACGCTCCCTAAGAAAGTCCGCGTTTCTTATTTCACAGCCTCCAGCAAGGCGTCGATGCGGTCGGTCTTCTCCCAGGCCACGCCCAGGTCCTCCCGGCCCATGTGGCCGTAGGCGGCCAGCTGCCGGTAGATGGGGCGGCGCAGGTCCAGCTCCTTGATGATGGCCGTGGGCCGCAGGTCAAAGACCTTGCGCACGGCGTCGCTCAGCGCCTCGTCAGAGACAGTGCCGGTGCCGAAGGTGTCCACCATAATGGACACGGGCCGGGCCACCCCGATGGCGTAGGCAAGCTCTACCTCGCACTTTTTCGCAAGGCCCGCGGCCACGATGTTCTTTGCCACCCACCGGGCGGCGTAGGCGGCGGAGCGGTCCACCTTGGTGGGGTCCTTGCCGGAGAAGGCCCCGCCCCCGTGGCGGCCGTAGCCGCCGTAGGTGTCCACGATGATCTTGCGCCCGGTAAGGCCGCTGTCCCCTACGGGCCCGCCGATGACGAAGCGCCCGGTGGGGTTGATGTAGATGCGGGTCTGCTGGTCAACGAGGCCGGCGGGCACGATGGGCTTGATGACATACTTTACCATGTCCTTCTTCAGCTTCTCCAGCTTCACGCCCTCGTCGTGCTGGGTGGAGATGACGATGGCCTCGATGCGCTTCACTTCGTCCCCGTCGTACTCCACGGTGACCTGGGTCTTGCCGTCGGGCCGCAGGTACTTGAGGGTGCCGTCCTTGCGCACAGTGGCCAGCTGCTTAGCCAGCTTGTGGGACAGGGAGATGGCCAAAGGCATGTACTCCGGGGTCTCGTCGCAGGCGAAGCCGAACATCATGCCCTGGTCCCCGGCGCCGATGAGGCTGTTCTCGTCGGTCTCGCCGTTTTTGGCTTCTAAAGATTCGTTGACGCCCATGGCGATGTCCGGGGACTGGGCGTCGATAGAGGTCATAACGCCGCAGGTGTTGCCGTCAAAGCCGCAGGCCGGGTCGTCATAGCCGATGCCCTTGACCACCTCCCGCACCACGGCGGGGATGTCCACATAGCAGGTGGTGGCGATCTCCCCCATCACGTGGATGATGCCGGTGGTGGCCGTGGTCTCGCAGGCCACGTGGGCCCCCGGGTCCTTCTCCAGAATGGCGTCCAAAACCGCGTCGGAAATCTGGTCGCACACCTTGTCGGGGTGGCCCTCGGTGACAGATTCGGAAGTAAACAGCTTCATAAAATTTTGCCCCTTTCAGAAAATTTTTCAAGCCTTTGGACCCCGAATCAAGAAAAGGGCTCCTCGAAAAACGAGGGCCCTTCTACCGCCTCATCTTTCGGTTTACACCGCAGGAATTGGCACCTTGCAGCTTGCGCCACAGGTTGCCGGGCATCACAGGGCCTGTCCCTCCGCCTCTCTTGATAAGGATCTATTCAGCTTTTCTTTATTATAGCACCGGCCCTTCCCCTTGTCAACTGTCACAGGGCAGAAAAATGGCGCATCGTGACGGCCGAAAGCTCTGCAAACACCCGGGGGCTTCCCGCCACCACAACCGAGGGGCGGCTGTAGTCAAGGGGGCTCAACTGGGCCCCGGCCTCTCTCAGTATCACAGAGGCGGCGCAGAAGTCCCAGGGGGACAGGACGGACTCGAAGAACCCGTCGCACCGGCCCGCTGCCACATAGCACAGGTCCAGTGCCGCCGAGCCCGAGCGGCGCATGTCCCCGCAAAGCAGGAAAACTTCCTTCACGGCGGCAAAGGTGGCCTCGGCCCGCTCCCGGTAATAGGGGGAGGTGCCGAAGGCGATGAGGGCGTTTTCCATGGGGGCCTGCCCCGCTTCTATGGGTTCGCCGTTACAGAAGGCGCCCCCGCCCTTTACGGCGGTGAAGAGCTCATGGGCCCACACGTCGTACACCAGGCCCATGACCCCCTCCCCGTCCTTTACGAGCCCCACGGAGACCGCGCAGGGCCGGTAGCCCCGCATGAAGTTGGTGGTGCCGTCTATGGGGTCGATGACCCAGTTGTAGCCGGGGAGAAGCTCATTCTGCTCCTTCTCCTCGGCGAAGAAATGGGCCCCGGGCAGCAAGGGCCCCAGCCGCTCCAGCAGGAATTTCTGGGAGGCAAGGTCCGCCTCTGTGACGAAATTGGCGTGGCCCTCTTTGGAGTAGACCCGGGGGTGGGAAAGGCCCCTGATCATGGCCCCGTCCTCCCGCACGATCTTTTCCGCTTTCGTTAATATTTTACTGAGCTCCATGATGCTTCTCCTTCCAGGCTTTTATTTTCTCCAGCCGCTCCTTCACCCGGCCCTCCACCCCCTGGGTGGTGGGGGTGTAGTATTCCCGGCCCAAGAGGGAATCGGGCAGGCACTGCATGTCCGTCAGCTTCTCCTCTGTGTCGTGGGCGTACTGGTAGCCCTCCCCGTAGTGCAGGTCCTTCATGAGCCGGGTGGGGGCGTTGCGTATGACTAAAGGCACGGGCTCGGCCAGCATCTTCATGGCGTCCTTTTTGGCCGACTCGTAGGCCCTATACAGGGCGTTTGATTTGGGCGCCACCGACAGGTACACCACGGCCTGGGTCAGGTTCACGGTGCACTCTGACATGCCGATGAAGTGGCTGGCCTGATAGGCGGCCACGCACAGCTCCAGGGCCCGGGGGTCCGCCAGGCCCACGTCTTCGCTGGCAAAGCGGATGAGCCGCCGGGCCACATACAGGGGGTCCTCCCCGGCCTCCAGCATCCGGGCGAGCCAGTAGACGGCGGCGTCCGGGTCGCTGTTGCGCATGGACTTGTGCAGGGCGGAGATGAGGTTATAGTGCTCCTCGCCGTTCTTGTCGTAGAGCAGGGAGCGCCGGTTCACGCACTGTTCCAGTATTTCCTCCGTGACCGTGACCCTGCCCCCCTCCCGGCGGCCGTTTAGGACCACCATCTCCAGGGTGCCCAGGGCGGTGCGGGCGTCACCGTTTGCGAAGGTGGCGATGGCCCCCAGCATCTCCTCCGCAATGTCCACCTGCTGGCCCCCAAAGCCCCGGGGGTCTGTGAGGGCCCGCTTCAAGAGGCCCACCAGCTCCTCCACCGAAAGGGCCTGCAGCACGAACACCCGGCACCGGGACAAAAGGGCGGCGTTTACCTCGAAAGAGGGGTTCTCAGTGGTGGCGCCGATGAGCACGATGCTGCCCCGCTCCACAAAGGGCAGGAAGGCGTCCTGCTGGGCCTTGTTGAAGCGGTGGATCTCGTCCACAAAGACGATGGTCTTTTCCCCGAAGCGGCGATTGTCCTCCGCCTGCTGCATCACCCCCCGTATCTCCTTGATGCCGCTGGTGACGGCGGAAAAGTCGATGAAGGTGGCCCGGGTGTGGTTGGCGATGACGTGGGCCAGGGTGGTCTTGCCCACCCCCGGCGGCCCCCAGAAGATCATGGAGGAGACCATGTCCTGCTGGATGATGCGGCGCAGCACCATCCCCTCCCCCAAAAGATGCTGCTGGCCCACCACCTCGTCGATGGTCCGGGGCCGCAGCCGGGCGGGAAGGGGCTGGGAAGCGCCGCTCCCCCCAAAGCTGAGTTGCTGGTCCATCGGGCGTGTCCCTCCCTTTACAGGCTCCAGACCGCCCGGTTGGTGGAGGACACCGCAGTGGCCCCGTTCTGGAGGGCCAGGAGGATGTCCTCCTTGTCGGTGATAAGGCCCCCGGCGATGACAGGCAGGCGGCAGCTGGCGGTGATCTTGCGGATGATCTTGGGCATGGTGGCGGGGAGTATCTCGATCATGTCCGCCACGTCGGTCTCGGCGTACTTCTGGAAGTTGGCAAGGGCCAGGGAATCCAGCAGGAAGAACCGCTGGACGGCCAGCAGCCCCTGCTCCTTGGCGGCCTTGACAATGGCGGGCTTGGTGCTGATGACCCCGTCCGCCCGGGTGTTCTGCCGCAGGAACATGACCGCCACGTCCTTGCTGGAAAGGCCGTCGACAAGGTCGATGTGGACCATGGCCAGCTTGTCGGCGGTTTTGATCCGGTCCACCAGTCCCCCCACGCTGCACACGTTGCCGTAAAGCAGGAAGATGACCCGGCATTCGGTGAGGAGGGCCGCCTCCAGGCCGCTGTCATCCTTCACGGCGGCGATGATGGGGTTTTCCGCCAGGATGGCTCCAAGGTCTTGCATATCCGGTCGCTCCTTATCTGTGATTTGCGCCCTTTACCAGGGCCAGGCAGCAGACGGCGGCGTACCCCGCCATGGCGATGGCCGAGGTCTCCGCCCCGAAGCTGCCGCCGGTGAGGAGGAGGGGGCCGTCGGGGATGATGAGAGAGAACACGGGGGAGCCGTAGGTCTCCCCGGCGGGGGTGATGTGCAGGAGGCTGGTGGCCATCACCAGGTTCCAGAGGGTGTGCATCAGGACGCTGTTGCTCACCGAGCCGCTCCGGTCCGCCACCAGGGAGAACATGATCCCCACCAGGGAGCCGCCAAGCACCAGCAGCAGCACCTCCCCGGGGCCGGCGCTGCCCAGCTGGAACAGGTGGGCGGAGGCGAACAGCACCGAGGGCAGCAGGATGGCGGCCCGCTTTCCCCACCGCCAGTCCACCAGCTTCATCAGGAAGCCACGGAACAGCAGTTCCTCGGTGACGCCGGCCTTGAGGGCGAAGGCCAGGGAGACAGCCAGCGTCCCCAGCACCTCCCCCGGCCCGCCACGGGTGACCGAGACCTCCCCCAGGGGCAGAAAGGCGGCCGCCACAAGGACCGGGAGCAGCACCGAAGCCGCCACCGCCCAGCCCCGGAGGGAAAAGGTGACGCCGAACTCCGCCATCCCCAGCCGCAGCCCCCTGGCGGCATAGAGCCGGAACAGCGCCCAGGTGAGGGCCAGCGCCCCCAGGGCCCGGGGCAGCTGGTACAGCCAGGGGGCAGGGGGCCGGGCCACCGCGAAGAGCAGGTCGAGGGCCAAGGAGGAGAGCAGGTCCCCCGCCAGGAAAAGCAGCAGGCAGACCAGGATATGCCGGGCGGTGGCCGCCGTGGAAAAGGCCGGTTTTTGCTGGGACATTTCAAAGACCCCCTTTTTATTCAATGTTATCATAGCACGGAACAGGTGGAAAATCAACCGGGCTGGCGCCCTCCGGGCAAGCGCCCGGGGGCGCGCCCTGCACGGCCTTTGGCCTTACCTTGTAGTAAATTTTTAGCCAGTGCCTGGAGTCTTGGGCTGATTTGGGGAAGATCGACCGGGCTGGCGCCCGGGGGCGCGCCCTACACGGCCTTCGGCCTTACCTTGTTGTAAATTTTTAGCCAGTGCCTGGAGTCTTGGGCTGATTTGGGGAAGATCGACCGG
>CANRZD010000011.1 GCA_947644325.1 uncultured Clostridia bacterium
CGTGGTGCCGATAACCTTCGCCGCCTTGGAAGCGGACTCGCCCGATGTGCTGCTGCCGGTATTCCCCGCGCCGCAGGCGGTGAGGCTCAGCATCAGAAGCCCGGCGGCCAGGGCCAAAATTCTTTTACGCAAAAAAAGTCCTCCTTTATAGCAAGCTTGTCCTCTATTTTAGCGCATCTTTCCAGAATATGCAACCCCTTATGTGAGAGGAGCATTTTTACCGGGGCTTTCGCATATGTTTTTCTGGAATGCACCAATGGAAAAACATGGAAGAAGGGAACGAAAAATATGCGCTTTTACCCAGAAGGCACTTTGCTGGACACCTTTGAAAACAAAGCCGCCCTCAGCTCCCCGGCGGCCCTGGCCGAGGCCATGCGGGAGGGGAAGATCTTAGAGGGCCGGGCCCTCATGTGCAACAGCGGCCACGATCTCATCGTAGACCTAAAATGCATGAAGGGCATCATCCCCCGGGAGGAAGGGGCCCTGGGCATACGGGAGGGCACCGTGCGGGATATCGCCGTGATCTCCCGGGTGAACCGCCCGGTGTGCTTTGTGGTGCGGGACTTCACCCGGGACAGGGAGGGCCGCATCACCGCCCTGCTCTCCCGCAGGGAGGCCCAGGAAATGTGCCGCGCCGCCTACCTGGACGCCCTGACGCCCGGGGACGTGATCGACGCCCGGGTGACCCACATAGAGCCCTTTGGGGTCTTCGCGGACATCGGCTGCGGGGTGGTGTCCCTTCTGCCCATCGACTCCATCTCCGTCTCCCGCATCGAGCACCCCAAGGAGCGCTTCCTGCCCGGCATGGACATCAAGGCCGTGGTGAAATCCCGGGAGGGCGGCCGGGTGACCCTGAGCCACAAGGAGCTGCTGGGCACCTGGGAGGAAAACGCCTGCGCCTTCCACGCCGGGGAGACCGTGGGCGGCATCATCCGCAGCATGGAGAGCTACGGGGTCTTTGTAGAGCTCACCCCCAATCTGGCGGGCCTGGCGGAACTCAAGGAGAACATCTTCCCCGGCCAGCAGGCCAGCGTGTTCATCAAGAGCATCCTGCCCTCGCGCATGAAGATCAAGCTCATCATCATCGAGACCTTCGAGGCCTCCCCCGCAAAGCCCGCGCCCCCCGCCTACTTTTTTAAGGGGGAGCACATGGAGGAGTTCGTCTACTCCCCGGAAGGGTGCGAGAAGCGGGTGGCGACGAAATTTTAGAGAGAAAGAGGGCCCCCGCCGCGCTGGCAGGGGCCCTTCCCTTTATTCTTTTTTCTCCTCTATCACAAACTTCCCGTCTGTGTACCCGCAGGTGTAGCGCTTTCCGGCGGCCACGGCGCCCTCCAGCATGCGCTCAGAGACGGGGTCCTCGATGTCGCTCTGGATGACCCGGCGCAGAGGGCGGGCCCCATAGAGGGGGTCGTAGCCCTTTTCGGCCAGGGCGGCCACGGCTTCAGGGGTGAAGTCCAGCTGGATATCCATCTCACGAAGCTTGCCCCTGAGTGTCTCCAGCATCTTCTCCGCGATCTGGGCGGTGTCCTCCTTGGAGAGCTTGTGGAACACGATGATGTCGTCCACGCGGTTTAAGAACTCGGGCTTGAAGAGGTTTTTCAGCTCGCCCATGACCAGTTCCTTGATCTTCTCAAAGTCCCGGCTCTCCCCGCTGCTCTGGGCAAAGCCCAGGGTGTTCTGCTTCTCGGTGATGAGCCTCGCGCCCACGTTTGACGTCATAATGATCACGGCGTTTTTGAAGTCCACGGTCTTCCCCTGGGAGTCCGTGACCCGGCCGTCCTCCAGTATCTGCAGGAGGATGTTGAACACGTCCGGGTGGGCCTTCTCGATCTCGTCAAAGAGCACTACGGAATAAGGCTTGCGCCGCAGGGCCTCGGTGAGCTGCCCGCCCTCGTCGAAGCCCACATAGCCGGGGGGCGACCCCACCAGCCGGGACACCGTGTGCTTTTCCATATACTCTGACATGTCGAAACGCACCATGGCCTTTTCGTCCCCGAACATGGCCTCCGCCAATGCCTTGCACAGCTCGGTCTTGCCCACGCCCGTGGGCCCCAGGAAGATGAAGGAACCGATGGGCCGGTTCTTGTCCTTGAGCCCCACCCGGCCCCGGCGTATGGCCTTTGCGATGGCCGTCACGGCCTCCTCCTGGCCGATGACCCGCTGGTGCAGCGTCTCCTCCAGCCGCAGAAGCCGCTGGCTCTCCTCCTCCGTCAGCTGAGATACCGGCACCCCCGTCCACATGGAGACGATGTCCGCGATGTCCTCCGGGGTGACTACGCTGTTGCTGCGCTCGTTTTTGGCGGCCCACTCGTCCTTGGCCTTTTCCAGCTGCTCCTGCAGCTCCTTCTGCTTATCCCGCAGAGAAGCCGCCCGCTCGAAGTCCTGGGAGTTGATGGCCGCGGCCTTGTCGATCTCCGCGTCTTTGATCTGCTTCTCCAGGTTCTGGAGGTCTTCTGGCGCTGTAAAGGTGCGCAGCCTTACACGAGAAGCCGCCTCGTCCACTAGGTCGATGGCCTTGTCGGGCAGGAAGCGGTCGGCGATATAGCGGGCCGAGAGCTTTACAGCCGCGTCGATGGACGCGTCGGTGATCTGCACCTTGTGGTGGGCCTCGTAGCGGTCCTTCAGGCCCTGCAGGATCTCCACGGCCTCCTCCTCGGTAGGCTCCCCCACGGTGACGGGCTGGAAGCGGCGCTCCAGGGCGGCGTCCTTCTCGATGTGCTTGCGGTACTCGTTGATGGTGGTGGCGCCGATGACCTGGAAATCCCCCCGGGCCAGGGCGGGCTTTAAGATGTTGGCTGCGTCCGCCGAGCCCTCCGCCGAGCCCGCGCCGATGATGGTGTGCAGCTCGTCGATAAAGAGGATCACGCTGCCGTCGGCCTTCACCTCGTCGATGGCGGCCTTGATGCGCTCCTCGAAGTCGCCCCGGTACTTGGCACCGGCCACCATGCCGGTCAGGTCCAGGGAGATCAGGCGCTTGTTTTTCAAGGTCTCAGGCACGTCCCCCGCGTGGATTTTCAGGGCCAGGCCCTCGGCCACAGCGGTCTTGCCCACCCCGGGCTCGCCAATAAGCACCGGATTGTTCTTGGTACGGCGGGAGAGGATCTGCACCACCCGCTCGATTTCCGTCTGCCGTCCGATCACCGGGTCGATCTTTCCCTGGGCGGCAAGCTGCGTCAGGTCCCGGCCAAACTGCTCCAGGGCCTTGCCCGAGGGCTTCCCCTCCCGGCCGGCGGGGCGGCCGCCCTCCCCGCCGGAAAAGGCGGTGTTGCTCAAAAGGGCCGAAAGCTCCCCTACCACCCGGTCCGGGTCCACGCCCAATATCTTTAGGAAGCGGATGCCATAGCAGCTTTCGTCCTGCATGATGGCGATGAGCAGGTGCTCGGTGCCCACATAGGCCGTGTGCAGCCGGGCTCCGGCCATGGCCGCTACCTGTAAGATCTGCTTGGTCCGGGGCGTAAAGGCCTCCGGGGAGAGCAGAGTCTCGGGGCCCGAGCCGATGCGCTCCCGGATGAGCTTCTCGTACCCCTCCGCCGTTACACCCAATTTGTTCAGCACCGTGTAGGCCACGCCGCTGCCCTCCCGCAGCAGGCCCAGCATCAGGTGCTCGCTGCCGATATAGTCGTGGCCTAAGTCCTGGGCGGCCTCTACGGCCAGGTTCAGGGCCTTGTTGGCCTTTTCGGTAAATCCATTGAAACGGTATTCCATAACGCATTCGCTCCTTTCAAGGGGTCTTTTCTTTCTCTATGGTTTTCTATTCTATAGCCGGTTCCAGCTTCCCGCACACCTGCCGGGCCAGCCGGGCCCGCAGGGCGTCCCGCTGGTTTTCCGTGAGGGCCTGCTTTTCCTGGGCCATGAGCGTGGCGGGCTGGGCGTGGATGGACAGGGTATTGAGCTCCTCCGGGGAGACGCCCCTGAGCATGCCCTCCGCCACGCCGAAGCGCACGTAAGACAGAAGCTCCATAAACTCCCCGGTAGAGAGCATCCGGGCGCTGCCCAGAAGCCCCGCCGCCCTTGTTATTTTGTCCTGCAGCAGCAGATTCTTCCCCATTTGTTTTCGCAGCCTGCGCTCCTCATCTATGAGCTGCCCGGCGATGGCGCTCAAATTCTCTATGGCCTCGTTTTCGCTGAGCCCCAGGGTGATCTGGTTCGAAAGCTGGTACAGGGCCCCGGTGACCTTGGTGCCCTCCCCGTAGGTGCCCCGCAGGGTCAGCCCCAGCTTCGAGAGGTTCGCCGAAATGCGGCCCATAGAGCCGCTCTCCTGCAGGGCGGGCAGGTGCAGCATGAAGGACGCCCGCATGCCGGTGCCCAGGTTGGTGGGGCACTGGGTCAGGTAGCCGAACTCCGGGTCAAAGGCAAAGGGCAGGGTCTCGCTCAAGAGCGTATCCAGCCGGTCGGCGGTCTCGGCGGCCTCCTTTAAGGAGAGCCCCTCCCGCAGCACCTGTATGCGCAGGTGGTCCTCCTCGTTTATCATGATGGACACGCTTTCGTCCTCTGAGATCAATACGCCCTTCCCCTGCCGGTCCGCGATGAACTCCGGGCTGACAATGTGCCGCTCTACCAGAGAGACGGCGGTCTCCTCGCCCATCTCCTCCAGGGGCAGGAAGCGGAACTCCTTCGACAGGATGCTGTTGCCCGAAAGCAGCGCGTCCCGCACCTTCCTTTTGATCTCCTCCTTCTGCTCCAGGCTGGCCCGCCCCGGGAAGGGGTAGGGCCTGAGGTTCCGGGCCAGGCGCACCCGTGTGCTGCAAACTACGTCCCCGCTGGGGCCTGCTTTCTCATACCATTTCATAACGGCCTCCCCTTTCTATTGATCCTTCTCCAGTTCCTTTATTTCGTCCCGCAGCACGGCCGCCCGCTCGAAATCCTGGGCCTCCACGGCCTTCTGCAGCAGCCGTTTCTTTTCCTCTATGGGGCTCAGCTCTACCGCCACCATCTGCTTGTTGGTGTCCACAATCTGCAGGGCCGAGCCCCCAGGCACCTTGCCCTTGTGGCGGGCCGTGCCGTGCACCCGCTGTATCATGGGCAGAAGCTGTGCCCGGAAGGTCTTGTAGCACTCCGCGCAGCCGATCTTGCCGCTACGGGAGATCTCCTCGAAGCTCTGCCCGCAGGCGGGGCACCGCTGCACCTGGCGCCCCGGCGCGCCGCCCCCCAGCAGGCCGCTCATGAGGCTGCCGAAGCCCCAGTCTTCAAAGAGATGGGCGTAGCCCTGCTCCCGGGCGCAGTCGGGGCACAGGTATATCTCGGTGAGCTTGCCGTTTACGGTGGTCTTGATATGGGTGGTAGCGGTTTTTTGTCCGCAAGCCTGACAGATCATAAAAAAGCCTCCTGTTCTCAAATAAAAATATATTCCTTACGTGCGTGTTACCAGCAGCATGTTTTTGTAGATGGCGGCTCGCACTGTGTCCCGCAGCTCCCGGGGCACGGCGGCCAGGGTCTTTTCCGATACGGCGGCCTGTATCAGCTCCGCCGCCCGGGGGTCCAGCACGGAATTCTGCACCATGTTCATGGTCATGGCCCGGGCCGTGGCGGCGTCCAGGGAGTCCCCCACGGCGTTTATGATGTGCATGATCATGTCCGCCGTGGAAAGCTGCAGCCGGGTGATGCGGATATACCCGCCGCCCCCCCGCCGGCTCTCCACCAGGTAGCCCTGCTCCGGGGTGAAGCGGGAAGTCAGCACATAATTGATCTGGCTGGGCACGCAGCCCAAAAAGCTTGCCAGCTCGTTGCGCTGTATCTCGGCGATGCCGTTGGTCTCATTGAGAAGCTGTAAGATGTAGTTCGCCACGCTGTCGCTGATGCGCATTCCTTTTCATCTCCATTTTGTCTTTGACTTTCTTTGACTTTAAGTATAACACCTTTTTGCCGTTTGTCAAGGGCCAAAAGAAAAAAATTTTGCCCCCCTGTCACACTTTTCCTCCCCTGCCATAAGATAGAGTGTAAATGAAAGGAGGCGTTCTTCAATGTGTAACGGAGGTTGCTCTTGGATCATCATCATCGTTCTCATCCTTCTGTGCTGCGGTGGCTGCGGCGGGTTCGGCGGCTACAACAATGACTGCGGCTGCAACAACGGCTGCAACGGCGGCTGCAACAGCTGCTGCTAACTCCCAGGCGCCCCCGCAGGGGCGCAAAAAAGGGCGCCGCTCCCTCCCAGAGGGGGCCGGCGCCCTTTCTCTTTTTTACGGTTATGCCCCCAGGGCCTCCGCCAAAGCGTTTGCCAACTGATCCGGGCAGGAGGTCCCCTTGCTTCCGCAGCGGATGCCCTTGCAGCGGTCGATGTAATCCTGCACCTTCATGCCCTGGGCCAAAGCGGCCACGCCCTGGGTGTTGCCGCTGCAGCCGCCGGTGAACTTCACGGACTGGATGACCCCGTCCTCCACCACGATATCGATGCTGCGGGAGCACACCCCTTTTGGTGTGTAATGAATTTCCATATAGACCATCCTTTCGGTTTCAATATGATAGGGCTCTCCCGTTAATGTACCAAATCTCCCGGGGTTTGTCAAGGGGCCCCGTCCTCCGGCTGCTGGGCAAAGAGCTTTTCCGGCTGGAATTTCTGGGCGGAGATGTTATAGAGGATCACCGCCGCCACGGCCAGCACAGCAGCCACGGCCAGCAGCACCGTCCAATGGAGCCGGAAGGCCCCGGTGAACTGCACCAGGTACAGCGCCGCCACCGGCAGGATGAGATACCCCACCGTCTGCATGGCCTCCCCCGTACTGCGGGCCCGCGTCATGATGAAGCTGATGAACACCACGGAGAACATGGACAGGGAGGGCATCAGCAGGAACACCGTCACCAGCCAGTCTATGCGCAGGAAAAAGGGCGCGCCGGTGAGGATGTCCACCACCGTCACCGTGAGGAAAAAGGCCGCGAAAGCCGCTAAAGACAGGAAAACCGACAAAAGCGTGCAGCAGGTGATCTTGGCGCTGAACACCGACCGGGCCTCCATGCTGGAGAGCAAAAGCGTCTCCAGGGTGCCCTCCTCCTTCTCCGTCATGAACGCGCAGGAGGAAGACACCGCCCCGGTGAGCAGCGGCACGCACAAAAACAGCATGGGACACAGAAGCGTGGTGAAGGCTTCTATCCAGGCCTGCCGGTACTCCAGCTTCCCCTCGAACTCGGGCAGCAGGGCCCAAACGCCCTCCGGCACCCGGGCCCCGGGTGGCATGGGCGTCAGGGAGATGGCCGCGAAGTACACCACCGGCACCACCACCGCCAGCAAAAGAGGGACCAACATCAGCAGGGCCCGCACGCCCCGGCGGCCCCATATGGCCCCCAGGTCTTTTTTTACTAGAATGATCTCTGACGAGGAAAAAACGCGCCTAGGCTTCTTTTCCGCCGTCTCCGCCCTCTGCGGGCTTGTCCTTTGGCTCCGGTCCGGCCGGCTGCTCATAGGCCCCCTCCCTTCTTCTGCCCCCGGCCAGATAGGCCCGGTAGATCTCATCCAAGGGCGGGCGCAGAAGCTTTGCCTCATAAAGGCTCTTCCCCTGCCCCACCGCCCCGGAAATAATGGCGGGCATTTCTTTTTCCGAGTCGATTTCCTTCTGCCACAGCCCCTCCTGCAGCCGGAACCCAGGGGGCGCTTCCTCCCCCCCGGCCAGCCGCAGCGCCGCCCGAAAGCGCACCCCCGCCCCCTTGCGCAGGATCTCCTTGTCCCCCCGGGCTATGAGCACGCCGTCCAGCATCAAAGAGAAATTGTCGCAGACCTTTTCGGCGTACCACATGTTCCGGGTGCCCAGCAGCAGGGCGATGCCCTCCTCCCGCACCAGATAGCGCAAAAGCTCCCGCACGATCTCCGCGGTGTCCGGGTCCAGGCCCCGGGCCGCCTCGTCCATGAGCAGCACCCGGGGGGAGTGCATCAGCGCCCGGGCCAGGCTGGCCCGCCGGGCCACGCCGGTGGGCAAAGAGGCCGCCTTTTCGTCCCGATACTCCCAGATGTCCAGCCGGTGCAGCAGAAAGGAGGAGCGCTCCAGGGCGTCGTTTGTGTCCATGCCGTGCAGGCCCGCGAAAAACAGCAGGTTTTCCGACAAGGTCATGGCGCCGTAAAGGGGCGCTGTCTCCAGCACCGCCCCCATCACCCCGTGGAGCTTCGCCATCTCAAAGGCCGGGGAAAGCCCCAAAACCGAGCAGTCCCCCGCCGTGGGCCTGCACAGCCCGCACAGCAGGCGGATAAGGGTGGTCTTCCCCGAGCCCTCCTTACCGGCGCAGGCCATGGCGCTGCCGGGCTTCACCTGCAGGTTCATCCCCTGCAGCACCGTGCGCCCCGCGTATTGCTTTGTGAGCCCGAAGGCCGCGATGGCGTCCATACACGCCCCCCTTTCCCCAAAAATCAGCGCCGCATCTCCGAGGTGCCGTGCTCGCGCAGGTACGTGGCCTCCAGGTCGGCCAGATGGAGCTTCACCGCCAGCGGGCAGCGGTCAAAGGCCGTGCTGAGTGCAAAGCCCCCGCCCTTTACAGAGTCGTCAAACCCGCCCATATGCCAGCGGATGGCCATGGCTTCGGCGGGCTTCAAGCGCACGAAGCGCTCTACCAGATACACCGATTTCTCCCCGTGCCCGTAGGGGAAGGCGTCCTCTACCATGTAGAAGGGCTTTTTCTCCCACTGGCCGGTCTCGTCGTTTTTCACGTTGCGGGTGGATGCCTTATAAAACTGCGCCTTGCACACGTCGTGCAGCAGCCCGCACAGAGCGAAGCTCTCCTCGCTGTCCCCCTCCTCGAAGTACTTGGCCCGCAGCACCTTGTAGACGTTCAGGCTGTGCATGACCAGGCCCGACTCGCAGGCACAGTGGTACTTTGTGCTGGCCGGGGCCGTGAAGAAGTCCGTGCCGGAAAGCCAGGAAAGCAGCTTTTCTCCACCGTCCCGGGCCACGTGCTCCTTGAAGATGCCGGTAAATTCGTCCTTATACGCGTTTTCCATGGGACCCTCCCCTTCTTCCCGCCGTCAGACCGTGCGGAAACCCTTTCCGATGATCTCGCTGGTGTTGGTGATGAACATGAAGGACTTGGGGTCGATGCTCTTGCACTTCTGCCGCAGGCGCACGGCCTCGCCCCGGCGGCAGGCAATGAGGACCACTTTACAGTCCGCCTGGGTGTAGGCGCCCATGGCGTCTATGACCGTAGAGCTGTGGCCCAGGTCCTTGATGATGTAGTCGCAGATCTCCTGGGGCTTTGTGGTGACAATGGCAAAAAACTTGCACAGATTGATGCTTTCTATGACGGAATCCACCACAAAAGCCTTCAAAAACAGGCCCAGCAGGGAAAACAGGCCCGTCTTCATGCCAAAGATAAAGCAGGAGGACAGGGCGATGAGGCTGTCGCTGACAAAGAGGGCCTTGCCGATATCCGTAAGGGCCGTGTACTTTTTTAATATCATGGCCACGATGTCCGTGCCCCCGCTGGAGGCGTTGCTGTTAAAGAGCAGGGCCGAGCCCACCGCCGGCAGCATGATGGCAAAGCACAGCTCCAGAAGGGGCTGGTCGGTAAAGGGCCGCTCCATGGGGAATATCCTCTCGAAAAGCCACGTCTCAAAGGAGAACAGGATGCTGCAGTAGGCCGTCCAGAAGCCGAAATCGGTGCCCAGGAAGATGAACCCCACTACCAGCAGCGCAATATTGATGGCCGACATGAGCGTGGCGGGCGACATGGCCGGGATGGGGATCAGGCGGCCCAGCAAGATGGACAGGCCGCTGACGCCGCCGGTGGTGAAGTTATTGGGGAACTTGAAAAAGTAGACCCCCAGGGAAAGCAGGAACACCCCTGCGTTGATCGTTAAAAATTTCTTGATGCCGCCCTCGCCGATCTTCAGCAGGGGGTTTTTAGGTGAAGCTTCCTCCATGTTCCCATCCTCCGTTGCGTTTCTGCGCATTTGTTATTTTATTAAGTTTTCCAGGAATTTCACAGCCAGCCCGATGTCCCCCTCGGGGTCGTCGCCCACCTCGCGCTCGATGGTGAGGAAGCCCGTGAAGCCGATCTCGTGAAGGGCCTTCAGGTAGTTGGGGAAATCCACGTCCCCTTCGCCCAGGGGCAGCTCGATGTAGGAGGGGTCATTGAGCATTTCCGCCTCCACCATGCCGTAGAGCACCTCCGGGTCCCGCACGGCCAGACGGCGGCCGTCCTTGGCGTGGGTGTGCACGATGTAGTCCTTCAAGGTATACACCGCCTGCACCGGGTCGTCCCCGGTGACCATGACGAAGTTGGCCGGGTCCAGGTTCACCGCCACGCCCGTGGAGTGCAGCCCGTCCAAAAAGCCCTTGAGGGTGGCAGCCTTCTCGGGGCCGGTCTCAATGGCGAAGTGGGCCTCCATAGAATCCGCATAGGCCGCCAGCTTCCCGCAGGCCTCCTGCATGACGGCGTACCGGGGATGGGCGGGGTCTTCGGGCACCACGCCGATGTGGGTAGTGACCACGTCTGTCTCCAGGTCCTTTGCCAGGTCCAGAATGCGCTTGGACTGCTCGATGAGCCCGGGGTTCAGCTCAGTGTTCACAAACCCCTTGCCCAGGTCGCCGCACAGGGCGGAGACTGTAAGGCCGTTATCCTTTACAGCCTTCAAGAATTCCCTGCGCTTGTCCCCTGTCATCTTTTCCGGGGACATTTCCCCTCTTGTGGCATACACCTGAATGCCCTTGGCCCCCAGGGCCGCGGCCTTCTTCAGGGCGGTGAGCATGTCCGTGCGGAAAGAATCCAGCATGACGCCGATAGAAAATGGATACATAATAATTCTCCTTATTTTGTCAATAAATATTGTCAGCCGTTGAGCACGATCTCCCTGTGCTGCTCAGAGGAATCGTAAATGGCCTGCATCATCTGTGCGGTGACGATCACCGTGTCGATATGGCTGGGCAGCTTCTTCCCGGTCTTCACGCAGTCGATGAAAGCGTCGATCTCGTTCTGGAACATGTCCCGGGTGGTGTACTGGGGGGTGTATTCCACCAAAGCGCCGTTTTCCACGGTGTAAAGGGTAAACTCTTTACCATACTGCAGCCGGATGCCGGCCTTGTCCCCCATGAAGTCGATATACTGCTCGGCCACGCCAATGTTCTGGGCCCAGGCGCCGTTTAAGGTGATGACCGGGCCGGAGGTGCGGATCATGCCGGTGACGGAATCATCCACGTCGTAGACGCCGTCGTACTTGGGGGGTCCGGCCCACATGTCTTTATAGACATAGCCTTCCATATCCTTGCCCAGCTTGCAGAAGGCCTCGCCGGTGACAGTGTGGACCGTGGGGTCGCCGCAGCAGTACATGACGATGTCCAGGTAGTGCACGCCCCAGTCGATAAGGGCGCCGCCGCCCGCAATGGCTTTGGTGGTAAAGGCCCCGCCCAGCCCGGGGATGGAACGGTGGGCCCGGAAGCTCGCGTACACATGGTGGATATGGCCCAAACGGCCGGAGTCGATGTACTCCTTGATGCGGTTCACGCCGTCGTTGAAGCGGTTGACCACGCCGATGTTCAGCACCTTTCCGGTCTCGTGCTGCACCTTCTGCATCTCCAGGGCCTCGGCGTAGGTGCGGGCGGCGGGCTTTTCACACAGCACGTTCTTCCCGGCCCGCAGGGCGTCCATGGCGATGACCGGGTGCATGTCGTTGGGGGTGCAGACGGACACGGCCTCGATCTCGGGGTCGCTAAGCACCTGGTGGTAGTCCACCACCGCCGTGCCGCAGCCGTACTGCTTCACGGCCTTCTCAGCGCGCTCGGGGATAATGTCGCAGAAATACTTGATCTCCGCCTGGGGGTTCTTCATGTAAGAGGGGATATGGGCGGCGTTGGCGATGGTGCCGCAGCCAATGACAGCAACCTTCATGATGGCACTCTCCTTAGTTTTTTTCGCAGGGTTTCGGGCTTATGGTGATTATACTCTACCGGGGCGGCTTTTGCAATGCATATTTTACAAAAATCTCCCTTATTTTTTTCACGATTTACACGGCGCGCCAAATGTGCTACAATAAGGAAGAAAATTTTGAAAGGGAAAGGAAGCCCCCTATGAATGAAACCATCCAAGTCCTGATGAACCGCAAGTCCGTCCGCCAGTTTGAGGAAAAGCCCATCCCCGCCGACGTGAAAGAGGCCATTCTGGCCGCGGCCATGCGCGCCCCCACGGCGGGCAACTCCATGCTCTACTCTATTTTAGACATCACCGACCAGAAGCTCAAGGACCTGCTGGCCGAAAGCTGCGACCAACAGCCCCCATGGTCTGGGTGTTCCTGGCCGACTACCGCCGCTGGGTGCGCAAGTTCGCCCAGGCCGGGTGCGAGGCCCCCAAGCCCCGCATGAGCGACCTGATCTTAGCCACCAACGACACGGTCATAGCCGCCCACGCCGCCTGCGTGGCCGCCGAGAGCCTGGGCGTGGGGTCCTGCTACATCGGGGACATCATCGAACAGTGGGAGACCCACCAGAAGGCCTTTCATCTGCCCCAGTTCGTGGCCCCGGTGTCCATGCTGGTCTTCGGCTACCCCACCCAGCTGCAGAAGGACCGCAAGCAGACCAGCCGGTTCCCCAAGGAAATGATCGTCTTTGAGAACGCCTACCACGACCTGACCGACGAAGAGCTGACGGCCTACTACGACGACGAAAAGGCCGCCGCCTTCTGCAAGCGGAAATACACCTCTGACTTCGCCCTGGAGATGGAGCGCTCCACCAAGGAGATCGTGAAAAACTGGATGGGCGAGTAACTTAAAGAAAAGAACGCACAAGCGCGCCGCAAGGGATTTCCCTTTACAGCGCGCTTTCTTTTTTCAAAACAAGCTCAACTGCTCCACCGGCCTCTCCCTTTGGGGGATGGCTTCCCTTTCCAGAAGCTCCGGGGGAAGCTCCTCCAGAAAGGGCGAGGGCTCACCGGAAGACAGAAGGATAAGCTCCTTTTTGGCCCGGGTCATGCCCACGTAGAGCAGGCGGCGCTCCTCTTCTACATCGTTTACGCCCTTGGCAGACTCCAGCGGCAGGGTGCCCTTGTCCACCCCGGCCAGAAACACCACCGGGAACTCCAGGCCCTTGGCCCCGTGCAGCGTGCTCAGGTACACCGCCCCGGAGGCGTAGCCCTTCCCAGCGGGGCGGCGCAGGTCGCCTTCCTCCCCCAGCAGCATCCGCTGTGTGAACTCCCCTATGCTGGAGGAAAACGCCGCCATGCTCTGCAGCCGCCGGAGCCCCTTGGCCTGGGGCCACTGGGCCGCCCAGCCCTCCAAAAGCTTTTCGGGCTTTTCCTTCAGCCGGGGCGTATACGCCTCCACCTTGTCAAAAAAATCCTGGGGCGGCGTGCGGCAGTTCCACAGAAGCTTCAAGCAGCTTTGCCGGGCGCATTCATCAGCGGGGTCCAGCAGGCAGCGGAAAAAGGCTAGGGTGCCCACCACGGCGTCCTCCTCCAGAAAATCCTCCCGGCCGCCGATGATGCAGGGGATGTCCTCCCGCCTTAGGCTGCGCTCCAGCAAGGCCAGCTGGCGGCGGGTGCGGCACAGCACCGCTATCTCTGAAAAGGCGTAAAAGCCCTCCCGCTCCCGGGCTCCCAGCATGTCCACGCCCCCGGCCATGGCGGCAATCTCCCTTGCCATGAACCACCCCTCCGAGAACCCGTCGCCCCCGGCGCAAAGGCGCACCTTAGGCCCCGAGGGAGCCCCGCTCGTAAGGGCCCGGGGTCCCCCGGGGTTGTGGGAGATGACGCCCAGGGCGCTCCCTAAGATCTCCGGGGTGGAGCGGTAATTCCGCGTCAGGCGGATCTCCCGCGTCTGGGGCCTGTCCTCTCTTAGGCGCGCAAAGCACCGGCCCACCGCCCCCCGGAAGCCGTAGATGGACTGGTCCGGGTCGCCGATGACAAAGAATGTCTCCCCTCTCTGAGCCCAGTGCAGGGCCAGCCGGTACTGCAGACCGTTGCAGTCCTGGAACTCGTCCACCAGCAGGTGGGTGAAGGGCCTGGGGTCGGGCGGGTCCGTCTCCAGGGCCCGCAGCAGCAGGTCGTCAAAATCCAGCCGCCCGCCCATGCGCTCCCGGTACTGCGCCAGCAGCTCCTCGTCCACGGCGGCCTCCCTGGGCTCCAGGCCGTTTTTCCGGCGGGACACTTCTTCCAAAAACCGCCGTGGCGTCAGGCCCAGCCCCCGGCCCTCCAGAAGGCCTTCCGCAAGGCCCAGGGCCTCGCTTTCACTGAGAAGGGCCGGCCGGCCCAAAAGCTGCCAGCACAGGCTGTGAAAGGTGCCGATGGTCATGCCGGACACCGCCCGCCTGCCCCCAAGCCTGGCGGAGAGCCGCCCCCGCAGCTCCTCCGCCGCCTGGTGGGTGAAGGTCACCGCCGTGATCTCCCTGGCCTTCGCGCCCCTGTGGGTGAGAAGGAACTCCACCCGGTCGCTGAGGGTCTTGGTCTTCCCCGCCCCGGGCCCGGCAATGACTGCCACCACCGCCTCTACTGCCTGGGCCGCGGCCCTCTGTTCTTCGTTGGGCAAGAGGGAGGCCGGGGCAGGCTTCGGCTTCGGCGCCCCCTTGGGCTTTGAGAGGGGCGCTTTCTTTTTCGCAGCTTTTTGAGGGCTGTACAACTGAAACAAGGTGGTCTGCCCCTGCAGGGCCTCGATCTCCCCGGGCGTCAGCAGAATTACCGAGCCGAACTGCCCGTCGAACCCGGCCTTGCGCTCTACCTGCCCCTGCCGCAGGCGGCGGATGCCCTCGGCCACGGCGGGGCCCGCCACCTGACGGATGTCGGAAAGGGGCGTCTTGCGCAATATCTCAAACTCAGGGCCCAGCTCCCTGAGCATGGTTTCATAGCAGGCCTGTACCTTCTTTCCCCCTTCCGAAGCCCCGCAGGAGGCCCCGATGACCTCCGGCAGGGGGGCGAGGCTCTCAAAGGGCTTGGCGTTTTCCGGGCGATAGCCTTCCTCCCGGTCGGCCAGGTCCTCCACCCGGTGCTGCACCCCGATGGTCAGCTTCTTCCCGCACACGGGGCACAGGCCACCCAGGGCCTGGGTCTCCCCGGGGGTCAGCACCACCCCGCAACCCCGGTGGCCGTCCAGGTGGTACTTGCCCTCCTCCGGGAAAAACTCCAATGTGCCCCCAAAGCCCTCCCCGGTCTCGATGGCCCGCTTCATGGCCGGGTAAGATAGCTCTGTGTCCAGCAGGTTCCCTTCCCTCCCCAGCTTCTGGGGGGAGTGGGCGTCGGAATTGGACACCAGGGTGTACCCGTCCAGCTGGGAGACACGCCAGTTCATGGGCGGGTCTGAGGAAAGCCCCGTCTCCAGGGCGTGTATCTCCTGGGACAGGTCCCCAAAGCACTCCTCCACGGTGTTAAAGCCCGAAAAAGCGCCGAAAAGGGAAAAGTGCGGCGTCCAGATATGGGCCGGGATAAAGAGGGCCCGGGGGCAGGCCTCCAGAGTGATCTCCAGCAGGTCCCGGCTGTCCAGGCCCAGAATGGGCCGCCCGTCCGAGTGCAGGTTCCCGATGGCCTCCAGGCGGGCGGAAAGGTTCCGGGCGCTGTCAAAGTCGGGCAGGAGGATCACATTATGTACCTTGCGCACCCGGCCGTCCTTTTTGTAGATGGAGCTGATCTCCCCGGAAAGCACGAACCGGGTCTCCCCCTTCGGCCCCCCTTCCAGGCGGTACTGGGGCTTCAGGGTGTAGAAGCCCTCCTCCGCCGGGGCAAGCTGCTCCTCCAGTTCAGCCCGCCAGCCCGGGTGGGTGAAATCCCCCGTGCCCAGCAGGGCGATGCCCTTCTTCCGGGCCCACAGCTCCAGATGGGGTCCGTCGCAGTCCCGGCTGGTGGCCCGGGCGTAACGGGAGTGGATGTGCAAGTCTGCGATATAGATAGGAACCAGCCCCTTTCCCACTGTTTTTAGGCTATTATATCATAAATGGGCCAAAGCCGTCTATGCTAAAAGTGCAGAAAGGAGGATGCCCTATGGAACCAAATACCACCTTGTCGCCCATGGCGGAGGCCCAGTACCTGGCTTTAGAATTTATGCGCCAGAAAAGCATTACAGACGACGCCCCGGCAGACATTGCCCGGGAGTATAGCCAGCTGCGCCAGCAGCTCTACGCCGCCCTCAGCGGGGCGGGCAGCGCCCAGTGACGTGTGGGAAAGCCCCGGGGGACCGGGGCCTTTTCTTTTCTGCCTCTTGCTTTTCTTCCCATATTGTGCGAAAATGGAGGAAAATCACGCGGAAAGCGTGCAAAGGAGGAGCTTTTATGAAGCTTTTTAAGGAATTCAAGGAATTTATCTCAAAGGGCAGCGTGCTGGACATGGCTGTGGGCGTTATCATCGGCGGGGCCTTCACGGCCATCGTGAACTCTTTGGTAAACGACGTGTTCATGCCCCTTCTGGGCCTGCTCACCGGAGGGATGAACTTTGCCGCCCTGTCCCTTCAGCTGGGGCCGAATGAAGAAGATGTATTAAAGTACGGGGCCTTTATCGCCGCCGTCATCAACTTCCTGCTCATTGCCCTGGTGCTCTTTTTCGTCATCAAGGCCATCAACCGCCTGCGGTCCTTCCACAAGGCCCAGGAGGAGGAAAAGGCCGCCCCCACCCCCCGGCTGTGCCCCTACTGCAAAAGCGAGATAGACCCCGCCGCCACCCGCTGCCCCCACTGCACCTCTCAGCTTGCGCCCTGAGCAGAAGAAAAAATGCGGGAACCTATTGCGACTTTTTGTTCTTTGTGGTAGGATAAACAGGGCAGGGGCCGTATCCCTCTGCCGGCTGGTCTGTGAAAGTGACTTTTCTTTTTAAAAAGGAAGATGTTTTTTACCATGAAAATCGTTATCGTGGGCGACGGCAAGGTGGGCTCGGCCCTGGCGGTGCAGCTCTCAAAGGAAGGCCACGACGTGGTCATTATCGACAGCAACAAGATGGTCCTGCAGGAGTCGGAGCAGTCCTTGGACGTGAGCGTGGTCTATGGAAACGGCGCGGCCCTGAAGACCCAGAAGCAGGCAAACGTGGACACAAGCGACCTTCTCATCGCGGCCACCTCCGCCGATGAGATCAACCTCCTGTGCTGCATCCTGGCCAGGAAGCTGGGCTGCGCCCACACCATCGCCCGGGTGCGCAACCCCGATTATTTCGGGCAGCTTTTCCTTCTGCAGGAGGAATTCGGCCTCAATATGGCCGTAAACCCCGAGCGCGCCACCGCCAACGAAATTTTCCGGCTGCTGCAGTTTCCCTCCTTCCTAAAGCGCGAGGCCTTTGCCAAGGGCCGGGTGGAGATCGTGGAGCTGGTGCTAAAGGGCGGAAGCCTCTTAAACGGCGCCCGGCTTCTGGACCTTTATAAGATCGTGAAGGTGAAGGTGCTGGTGTGCGCCGTCAAGCGCGGGGCCCAGGTGTTCATCCCCGACGGCAGCTTTACCCTGCAGGAGGGGGACCGGCTGTACGTGACCGCCTCCACCAGCGACCTGGCAAAGCTCATCCGCAGCCTGGGCATCTCCCAGAAAAAGGTGCGGGACGTGCTCATCATCGGGGGCAGCCGCATTGCCTACTATCTGGCAGAGGACCTTGTGAAGGCCGGGGTGAACGTGAAGCTCATTGAGATCGACGAGGAGCGCTGTGTGGAGCTCTCTGAGCTTCTGCCCAAGGCCACCATCCTCCATGCCGACGGCTCGGACCGCTTCGTGCTGGATTCGGAGGGGCTGGCCCAGACCGACGCGGTGGTGACCCTGACGGACTTTGACGAGCAGAACCTGATGATCTCCATGTACGCGAATTTCCTGGGCACCTATAAGGTCATCACGAAGATAAACCGCACGGAATATAACGAAATTTTGAGCGAAAAGGGTATCGACTGCGTGGTGAGCCCCAAGGACCTGTGCTGCAGCGACATCACCCGCTATGTGCGGGAAATGGGCAACCGCAAGGGGGGCTCTGTGCTGGCCCTGCACCGGCTGGTGGAGGACCAGGTGGAGGCTTTGGAATTTACCGCCACCCGGCAGCTGCCCCACCTGGGCGAGCCCCTTTATCAGGTGGCCTTAAAGCCCGGGACGCTTATAGCCAGCATCACCCGCCGGGGCAAGGTCATCATCCCCAGCGGCGGCGACTGCATTGAGCCCCACGACAACGTGGTGGTCATCTCCCCTGCCGAGCGGGGGCTTTCCGATTTGAGCGATATTTTCGCAGACGACTGAACGCCCGAAAGGAGGCCCGAAGGCCATGGTGGAAAACCCCAATCACATCGACATACTGGGCGCCCGCAAGGACGGGGGCGCCGACTTGGTCATGGTCTCCCCGGACCCCCTGGACGAATCCCCGGAAGGCCAGACCCTGCTTTTGGACAAAGTGGAGACCTACCTTAAATATATCCATACTCCCGATTTCCGCCGCCAGTGCCCCGGGGCCACGCCCCAGAATACCCATGTGGTGCTCCTTGTGCGGGAAAAGCCCTCGCCCCTGATGGAGCAGCTGCTGGAAAGGGTATCGGTGTGGGTGGCGGACAACCACGCCACCTTCTTTGTGCGGATTGAGCGGGAGTAATTTTTATCGGATGATCCTGGGAGAAAGAAAGGAGCGGCCCGGCTGCCATGAACCATAGAATGATCCTGCGCCTGATCTGCTATATCCTGCGGGTAGAGGCTGTAAGCCTTCTGCCCTCCATCGGCATCTCCTGGTATAAGGGGGAGACGGGCGCTTTGTTTGGGCTCATCATCACCACCGTGCTGGCGGCGGCGTTGAGCCTCTCTACCTATCTTTTCCCTCCCAAGGGCCGGGAGATCGGCGCCCGGGAGGGCTTTCTCAGCGTGGGGCTCTGCTGGATAGCCGTGTCGGCCCTGGGGGCCCTGCCCTTTACCCTCAGCGGGGCCATCCCCCATTTTATCGACGCCTTTTTCGAGACCATCTCGGGCTTCACCACTACCGGGGCCAGCATCCTCACGGACGTGGAGGCCATGCCCATGGGCCTTTTGTACTGGCGGAGCTTCACCCACTGGCTGGGGGGCATGGGGGTGCTGGTGTTCCTGCTGGCGGTGATGCCTATGGGCAAGGGCAAGAACTCCCTTCTCTACGTGATGCGGGCCGAGAGCCCCGGCCCCCAGGTGGACAAGCTGGTGCCGAAGCTGCAAAACAGCGCCAAGATTTTATACGCCATCTATATCGCCCTCACCCTCATTCAAGTGGCGCTGCTGCTTTTGGGGGGCATGCCCTTTTTTGACAGCCTCACCACGGCCTTCGGTACGGCGGGCACCGGCGGCTTTGGCATAAAGGGCGACAGCCTGGCTGGGTACAGCCATTACTTGCAGACGGTGTGTACGGTGTTCATGGCCCTGTTTGGGGTCAATTTCAGCGTTTTCTACCTGCTGCTCCTGCGGCAGTTCTCCCGGGTGCTTCATAACCAGGAGCTGTGGACCTACCTGGGCGTCATGCTGGGCTCTATAGCCCTTATCACCTGGGACATCCTCCCCCATTTCAGCGGCAATATCGGGGAATCTCTGCACCACGCCGCCTTTACGGTGTCTTCTATCATGACCACCACGGGCTTTGCCACGGTGGACTTCAACCTCTGGCCCAGCCTCTCGAAAACAGTGCTGGTGGCGCTCATGGTGCTGGGGGCCTGCGCGGGCTCTACGGGGGGCGGCATAAAGGTGGCAAGGCTTGTGCTTCTCACCAAGGCGGGCCACCGGGGCATCAAGCGCATGCTGCGGCCCCGGTCCATCGCCCAGGTGCATGTGGACGGCCAGCTTGTGAGCGAGGACATGATACAGAACGCCTACAGCTACCTTTCCACCTACTGCGCCATTATCCTTGCGTCCATGCTGCTGATCTCCATCGATAACTTCTCTCTGGAGACCAACATAACGGCGGTGCTTGCGTGCCTTAACAACATCGGCCCGGGCCTGGACATGGTGGGCCCCACGGGGAATTTCTCCCAGTTTTCGTGGTTCAGCAAGCTGGTGCTCTCCTTCGACATGCTGGTGGGCAGGCTGGAGATCTTCCCCATGCTCATCCTGTTCGTGCCCTCTGCCTGGCGGAAGAGCTGAAACTGAATATCCCCTTCGCGGCTGGCCGAAAACGGCCGGCCTTTTCTGTTTTTTCACAAGTTTTCCCCGCCGGAATATAGTAAGGGTGAGAAAGATTTACCCCTTTCCTAAAAAGAAAACTGATTCGGGAGTGCGTTTAGATATGAATTCAGATAACCTTACCCGCCTGCGGCCGGGGCAGTCGGCGGCGGTGCGGGGCCTGACGGCCCAGGGGCCCATGCGCCGGCGCCTGCAGGACATCGGCCTGGTAAAGGGCACTGTGGTACAGTGCCTGGGGGCAAGCCCCCTGGGCGACCCTTCCGCTTATTTGATACGGGGGGCGGTCATCGCCCTGCGGGACCGAGACGCCGCCGGCGTACTGCTGGAGCGCCCGGCCGTGTAAACCAAAAAGGAGGTGGGACATATGGGGCTTTCCAAGGATTCTACCGGGGCCAGGGCCGTCGGGGGCCAGCTTGTCATAGAGAAAAAGAACCCCGGCGACCTGGTGCTGGCCCTGGCGGGCAACCCCAACGTGGGGAAAAGCACGGTGTTCAACGCTCTGACGAAAATGCACCAGCACACCGGCAACTGGCCCGGCAAGACCGTCACCAACGCCCAGGGCCGCTGCGTCCATAAGGGCCAGGGCTATGTGCTGGTAGACCTGCCCGGGTGCTACTCGCTGCTGGCCCACTCGGCCGAGGAGGAAGTGGCCCGGGAGTTCCTGTGCTCCGGCCGGGCGGACGCCACCATCGTGGTGTGCGACGCCACCTGCCTGGAGCGCAACCTGAACCTGGTGCTGCAGATCTTAGAGATCACCCCCAAAGTGGTGGTGTGCGTGAACCTTCTGGACGAAGCCCGGCGCAAGCAGGTGGAGGTGGACCTTCCTAAGCTCTCTGAGCTGCTGGGGGTGCCCGTGGTGGGCGCCGCGGCCCGGGGCGGCGAGGGCCTCTCCGAGCTCATGGAAAAGGCCGGGGAGCAGGCCCGGGCCCATACCGCCCGGCCCCCCCTGCCCTGCCCGGGGCCTGAGAGCGAAGACGAGGCTGCCGCCCGCACCGTCTACCGGGCGGAGGAGATCGCCCGGCAGGTGGTCAAGAGGGGCCAGAACGGCTACAGCAACCGGGACCGGGCCTGGGACCGCATCCTGACCGGGAAGCTCACCGGGTTCCCCATTATGCTGCTGCTTCTGCTGGGCATCTTCTGGCTGACCATCACCGGGGCCAACTACCCCTCTGCGCTTCTGAGCACCGCCCTTTTCTCCCTGGGCGACCGGCTGCGGGAACTCCTCACATGGTTGGGCTCAGCCCCGTGGCTTACGGGCCTTCTTATAGACGGCGTGTACCGCACCCTTTCTTGGGTGGTCTCGGTGATGCTGCCGCCCATGGCCATCTTCTTCCCCCTTTTCACCCTTTTGGAGGACCTGGGGTACCTGCCCCGCGTCGCCTTCAACCTGGATAAGTGCTTCCAATGCTGCGGGGCCTGCGGCAAGCAGTCTTTGACCACGGCCATGGGCTTTGGCTGCAACGCCGCCGGGGTGGTGGGCTGCCGCATCATCGATTCCCCCCGGGAACGGCTCATCGCCATGCTGACAAACAGCTTTGTGCCCTGCAACGGCCGCCTGCCCATGCTTATCACCCTCATCACCCTGTTTTTCGCCGGGGCGGCGGGGGGCTTCGGGGGCTCGCTGCTTTCGGCCCTGATGCTCTTAGGGGTGATCCTTCTGGGCGTGGGCATGACCCTGCTCATCTCGAAGTTCCTCTCCGCCACCTTACTCAAGGGCGTCCCCTCCTCCTTCACCCTGGAGCTGCCCCCCTACCGTCGGCCCCAGGTGGGCAAGGTCATCGTGCGCTCGGTCTTTGACCGCACCCTGTTCGTGCTGGGGAGGGCGGCGGCGGTGGCGGCCCCGGCGGGACTCGTCATCTGGCTGCTGGCCAACATCACCGTAGGCGGCTCCACCCTGCTCTCCCTCTGCGCTGGGTTCTTAGACCCCTTCGCACGGCTTTTCGGCCTGGACGGGGTGATCCTTCTGGCCTTCATTCTGGGCCTGCCCGCCAACGAGATCGTCATCCCCCTGATCGTCATGGCCTACACCAGCGGCGGGGCCCTTACAGAGCTCACAGACTTAACGGCCCTGCGCGCCCTGCTGGTGGATAACGGCTGGACCTGGCTGACGGCCCTGTGCACCCTGCTTTTCGGGCTCATGCACTGGCCCTGCTCTACCACCTGCATGACCATCAAGAAAGAGAGCGGCAGCCTCAAGTGGACCGCCATAGCCTTCCTGCTGCCCACGGTGTGCGGGCTTGCCCTGTGCTTTCTAGTGGCCAGCGCCGCAAGGCTTCTGGGGGCCGTGTAAAAAACAAAAGAAAACCACCCGGGACATCTGCCTGCGGTGGTTTTTTGTCTCTGTTTATCAGCCCAATCTCAGCTTTGCCTTGGGGTGGCAGTCGTGATAGACCTGGTTCACGTGGCTGTCCAGCAGCTGCACGTACACCTGGGTGGAGGAAATGTCCGCGTGGCCCATCATGGTCTGTATGTCCTTTACCGAGGCGCCGTTTTCCAGCAGGTGCAGGGCAAAGGAGTGCCGGATGGTGTGGGGGGTGATCTCCTTGGTGATGCCCGCCGCCACCGCGTAGCCCTTTACGATCTTCCAGAAGCCCTGGCGGGTGAGCCTGCCGCCGTTTAGGTTCACGAACAGCGCGTCGCCGCTGTCGGGCCCGGCGATAAGGCCCCGCATGCGGTAGATGTAATCGGACACCGCCACCACCGCCGAAGGGTAGACGGGGATGGACCGCACCCCCTTGTGCCCCCGGCAGTACAGCACCCCAGAGCGCAGGTTGATGTCCTGTATGTTGAGGTTGATGAGCTCTGAGGCCCGGATGCCCGTGGCGTACAGAAGCTCCAGCATGGCCTTGTCCCGGCAGCCCTTGGGCTCGGTGATGTCCGGCTGGCCCAGCAGCAGCTCGATCTCCTCCCCCAAAAGCACCTGGGGCAGCTTCTTCTCCGCCTTCTCCAGCTTGATGGCCTTGGCCGGGTTCTGGTCGCAGAGCCCCTGCACGATGAGGCACTTGTAAAAGCACCGCACCGAGGCCAGGTTCCGGGAGATGGTGGTGGCCGAGCGCTTTAAGTCCGCCAGATGCTGCACATAGGCCTGTATGTCCCGCTCGTCCGCCTCCAGGGGCGTGATGTCAAGCCCCGAAAGGAAATCCAGGAAGGACTGCACGTCCCGCAGGTAGGATTCGCGGGTATTCTGGGAATTGGCCTTTTGCTCCGTGAGATACCGCCGGAACAGGGAAATGAAATCGTACATGTCTGAGCACCTTCTTTTACATGAAAATACGGCCATACAAAACAGCAAGCAGGCCGCCAGCCAGCGCGGTCATGACAGCGGGGGGCAGAAACAGCAGGAAGTCCGTGAAGTACCGGCGAAAGTCGAGGCTCTCCTCCCCCGGAGCCGCCCCGGCCCGTGCCAGCCGCCTGGAAAAAATCAAAGTGCGGGTGGCAAAGAGCAAAAGCAGCAGCGACGCCCCCGCCGAAGCCGGCGTGTAGACGCAGGCCGCCCTTAAAAGCCCCGAGAGCCCGTCCGCCGTCAGAAAGGAGAGGGCCCCCAGGCCTACGGTAACGCCCTTCAAGAAGATAAACGCGGGCACCGCCGCCACTCCGAAAGCCGTCATCCCCAAAAGGAACAGGAGGATTAGGCAGGCGAGCATATTGAACAGCAGGGTGGAGAAGCAGGGGAAGAACCCGGCCTCTGGCCGCGGGATGCCGGAAAAGAACAGGGGGAGCACCTCCCCGGCGGGGAAAAGGTCAAAACGGACCCCGCAGAAGGCCCCCGCAGCCGCGCCGCCCAAAAGGAGCGCCAGCAGCGGGCCGAACACCCGCCCCACGGAAAAGCGCCGGAGGAAGGGGATGTCCCCGAAAAAGGCCTGGGATTCTTTCGTTTTCATAGCGCACCGTCCTTTGCTTTTTCCCAATGCATATGAAAGGGGAGGGCGCTTTATGAATACAGGCCGAAAGATTATATGCAACCTGAGTTGCGCGGATACACAATATACAGTGGATACGACCAAACTTTATACAGGAAAGGAAACCAACAGGAAAACCCCGGGAGGAAAACGCGACGCAACAAGATGCGGGGCTGTATTCCATCAAAAAGGGTACATATTGGGGTTTTATTGGAAAAAACGCTCGGAAACAGCCCGTTAGCTTTCCACAAGCTAGGAAAAACCGTGTGGAAATCCCCACCGGGTATTTCCTCTTGTACTATACTATACCCTATTCTGCGGAAATTTGCAAGAGGGAAATTTGAATATTTTCTCTTTTTTCGGGAAACCGTAGAATTTTATGTATTGTTATTTATGTAAACAAATGTATGTATGCAATGCGAAGTTATGTGGCCCAAGGAAAATATTGTATGCATAAAAATACACACGACTAGGCCGTGTGTATTCAGGGTTGAAAATATACGGTTGATTTGGTTAAAATTTCACCTTCTGTTTGCGGTTGGCCCCCAGGATGCCCCCGATGGCTCCGCTGACCAAAAGCGCCGCCCCCTTGCCGATGCCGCTGACGGTGAAAACCCCGCCGCCGGTAAAGTATGCCGCCAGTCCCATGCAGGCCAAGAGCAGCACCCCGCCCGCCAGCCCCAGGTACAGGCCCTTCTCTTTGGCGAAAAGGGCCGAGGCCAGCCCCCCTAAGAACACGGCCCCGCAGCCGATGGCGGTGGTCAAGAGCGGAAGGGCGGCCTGGGGCAGCACCCCGGCCTTCGCCACGATAAAGGATGAGAGCGCCAGGAACAGCAGGCAGCTCCCCCCTATCACCCCGGCGGAGAGTAAAAGTGCCCGAACAAATTTCATAAAAAAGACCTCACAGCTCAAGTTTGTACATACTATGAGCTGCGAGGCCTCTTTATGCTATTGGGTTTTCGATCTGGCGCCTTACTCCTGCTCCTCCTCATGGACGGTGTCCACGCTGCCGATGGCCCAGCGCTTGATGCGCATTTTGGCCTTGTCGCTGCCCGTCTCGATGATGATGGATTCCGTCTCGTCCTTCACCGCCACGATGCGGCCGCATATGCCGCCGATGGTGGTGATCTCATCCCCCACCTGGGCGTTGTTGCGCATTTCGGCTTCCTTCTTCTTTTTCTTGTTCTGGGGGCGGAAGAAGATGAAGTACATGCCCACAATGAAAACGGCGTAAACCAGCAGCACCACGATCATGTTCATGCCGCCGCCCTGCTGGCTGGTGAGCGGGGTAAGGGAAAGTAATTGATTCATTATTTTTTGCACCTCCGTGTTTATCCCTATGATTATAGCAAGAAACGCCCAGACTTGCAAGCAAAAACTGGAACTTTCTCGATTTCTTTATATCCTGCGGCCCAATTTTTCCCGGTTTTCCCGGTAAAAGCCCTCAAAATCGCCTTTGTCCAGGGCATCGCGTATCTTTTCCATGAGGCTGTTGTAGAAGTACAGGTTGTGCATCACCGTCAGGCGCATGGCCAGCATCTCCCCCGCCTTGAACAGATGGTGCAGGTACGCCCGGCTGAACCTCTGGCACACCGGGCAGCCGCAGCTTTCGTCCAGGGGTGCCTCGTCCAGGGTGTATTTGGCGTTTAAGAGGTTGCGGCAGCCCTCCATGGTGAAAGCGTGGCCGTGGCGGGCGTTGCGGCTGGGCATCACGCAGTCGAAAAGGTCTATGCCCCGGCCCACGGCCTCCAGAATATTCACAGGGGTGCCCACGCCCATCAGGTAGCGGATCTTGTCCTTTGGCATATGGGGCTCTACGGCCTCTATAATATGGTACATTTCCGCGGCGGTCTCCCCCACCGCCAGCCCGCCGATGGCGTAGCCGTCGCAGTCAAGGTCCGCGATGCGCTTCATGTGCTCTATGCGCAGGTCCGCAAAGGTGCAGCCCTGGTTGATGCCGAACAGCAGCTGCCTGGGGTTCACGGTGCCCTCTTGGGCGTTCAGGCGGGCCATTTCCGACTGGCAGCGCTCCAGCCAGCGGGCCGTGCGGGCGCAGGAGCTCTTGGCGTACTCGTAGGGGGCGGGGTTCTCCACGCACTCGTCAAAGGCCATGGCGATGGTGGAGCCCAGGTTCGACTGGATGCGGATGCTCTCCTCCGGCCCCATGAAGATGCGCCGGCCGTCGATGTGGGAAGCAAAGGTCACCCCCTCCTCCTGGATGCTGCGCAGCTTCGCCAGGGAAAACACCTGGAAGCCCCCGCTGTCTGTGAGCACGGGGCCCTGCCACCCGGTGAAGCGACGGATGCCCCCCAGCTGCTTTACGGTCTCGTCGCCGGGGCGCAGGTGCAGGTGGTAGGTGTTGCACAGCTGCACCTGGCATTTCAGTTCCCGCAGGTCCCAGGCGTCCACCGCGCCCTTGATGGCCCCGGCGGTGGCCACGTTCATAAAGGCCGGGGTCTCAACTGTGCCGTGGACGGTCTCCAACTTCCCCCGGCGGGCGGCCCCCTGGTTTTTCAAAAGCTTGTACATAAAAAGATGTCCTTCCCATTTTATACAAAAGATTTGTTTTGGCTGATTTAGAGCGGTCAAGAGATAAACACGAATCCGCTTTTTATGAAAATGACCTCCTGTGTTTTGGTGCCTTTAGCTTACCAAAAATAGGAGGTCTTTCGGTCAGCAATAAATTTGAATTCATAAACCCCGCTGGGCAACAACTATGGTATACCTTTCCGTATCAACTGTAACTCCCGTCTCCTTAAAGCCATTCTTGTGCCAAAAATGTTCTGCCTGAGGATTCCCTTTTACCCAGCCGAGGCGGACATTCACCATCCCCATGCGAGTCAGATAAGCGCACAGGTCATCGATGATCCTGCTCCCTGTTCCCGTATTCTGTATGGACACATCCGTCATAAAAAATCCAATAAAGGCTGTTGATTCATCCGGGTAGGCCATGATAAGATCCATCACAGCAATCAGTTTTTCCCCATCATAAAATCCCAGATAATACTTATCGCACATTTCCTTGTTGGGTGGGAGCGCATTCATATCATTCATAATGCTCTGTTCTGATACAAACGGTGGACAGTATTGATAGTATAAACTGTTTTTATAGCACAATGCGTATACTTCCGCCACATCATCGGCACACATCTTTCGAACAAGATATTGGTTTGAGAATAGCGAAACATTCATTTTCTTTTTCCTCTCCAAACATTCAAATTCCGATTTATCCTTCTGTCATTCACACGCCCAAAAGCTAGTCATACTGGAACAGCACCTCATTTATCTCGGAGATATCATAGTTTATCAGCAAGGCCCTTTCAATTTCATGTATAAAAGCGGGTAGGGATTACCTTGCTCGTCATGATCTGCCCGCTTGTAAGCATGAAACCCTATATGCTCATAAAACCCTTTCGCAAGCGGGTTTTGCTCATTGACTGACACTTCATTGACTGAATAGTTTTCAACCCCATATTGGATTAACTTCCTCCCCAGTCCTTTTCCTCGTTCTTCTGGCGCAATAAAAAGCATTTCGAGTTTTTGCTCTTCAATCCCCATAAACTCAATAGGCCGGCTGCTTTCATTTTCAACAATTATCAAATGAGCGATCTCATTCAAGGCTTGGGGAATATACTTCTTGATTTCTTCCACTTCTTTATCTGACAAAAATAGGTGCGTTGCCTTTACAGATTTTTCCCATACAACAATTAACTTTTCTATCAATGCCTGTGTTCTCTCCGCAGCTTCTATAATTTTCATTTGTTCCTCCGTAAATTCCAGACCCTCCATTATACCACAAATGGAGCGGGGGCCAAACCTCCTCATGTTTTACCGCTACAGCCTGCGGTAGATGAGTATCCACATGGTCACAAAGCAAGTAAGGCCCCCTATGGCGTTGGAAATGGGCTCTGCCAGGAACACGCCCTCTACGCCGAAGCCTATGGCCGGCAGCAGAAGGGTCAGGGGCACCACGATGAGGGCCTTGCGGAACAGGGAGAAAAAGACCGCCTGCTTCGCCTTCCCCAGGCCCTGAAAGGCCGTCTGCCCTACAAACTGGAAGGCCATGAAGAAGAAGCCGAAGAAATAAAGGTTCAGCATCTTGCTGCCGATCTCGATGGTCTGGGAGTCGTTTGAAAAGATGGCCACCATCTGCCTGGGAAAGAGCATGACAAATATCCAGGCCGCCATGGTGTAGGCGATGCCCAGAAGGGCCGTGAACCGGATGCCTTCTTTCACGCGGCTGTTTTTCCCGGCGCCGTAGTTAAAGCCCAGTACCGGCTGGGCCCCGTTGCTGATGCCCATGACCGGCAGGGATAGGATCTCCCTGACAGAGTTCAGCACCGTGAGGATGCCCACGTACAAGTCGCCCCCCCAGGCCTGCAGCTGGTTGTTGCACACGATCTGCACCAGACTGTTGGTGCCCTGCATCACAAAGCCCGGCAGGCCGATGGCTATGATGGACTTCACGCGCCTCCCGCTCAGCTTCATGCGGCTGAGCTTGATGCGCAGGATGGCCTTTTTCCCGGTGAGAAACCGCAGCACCCACAAGGCGGACGCCCCCTGGCTGATGACCGTGGCCAGGGCCGCCCCCCGCACCCCCATGTGGAAGGCGAAGATGAAAAGGGGGTCCAGGGCGATGTTTATCACCGCGCCCAGAATAGTCGTCAGCATGCCCACCCGGGGGAAGCCCTGGGCGTTTATGTAGCCGTTTAGGCCCG
Source organism: uncultured Clostridia bacterium (assembly GCA_947644325.1). Lineage (GTDB taxonomy): Bacteria > Bacillota > Clostridia > Oscillospirales > Acutalibacteraceae > Acutalibacter. The sequence continues at coordinate 28,579 of CANRZD010000011.1, forward strand.
TAGCCAGCATGGAGAAGGCGGTGCCGAACACGTATATCTGCAGGTACTGGTCGGCATAGAGGACCGAAAGCTCGCTGGCGCCGAACAGGAACAGGATGGGCCTGCGCAGGAAATAGCAAATGAGAAACAGCACCACAGAGGAGATCGACAGCAGGGCGAACACGTTGCCCAGGATGCTCTCGGCCTCCTCCTCGTCTTTTTTCCCCCGGGCAATGGAGAAAAGCGCCGTGCCCCCGCTGCCAAAGAGGCTTGTGAAGGCGGCGATGAGCACGATGACCGGGAAGGTGATGCCAAGGCCCGTCAGGGCCACGTCCCCTATGCCCTCCAGGTGGCCGATGTAGATGCGGTCCACCACGTTATAAAGAAGCTGCACCACCTGGGCCACTGTAAGCGGCACGGCCTGGGCGATGATGCGCCCTTTTACAGAGCCTTTGGAAAAATCCTTTTCGTCGGCGGCCATATGGTCCCCTCCCCTTTTTTCTTGTGATGAAGACAAGCGGCACAGCCCAAAAGCCATGCCGCCTGCCAAAAGTCCCATCATGTGACCAGGCCTGTAAGCCGAGTTCTGTCGCGGACAGTCATCTATCTTGGCCTGCCGTTGCCGGCAGGCTCACGCCACCTCCTCGGGACGCGCGGGCCGCGCCTGCAGACTGAACTGCCGTCCCTCCACGGTGTTGCTCCGGATAGGGTTTACAGGGCCGCGCGGTCTCCCGCGCGCCGGTGAGCTCTTACCTCGCCTTTCCACCCTTACCGGGGGTATCCCCGGCGGTATATCTCTGTTGCACTTTCCCTAGGGTCGCCCCCGGCGGCCGTTAGCCGTTATCCTTGCCCTGTGGAGCTCGGACTTTCCTCAGACGCCCGCTTTCGCAAAGCGCCCGCAACTGTCTGGCCTGCTCACAAAAATGGGTCCTTCTCAATAGGATTCGGCTGAAAGCAGCCGGTTTTTCTCCTCCCACAGCGGCTGTGAAAGGTCTACGTAGTAAGTATGCGGGTTCTCAAAGCGGGTAACCTCCTCCCACAGGGTGTCCACCTGGGCCATGCAGTAGGCCTTGATGGCCTTTAAGGCCCGGGGGGTGTAGGTGCACGCGCCGCCCTTAAAGATCTGGGTCATCAGGGACACCGCGTAGAAGTTGCTGACGGTCTTGCGCTTCCAGGTGTGGTTGGGGTCGAAGATGGTGTAGGGCTTCGTGTCGTCGATGATCTCATCGTGGAGGGTGATCACGTCGGCGATGGCCTTGTCGGTCTCCTTGTCAAAGAGCCGCCACACGTTCTTGAAGCAGGGGGTGGTGATCTTGGCCACGTTCTCGCTGATCTTGATTTTCGGCGTCACGGTGCCGTCGGGCTTCTCCACGGCCACCAGCTTGTACACGCCGCCGAAGACCGGCTCTGACGAAGAGGTGATGAGCCTCTCCCCCACGCCGAAGGAGTCTACCCTAGCACCCTGCACCAGCATGTCACGGATGATATATTCGTCCAAAGAGTTGGAGGCGCAGATGGCGCAGTCCTCAAAGCCCGCGTCGTCCAGCATCTTCCGGGCCTTGCGGGAAAGGTAGGTGATGTCGCCGCTGTCGATGCGGATGCCAGCCGGGCGGAAGCCCTGGGGCACCAGCACCTCGTTGAAGACTTTGATGGCGTTGGGCACGCCGGATTTAAGCACATTGTAGGTGTCCACCAGCAGCACGCAGTTCTGGGGGTAAGCCTCTGCGTAGGCCTTGAAGGCGTCATACTCGCTGTCAAAAAGCTGCACCCAGCTGTGGGCCATGGTGCCCAGGGCCGGCACGCCGAACATCTGGTCGCTGATGGTGCAGGCCGTGCCCGCGCACCCGCCGATAAAGGCCGCCCGGGCCCCGTACACCGCCCCGTCGAAGCCCTGGGCCCGGCGGGAGCCGAACTCCATGACAGCCCTTCCCTGGGCCGCCCGGACGATGCGGTTGGACTTGGTGGCCACGAGGCTCTGGTGGTTTATACACAAAAGTACCATGGTCTCTACAAACTGGGCCTGGATGGCCGGGCCCCGCACGGTGACAATGGGCTCGCCGGGGAAGATAGGCGTGCCCTCGGGCACGGCCCACACGTCGCACTGGAACTCAAAGTGGCGCAGGTAGTCCAGAAACTCCTTGCTGAAGATGTGCTTGCTGTGAAGATACTCGATGTCCTCCTCTGAAAAGCGCAGGTGCTGAAGGTAATCCACCAGCTGCTCAACGCCGGCCATGATGGCGAAGCCGCCGTTATCGGGCACCTTGCGGAAAAACATGTCGAAATAGCAGATGGTATCCTGCAGGCCGTTCTGAAAATAGCCGTTTGCCATTGTCAGCTCGTAGAAGTCCGTGAGCATGGTAAGGTTTCGTTCATTTTCGGTAAAATACTTTTCCATGGCGGCATACCCGTCCTTTCTTCTGGCCGAAGCTTCCCTATACTTTATAAAAAACAGGCCATGCTTATTATACCATCTTTTGGAGAAAAGTACAGGGGGATTTTACATTTCTATCGCCTTTGCAAAACTTTATGGATGCAAGAGGAAACAAACTGTGTAATTTCTTAAATTTTTCCCGTATAATTCTCTAAAGTAGATTGATTTCCCAGTTTTCCTTCCTTATAATATGGGTAGGACACTGAAACTTTTTGGGAAAAGAGGGTATAGCTATGAGATTGCGCAGCCAGCCCTTGGGCTCAAAAAACTTGGTAGGTGCCAGAGTAGAGTCTGCCCGGAAAAGCCAGGGCATGAAGCAGAAAGAGCTTCTGGCCCAGCTGCAGGTGCGGGGCGTGGATTTGAACGCCTCGGGCCTTTCGAAGCTGGAAGGGCAGCTGCGCTTTGTCACCGATGTGGAGCTGCTGGCCCTATCCGACATTTTGAACGTCTCCGTGGATTGGCTTCTTACCGGAAAGGAAAGATAGCCGGACCTGCAAGCCGCAAAAAACAACACACTGGCAAAGATGCTCTTTGGGCCCCCGGGCCCGGAGGGCATTTTTTCGCGGGCCCGGGGCATACTTTTTACTGAAAGCATGTTCTGGGAAAAGGGGGCGCGGCTAATGTTTCAAAAAGGGGAGCTCAAGAGGCTCGCGCCCCTTCTGGTCTTTTTCGGGGCCTATTCCCTGCTTTTCCTTTTGTGGGTGAAGACCTTCTCCTATTCCCTGCCCTTCCTATTGGGCCTTCTCATAGCGGCGGCGGTGCAGCCCGTGGTGGCCTTTCTGGAGAAGCGCTGCGGGTGCGCCCACGGGGCGGCCTCGGCCCTGGCGGCGGGGGCGGCGCTGCTTCTGGTGCTGACGGCCGTGGGCCTTGTGGGGTACTACGGGGTGAAGGAAGCGGTGAGCTTCCTTGTGAAGGCCTCCACCGGGGGCTTCCCGGAATTCTCCCCGCCGGTAAAGGCCTTCTTTCTGCGGGTGGGGGATTTCTTTGAGGGCCTTGATATGGACTTTCTGCGCCGCAACCAGGAGGAGCTTATGGAGCTCTTAAAGAGCAGCATGAACCTGGTGCTCTCCTTTCTGGGGGCGCTTTTAGGGCTTGTGACCTCTTTGCCCACGGTGCTGACCCTGCTGCTGACGGCAGGGTTTTCCACCTTCTGCTTTTCCCGGGACATGGGAAAGCTGCGGGCCTTTTCCCGGCGGCTGCTCAGCGACAGCGCGGCGGGCACGGTGAAAAGCGGGCTGGAGAATTCCTCCGGCACGGGGCGCAGGTACTTCCTTTCGTACCTGTTCCTCTACTTCATCACCTTCTGCGAGACCTGCGTCATCCTCTCCCTGCTGGGCCTCCCCTACCCCCTGACTGTCGGCCTCATCACCGCCGCCGCGGACCTGCTGCCGGTGCTGGGGCCGGGCATCGTCTTCACGCCCCTTGCCGTGTATCAGCTGCTCATCGGGGAATACGGCAAGGCCCTGGGGCTCTTTATCGGGTGGCTGGTCATCACCTGCATCCGGCAGGTGACGGAGCCGAAGCTGGTGGCCTCTACGGCGAAGGTGCACCCCCTGGCCATGCTGGCGGCGGTGTACTTCTCCCTGGTCAGCGGCAGCTTCTGGACGCTTTTATACATCATGGGCCTGTGCATGCTCTACGCCTTCCTGCGGGAGGCCGGGGCCCAGGTTCTGGGCATTGTCAGCATCTTCACCTACGGCATGAAAAAGGGCCTCGACCGCCTCGCCGCCGCGGATGTGAAGAACGTCAGCCTCACCAATTTCGACGTAATCGCCCAGGCGGCGGCGGACGAGGGCTATATCAAGCCGGAGGATATCGCCCGGATTCTCGCCTTCCGGGACAACCCCTCCGACGAGAGCTGGATCGGCAGAAAGGACTAATATGGAAAACGTGAGAAGTTTGATCGACATTCTGGAACTGAGCGTAGAGGAGATCGACGAGCTGGTGGACCTGGGCGCGAAGATCATGGCCAGCCCCGCCGCCTACGCCCACAAGTGCGACGGCAAAATCCTGGCCACTCTGTTCTTCGAGCCCTCCACCCGCACCCGCCTGAGCTTCGAGTCCGCCATGCTGAGCCTGGGGGGCCAGGTGCTGGGCTTCTCCG
>CANRZD010000012.1 GCA_947644325.1 uncultured Clostridia bacterium
AGTGCCACCCTTTTTTAGGAGGGCTTTTGCTTATTTATGATACAATCGGTTGGACTGGTACACGGGCTCGCAGGTGAGATTGACGCCCAGCTTGCGGAAGACGTTTTCGTCTACGTGGGAGAGGATGACGGAGGCGTGGGCTTCGCAGCCGCGCAGCTTCTTTAGCTGCCGCATGGCAAGCTCCGCCGTGGGGTTCGTGGCCGCGCAGATGGACAGGGCGATTAAGATCTCGTCTGTGTGCAGGCGGGGGTTCCGGCTGTCCAGGTGCTGGGTCTTCAGCTTCTGTATGGGCTCTATAATGATGGGGGAGATGAGATGGATGCTCTTTTGTATGCCCCCCAGCTCTTTCAGGGCGTTTAAGAGGGCGGCGGCCATGGCCCCCAGAAGGGGCGTGGTCTTGCCGGTCACCAGGCGGCCGTCGGGCAGCTCGATGGCGGCGGCGGGCATGCCGGTCTCCTCGGCCCGCTTCAGGGCGGCGCTCACCACGGGGCGGTCTTCGGTGCGGATGCCCGCCCGGTTCATCAGCAGCTCTATCTTATATACGTCGCCGCCGTCGGTGTTGCCCTGGCGCTGCTCGCACCGGGCGTTATAGTACCGGCGGATAATCTCCTGCAGGGCCGCCTCACAGCAGGCTTCGTCGTCCACGATGCAGCAGCCCGCCATGTTCACCCCCATGTCCGTGGGGGACCTGTAGGGCGACTGGCCCGCGATCTTCTCGAAGATGGCGTTTAAGACCGGGAAGACCTCGATGTCTCTGTTATAGTTCACGGCCGTCTCCCCGTAGGCGTCTAGGTGGAAGGGGTCGATCATGTTCACGTCGTTTAAGTCCGCAGTGGCGGCCTCGTAGGCCAGGTTCACCGGGTGGGTCAGGGGCAGGTTCCAGATGGGGAAGGTCTCGAACTTGGCGTAGCCGGCCTTCACGCCCCGGCGGTGCTCGTGGTAGAGCTGGCTTAAACAGGTGGCCATCTTGCCGCTGCCGGGGCCCGGGGCCGTCACCACCACCAGGGAGCGGCTGGTCTCCACGTACTCGTTCTTGCCGAAGCCCTCCTCGCTGACGATGAGCGGGATGTTGGAGGGATAGCCCGGTATACTATAGTGGCGGTAGACCTTTACCCCCAATGCCTCCAGCCGGCTCTGGAAGGCCTGGGCCCCGGGCTGGGCGGCGTACTGGGCCAGCACCACGCTGCCCACGAAAAGGCCTTTTTCCCGGAAGGCGTCGATGAGCCTTAACACCTCCAGGTCATAGGTAATGCCCAGGTCGCCCCGGGCCTTGTTCTTCTCGATATCGGAAGCGTTGATGACGATGACGATCTCCGCCTGCTCCTTGAGCTCCAAGAGCATGTTCACCTTGCTGTCCGGCAGAAAGCCCGGCAGCACCCGGGAGGCGTGGTAGTCGTCAAAAAGCTTGCCGCCAAACTCCAGGTAGAGCTTGCCGCCAAAGTGCTCGATGCGCTCTAAAATGTGCCGGGACTGCGTCCTCAGATATTTGTCGTTGTCAAAGCCCTGTTTCATCCTTTTACCCCTTTCTCCGTAACAGTGCCAGTATAGCACATTTTTTTCCCCCGCGCAAGATAACGGGTTGACTTTTATGGGGGTTTTCCCTTATAATTGTTAGGATACGAATTTTAAGAAAGGATGAAAAAGAGAATGGCTGGAAAATTATCATCCATGTTCGGCGCGCAGGATATGACCCAGGGCAGCCCGGTCAGAAACCTCGTGCAGTTTTCCGTGCCGCTGCTTATCGGCAACCTGGCCCAGCAGCTTTACAGCACGGTGGATTCCATCGTAGTGGGAAACTACGTGGGGGACGCGGCCCTGGCCGCCGTGGGCGCCAGCGGGCCCATTTTGAACCTGCTGCTGGTGCTCTTTATGGGCGTGTCCGTGGGCGCCAGCATCATGGCCTCCCAGGACTACGGCGCGGGGGAGCGGGAGAACCTTTCGGAGACTGTGGGCACCACCATCACCGCCACCTTCGTCTCGGCGGTGTTCATCATGATCGTGGGGCCGCTGATCACCCGGCCGGTCATGGCCCTGCTGGACACCCCGGCGGACATCTATGAGATGTCCTGTACATACCTGGTGATTTTGTTCTCGGGCATCATCGGCTGCGCCTACTACAACATCGTCTCCGGCGTGCTGCGGGGGCTGGGGGATTCCATTATGCCCCTTATCTTCCTTCTGGTGGCCTGCTTCCTGAATATCGGCCTGGACATCTGGTTCGTGGCGGGCTTCAAGATGGGGGTGGCCGGGGTGGCCTGGGCTACGATTATTGCCCAGTTCATTTCGGGGGCCCTGTGCCTTCTGCGGCTGGTGCGCATGAAGGACGTCTTCACCGTGACCCCCCGTATGCTCATCCCCAAGGCGGTCTTTGTGAAGAAGCTGGTGCAGCTGGGCCTGCCCAGCGGCCTGACCCAGGCCATCTTCTCCTTCGCCATGATCATCATTCAGTCTCTGACCAATTCCTTCGGCACCGCTGTCATCGCCGCCAACACCGTGGTCATGCGGGTGGACGGCTTCGCCATGATGCCGAACTTCACCTTCGGCACCGCCATGACCACCTACACGGGCCAGAACATCGGCGCGGGCCGCATAGACCGGGTGGAAAAGGGCACCAAGGACGGCCTTAAAGTCGGCCTGTGCGTGTCTGTGGTGCTGGTGGGGCTCATCCTCCTCTTCGGCAAGTACCTGATGGAGATGTTCACCTCCACCCCCGAGGTCATTGACCTGGGCCAGCAGATGCTGCGCACCCTGGCCGTGGGCTATGTAGCCATGGCCGTCACCCAGATCCTCTCCGGCGTCATGCGCGGCGCGGGCGACACCATGACCCCCATGTGGATCTCCGTCATTACAACCGTCGTCATCCGGGTGCCCATCGCCTACGGCCTGGAGGCCCTCACCCGCCCCGAAGGCGGCGCCATGGGCTCTGGGGCCCCTACGCCTTTGTTCCTGTCCCTGTTGCTCTCCTGGGTCATCGGCGCGGCCCTCACCGCCGTGGCCTACAAGATGGGCCGGTGGAAGAAGAAATCCATTATCGCCCCCAAGGGATAAACATGCGAAAAAAGAACAGCGCGGGCTTTTGGGGCCTGCGCTGTTTTTGCTTTTCACGAGAGCTTTTTGAGAACACGGTACGCTATAAAAAGCGCCGCCCCGTAGAGCAGCAGGAACACCGCCGTGGCGGGCACCCCCACGTCCAAGGGGTACGGCGTGAGCCGCCGGAAGAAGAGATATGTGCTTGCCATGGAACAGGGCATAAAGAGCCCCAGGGCCCAATCAAGCATTTTTATCCAGAAGGGGCAGGGCTCTTTCCCCACCAGCCTGCCCGCAAAGTACCACACGGCCCCGGCCACCTGTATAATCATGCCGTGCCAGATGGCGCTGTCCGTCTGCTGCTCGTACCACGTGGCGAAGGCCAAAAGCAGCCCGATGGCCAAAAGCCCCGCCGACACCACGTACTGCACCTGGCCGATGGCCTTCCGGTCCCAGCCGCTTTTGGGGGCGGGGGCTTCCCCGCCGCCTTTTAAGAGATAGTCGGTGGTGACGCCGAAAAACTCGCTTAATACCAGCACCTTCTCCAGCTCCGGGGCCGACTCCCCCAGCTCCCACTTGCTCACCGCCTGCCGGGAGACCCCCAGCTCTTCCGCCAGCTGCTCTTGAGAGAGCCCCCGGGATTTCCGCAGCGCCTGCAGCCGTTCACCTAATGTCATAGTTTTTCCCTGCCTTTCTGCCTTTACCGGCCCCCTGAGTATACCAGACAGGGTAGCCCTAAACCACCAACCCGGCCTGGAAATGCCGCAACCTGCGGTTGCACTTAGGGAAAACGGCGGAAATCTTCCAGAAACCAGGGCTCATTGGCGGTAAACTCCCGGCCGTTTAAGTACGACAGGGCCCCGGTGGGGGTCTTAAAGGCGAAGCGCAGCTTATAGGAGCACAGGGCTTGATAGGGGAAGGCGATCTTCTTGTTGACGGCGTTTTTCCCGTACTTGCCGTCCCCGGCCAAAGGGTGGCCCAGGGCCGCGAAGTGGGCCCGTATCTGGTGGGTGCGGCCGGTGAGAAGCGATACCTCCAGGAGGGAAAAGTCCCGCTTTTCCTCCAGCACCCGGTATCTGGTGCGGATGCTCTTGCCCCCGGGCAGGGGCTTCTTTGAGATATACACCCGGTTCTGGGCCTCATTCTTTTCCAGGTACCCGGTGAGAAGGGCTTCCTTTTCCGGCAGACGGCCGCACACCACGCAGAGATAGGTCTTGTCTATCTCCCGGTCCTTTACCTTTTGGTTCAGGATGCGCAGGGTCTCGGCGTTTTTGGCGGCCATGACGATGCCCCCGGTGTTGCGGTCGATGCGGTTGACTAAAGCCGGGGCGAAGGAATTTTCCCTCTTGGGGTCGTACTCCCCCCGGTCATAGAGCACGTGCTGCACCCGGGCAATCAGGGAGTCGAAATGGTAGTGCTCGTCCGGGTGGACGATAAGGCCGGGCTTTTTGTCTAAGAGCAGCAGGTTCTCGTCCTCATAGACGATGGAGAGGGCCGTGGGCGCTTTCAGAAAGTCATAGGCCTCCTCCGCCTTCTGGAAAAAGTCCTCCTGCCAGTACAGACTCAGCACGTCCCCCTCGGAGAGGCGCTGGGAGGGCTCGCAGCGCTTGCCGTTTACCTTTACGTCTTTGGTGCGCACGCATTTATAAAGCACCGGCTGGGGCAGGTTGGGGTAGGTTTTTAAGAGGAACTTGTCAAGCCTTTGGCCCCCGTCGTTTTTTTCTATCACCACAGTCTTCCTTGGCATAGGCCCTCCTATTTTCCCTCCCGCCGCCAGGTGAACAGGAACCGGGGCAGGGACAGCACCAGGCCTATGCCTAAGGCGATGGCGATGGCTATTTTTATAGTCTCAAGGCCTGTAGCGAGGGCCTGGGAATTGTCGCTCATAAAGAAATGGTAGCCCGTGTAGTAGATGCCCGCCCCGGGCACCAGGGGGAAGATGCCGCAGATCAAAAACACCGTCACCGGGGCCCTGCGGGCAAAGGAGAAGCTGCGGGACACCCAGGTAAGGGCCACTGCCGCGAAGAACGACGCCCCCACCGTGCCCGACCCCAGGCCCATGCTGATAAGGTACACCAGCCACCCCACGGCGCCGGTGATGCCGGTGCACAGCCACTCCCGCCGGGGGGTGTGAAAGATGATGGAAAAGGCCACCGTGGACACAAAGGCGATGAGGGTCTGAAAGGCCCAGGTGAAAAGAAGCATAGGGTTCACAGCAGGGCACCCCCCGTCACAAGGGAGAGAAGGCGCACCACCACGCCCACCCCCACGGCGATGCAGCCGCCCACCAGCAGGGCGTCCAGCATGCGTATGGCGCCGCTTAAGTAATCGCCGTTGAAGAAGTCCCGGATAGAGGTGGTCAGGGCCACCCCGGGCACCAGGCGGATGATGGAGCCGATGATGATCTTGTCCATGTTTTCCCCCACGCCCAAAAGGAAGAACACCGCCCCCAGGAATGTAACAAGGGCGCTGGCGGAGAGGTTCGTGAGAAACTTCGAGAGGCCCCGCCTGCTTGTCCAGTATAAATAGAGCTCCAGGGCCACCCCGCAGAAGAAAGCGATGAGGGCGTCCCGCCAGCCGCCCCCAAAGAGGTAGCTGAAGCAGGCGCTGCCCACGGCGCAGGCCAGCACCGACAACAGGAGCTTCGTGTAGGGCAGGGCCCGCACTTCTTTTAAGATGGCGAAGGCCTCCTCTACCGTGTGCTGCCCCTGGGCGATCTCCCGGGAGAGCTGGTTCACCGCTTCTATGCGGCCGAAGTGGATGGTGGTGCCGGGCACGTGCTTCATGCGGGCGGCGTGCTCTATGCCCTGCTCTACCCCCGTGGCGAAGATGGCGTTTGTGAGCACGTAGACATCAAAGCTGTCTATCTCATAGGCCCCGGCCACCCGCTCCATGGTCTCCTGCACCCGGGAGATCTCCGCCCCGTTCTTAAGGAGCGTCTCCCCCATCTGGAAGGAGAGTTCCAGTGCGCTTACGTTTTCCATGTTCATTCCTCCGGGCCCCGGGGGGTGCCGTCTTTATTAAAATTCCTGTGCAGGGCCAGCTCTGTGGGCAGGATGCTGAGAAGCATAGCCCCGCACTCCGCCATGGTGAGCCAGAAGCTGACCCACCCGGTGGCGTCCTTGTCCGGCCGCAAGATGAGCAGGACGAGGAACACAAGTACGGTAACAGGCAGCGACACCAGCCCTATCCTCCACCACAGCCTGCCTATGTACTGGCACGCGAAGGCGTTTGCCTCGTCGCTTTTACTGGACAGCGGCGTGCGGTAGCCGAAGGCGCTGTTGCGCCCTGGCGTATGGTGGGTAAAGTACCGCCCCACCCCTAAGAACGTGGCGGGGATCAGCATGTCGCAGAAAAAAAGGAAAAACCAGAAGCCCATCTTGCATCGCCCTTTCTTTTTGGTGTATAATCCTATTTGATATTATAATGGCTCTTTAACTAATGTCAAGGCCGGGGGAAGGGAAAAATATGAAAACCATCGCGATCATCGACGACGACATCTATATCGGCGACATGCTGGAGGAGCTTTTGCGCCGGGAGGGCTACGCCACATTGCGGGCCTATTCCGGCACAGAGGCCCTGTACCTGCTGGAAAGCCGCCGCCCGGACCTGATCCTTCTGGACCTGATGCTGCCGGGGCTCTCCGGGGAAGAGGTGCTGCCCCATATTAAGGGCATCCCCGTCTTAGTCATAAGCGCCAAGGCCGACGTGGCCAATAAAGTGAACTTACTTTTGGGTGGGGCCTGCGACTACATCACGAAGCCCTTTGACGTGGAGGAGCTTCTGGCCCGCATCGTCGTTGCCCTGCGCCGGGGCCGGGAGGAGGAAAGCGGCCTTCTCTCCTTTGAAGGGCTGGAGCTTGACCTTTCCTCCCACGAGGCCACGGCCCTGGGGCACCCTGTGAAGCTCACGAAGACGGAGTTTGCCATCTTAAAGCTCTTGCTAAGGGAGCCCAAGCGGGCCCTGGCGAAAAGCGTGCTGCTGGAAAAGCTCTCGCTGGAGACGCCCGACTGCACGGAATCCTCCTTAAAGCAGCACGTGAGCAACCTGCGCCGGAAACTGCGGGGCGCCTGCGGCCGGGGGTATATAGAGGCGGTGTGGGGCATCGGCTTCCGGCTGGGGGAAGACTGAAAGCTTTACGAAATCTTTACCCTTTTCTTTACCGCTGCCTTTACCTTTGGGGGGTAGAATAAGCCCATCACACAAAGGAGGTACGCACAATATGGAATACGTACTGAAAGCCTGTGGGCTTTCGAAGCACTACGGGCACTTCAAGGCCCTGAGCAATCTTTCCCTCTCGGTGCCAAAGGGCTCCATCTACGGCTTTGTAGGGAAAAACGGCGCCGGGAAGACCACGCTCATCCGGCTGATATGCGGGCTGCAGCGGCCCACGGCGGGGTCTTACACCCTGTACGGGCTGGAGAACACCGCGAAAGACATCCCCCTGGCCCGCCGCCGCATGGGGGCCGTGGTAGAGACGCCCTCTGTCTACCTGCACCTGACCGCCGAGGAGAACCTACGGGAACAGTACCTGGTGCTGGGGAAGCCCGATTTCTCCCGCATCCCAGAACTTCTGGAGCTCGTAGGCCTTTCGGACACAGGGAAGAAGAAAGCGAGAAACTTCTCGTTGGGCATGCGGCAGCGCTTAGGCATAGCCGTGGCCCTGTGCGGGGACCCGGACTTTCTCGTCCTCGATGAGCCCGTAAACGGCCTGGACCCCCAGGGCATCATCGAGATACGGGAGCTCATTTTGCGCTTAAACCGGGAGAAGCAGATCACCGTGCTCATCTCAAGCCATATCTTAGACGAGCTCTCCCGCCTTGCCACCCACTACGGGTTTATCGACGGGGGGACAATGGTAAAAGAGATCAGCGCCGAGAATTTAGAGGCCCAGTGCCGCAAGTGCACCCGTCTTACCGTCACGGACACCCGGGCCCTTTCCCGGGTGCTGGAAAGCATGGTGCTCAAATACCGCGTGGTAGACGACAGCACCGCCGACGTGTACGACCCCTTAAACATCACCCAGCTCATAAAGGCCCTGGACCAAGAGGGCTGTCAGGTGCTCTCCATGCAGGAGAGGGACGAGTCCCTGGAAAGCTACTTTATCAACTTAGTGGGAGGTGTGCAGCATGAATAAGCTTCTGTTCGCGGGGTTTGCCCGCTTAAAGAAAGATTTGGCCTTTTGGGTGTGCTTTCTGGGCATGCTGGGGATGGGCGTCTTTCTTCCTGTGGGCCAATATTTTGACAGCATCAAATACAACACGGTCCCTATGCCGGACAATCTTATCTTCAATTACGTGCCCTTTGTCTGCCTGGCGGCGGCTCTGTTCATCAGCCTGTATTTAGGGGTAGACTACAGCGACGGCACGGTGCGCAACAAGGTCATGGTGGGCCGCACCCGAAAAGAGATCTACATGGCAAACTGGGTGGTGTGCGTCCTGGGGACCCTTCTCCTCTGCCTGGCCTTTGCCGTGCCTGCCACGGCGCTGTCCCTCCTGCTGCTGGGGGCCTGCAAGGCCCCAGCCATAGCCTTCGTGACAACGGCGGCGCTGAGCGTGCTGACGGCCGTGGCCATCTCTTCCGTGTACACTCTGGTGGGCACGCTCTGCCAGAATAAGGCGGTCATATCGGCGGCCTGCCTGCTCATCGTCTTCGCCCTCTACATCTTTGCCATGATGATAAACGGCGCCCTCAGCCAGCCCCCTACCCTGGAGGGCATGGTGACCCTCACCGAAAACGGCATGGAGGTGGACCAGGGCACCCCCAACCCCGCCTACCTGACCGGCGCAAAGCGGGCCGTGTACGAGTTTTTAGACGACTTCCTGCCTGTAAACCAGGGGATACAGTGCGCAAACATGCAGATCGCCCACCCCCTGCGCTTTTCCCTGTGCGATGTGGGCATCACCCTTGTGAGCATCCTTGCGGGGCTGTGGCTCTTTGGAAGAAAAGACTTGAAATAAGTAGGAGGACTTACCATGATGTGGCTCATCTTCGGCGCGCTGGGGTGCGTTATCATAGGGCTTCTCATCCGGCTGGGGTTCATGCGCGGGGCCGCCCGGAAGCTTGCCCGGGACCTTGCCCGGCGGCGGGAGATGGACACAAACACCCTTCTGGACCTTTCCACCCGGGATAAGACCATGCGGCGCTTGGCCTCAGAGCTCAACCAGGAGCTGCGGCTTCTCCGGGAGGAGCGCCTTAACTACCAGCAGGGGGACCGGGAACTGAAGGAGGCGGTGACGGGCATCTCTCACGACCTGCGCACGCCCCTTACGGCGGTGCGGGGCTACCTGCAGCTTTTAGAGCGGGAGGAGGACCCAGAGCTTGCCCGCAAGTACCTGGGCATCGTCTCCGGTCGGGTAGAGGCCATGAGCCGCCTGACAGAGGAGCTGTTCCGCTGCTCCATGGCGGCGTCTGAGCCGGTGGAGCTGCGCCCCCTAGACCTCTCGAGAGCGCTGGAAGAAAGCCTTCTCTCTTTCTACGGGGCCTTTGAGAGCCGGGGCATCACCCCGGACATCGCCCTGCCAGACACCCCCGTGCCCCGGGACCTGGACCCGGAGGCCCTGCACCGGGTGCTCTCAAACATCCTCTCAAACGCCCTGAAGTACAGCCCCAAAGACCTGAAAGTGGCCCTGACCGCAGAGGGCCGGGCCACTTTCCAGAATTCCGCGCCGGGGCTCACCCCCGTCGCCTGCGCCCGGCTCTTCGACCGCTTTTACACCATCGAGACCGGCCGGGACTCCACGGGCCTGGGGCTATCCATCGCAAAGCTCTTGACAGAGCGCATGGGCGGCTCCATCGCCGCCCGGTGTGAAGGGGGGCGGCTCATTATAGAGCTTTTCTTCCCTCAGCCCAGCACTTTAATAGAGAAGGAATAGCTATACTTCTCCCCAGGGGCGATGGCCCGCATGTTGTGCTTTTGGGTGAACTCGTCCCCTTCTGTGGTCAGGGTGGCGCAGCCGGTCCAGGGCTCCAGGCACACATAGGGCCCGTCGTTTGCCGCGGACCAGATGCCCAGCATGGGGAACTCGCTGCCAAAGTACATTTCCAGGCCCCGGCCGGTCTTTTTGTTGAGAATACGCACCCGGCGGGAGTTAAGGTTTTCAAACACCAAAGCGTCTTGGTAGAAAAGGCTGTGCTTTAAGGGGATCTCCCGGCCCTTTAAGGTAAAGCCCACAGTTTCATAGTCCAACAGCCCCGCGCCCATGACCACAGCGGGGCATTTTTGGTCTTCGTCCTTTTCAAACTGAATGGTGTAGTCCTCGAACTCCGCCCCGTCCTCCATGGGCAGGTTAAAGCCCGGGTGCCCGCCGATGGCAAAGGGCAGGGGCTCGTCCCCCGTGTTCTCCACGGCAAACTGGGTGAAGTACCCCTCTTCGGTCAGGCCGTAGTCTACGGTCAAGGCGAAGTCAAAGGGGTACTGCTTTTTTGTGTCTTCGTCGGCCCGCAGGGTCAGAGAGGCGGCGCGTTCTGTCTGGAAGTTTAATGCGAACACCCGGCGCCGGGCAAAGCCGTGCTGGGCCATCTCAATCCACTGGCCCTTGATCTTCGCCCGACCCTGCCGCAGGGCCCCCACAATGGGGAACAGCACCGGCGCACAGCCCCCCCAGTAGGCCGGGTCCCCGGTCCAGAGGAGCTCGCGCTGCCCCTCCCTGAAGGACACGATTTGGGCCCCCAGGGGGTCTATTCTGGCGGAAAACCGCCCGTTTTCCAATTCTATCATAGGTTACTCCACCGCTTCTATCTTGTCGGCGGCTTCCTCCAGCCAGTCCCCGTCAAAGAGCTCGATGGTGCCCTGGTCGCAGGCGGCGGCGAGCTTGGGGTCTAAGGGCAGCCGGCCCAGGACCTTCAAGTCGTACTTGGCGGCCACCTCTTCAATATGGCTTTCGCCGAAGACGGAGAAGGGCTTGCCGCAGTCGGGGCACTGGACGTAGCTCATGTTTTCAATGAGGCCCAGCACGGGCACGTCCATCATCTTGGCCATCTCCACGGCCTTGGAGACGATCATGGACACCAGCTCCTGGGGGGAGGTGACGATGAGGATGCCCGCTAGGGGCAGGCTCTGAAACACCGTAAGGGGGGCGTCCCCTGTGCCGGGGGGCATGTCCACGAACATATAGTCCACGTCGCCCCACACCACGTCGGTCCAGAACTGCTTGATGGCCCCGGCGATGACCGGCCCCCGCCAGACCACCGGCGTTGTCTCCTCGTCTAAAAGCAGGTTGATGCTCATGACCTTCACGCCGGTTTTGGTGTCCATGGGGTACATGCCGTTTTCATCGGCCAGGCACTTGCCTTTAAGGCCAAAGCACTTGGGGATAGAGGGCCCGGTGATGTCCGCGTCCAAGATGCCCACAGACAGGTCCCGCCGGCGCAGGGTGGTGGCCAAAAGGGACGTGACCAGTGACTTTCCCACGCCGCCCTTGCCGCTTACCACGCCGATGACCTTCTTCACGTGGCTCAGATCGTTTGTCTTCTCCAGAAAGCTCTGGGGCCCTTCCCTGCTGGGGCAGTTCTCCCCGCAGGTAGAGCAGTCGTGGGTGCAGTTTTCGATTGCTTCGCTCATGTTGTTCAGACTCCTTTTAATGATTTATTTCTATCTTCTATTATAAATAGGCAAGCGTCTTTTCTTCCCCATCTAGCCTGGCCCTCTGCCCTATGGGCAGTATGGCGTGGTTCTCCCCGTGGCCGAAGTCGTCGCAGTACACCACGGGGATATGATGGCGCTCCCCCAGAAGCTTCAGCCGGGCGTAGAGATTTGGGCAGGGGTGGTCGGCGAAATTGCCGAAAAGCAGGCCCGTCACCGTCTTCATGAAGGGGCTCTGCTCGATGCAGGAAAGCATGGAGCTCACGTGGGCCTCGTCCCCGAAGCGCTCGTGGTCCTCTAAAAACAGGATGTGGGGCTCGTTTAAGTCCACCGGGAAATAGTCTGTGCCCAGCAGCAATGCAAAATTCATGGTGTAGCCCCCGCACAGCACGCCCTCGCCCACGCCGGGGGAAAGGGCGAGCCAGGGGGAATTCTTCTCGTGGGCCGCCATACTGTCGCTTAAAATATGCCCCGCAAAGTGCCGGCGGTTATAGTCCGTCCACCCGGTGAACATGGTGGGGTCCTGGCCGTAGTAGGTGATTAGGCCCGTCTTCGCCCATATGGCGTTTAAGAGCGTGGTGCCGTCGCTGTAGCTGCACACGCGCTTGGGGTTTTTCTGAAACAAATCGAAGTCAAGGTAGGGCAGCAGCTCGGGGCTTCCCTCCCCGCCGCCGAACAAAACATAGTCTACAGACGGGTCTGCGGCCAGCTCATTGAGGTCCGCGGCGCGCTCTGTGTCTGAGGCCAGATACCCCCAGGTGTCCTTATAGAGATTCTGGGCGCAGACGGCCCGGAAGCCCTCTTTCTCCATCTCGCTGATGATGTTCTTATACTCCCGGCTCCAGGGGATCTCCTGCCCGGGGGCGGCCTCGTAAAGGGGCACGTGGCTGGGGGAGCAGATGCCAATGGCGCCGTTTTTCGGCAGCGGTCTTGCTTTCATAGCGGTTTCCTCCTATTATATCACGTCTCGCGTTCCGGTACAACCGGCAGCTCGAACCAGAAGGTGCTGCCCTCTCCCAGGGTGCTCTCCACCCCGTAGAGCCCGCCGTGAAGCTCCAGTATATTCTTGACGATGGAGAGCCCCAGGCCCGTGCCCACCTGGGCCCGGCGGTGCTCCTTGTCCACCTTGTAGTAGCGGTCCCAGATGTCCCTGAGCTTGTCAGCGGGAATGCCCTCGCCGGTGTCCGTTACAGAGACCCGCACCCGGCCCTCTTCCACGGTCTCACGCAGGGTGATGGTCTTATCCGCCCCGGCGTAGTGGATGGCGTTATTCACGAGGTTATACACCACCTGGGAGATCTTCAGCTCGTCGGCCTCTACCAGAACGGGCCCGTCGTAATGGAAGGGGAAGGCGTAGTCGGCCAGCTTGTCATAGCGGGTGAGGATGGCCCCGATGCAGGCGGTGAGATCAAAGCGGGAGAGGGTGAGCCGGTCGGCCCCGGCCTCCAGCCTCGACAGGTCCAGCAGGTCGTTTACCAAGTCCGTCAGCCGCCCGGCCTCGTCGATGATCACCTGGACGTTTTCCGGGGTGTTCTCCCCGGGCAGGTCCCGCATGACCTCCGCGTAGCCCTTTATCATGGTAAGGGGCGTGCGCAGGTCGTGAGAGACGTTTGCAAGAAGCTCCCGCCGCGTCTGGTCCGCCTTGGAGAGCTCGGCGGCGGCGTAGTTGAGGGTGTGGGCCAGTTCGCTGACCTCCCTTGCCCCCTGGGGGGCAAAGCGGATGGTGTAGTCCCCCTCCCCCAGGCGCTTGGCCGACTGGCTCATGGCCGTAAGGGGCCCCGCCATTCGCCGGGAAAGAAAGGCCGCTAAGCCCGCCCCCAGCAGCAGCATCACCAGGGTGACGCAGAGAAGCTGCACCCGCAGGGTGTCCACCGTGGCGTCCACGGGGGTGATCTCCGACTCCACCAGCACCAGCCAGTGCTCGCCCCCGGCGGTGTGGGCCACCTTCCCCAGCAGGATCAGCTGGGCGCCCCCGGCCCGGGAGGTGAAGGTCTCGGTGTAAGAGCCGCCTAAGAGATTCACCTTGTCAAAAATAGCGATGCGCCCCATCCGGCCCAGGTCCGCTATCAGGCTCTCCTTAAAGCTCTGGCGGTAGGCCACCAGGCTGCGGCCGATGGGGTCTGTGACAAAGATATTGACCCCCGTGCGCAGGCAGGTGTCATAGGCCAGGCTGTCAAGGTTTGGGCTGTCGATGTCCTTTGCGATGGAATCGGCGATGCGCCTTGTCTCCCCGGTCTTGATGGCCCGGTAGAAGGGGGTCAGCAGCACCGTCTGCAAAACCCACAGCAGCACAAGGCTCAAAAGCGCGAAAAGGCAGAAGCCCGCGGTAATCTGCGCCCGCAGGCCCAACTGCCTTTTTTCCCTCCGCCCGCCGCCCTTCATGCGTCAAAGCGGTAGCCTACGCCCCGCAGGGTGACGATGAACCGGCTGTAGGGCCCCAGAGAACGCCGCAGAAGCTTTATGTGGGTGTCTAAGGTCCTGTCGTCCCCGTAAAAGTCGTAGCCCCACACGTTCGTGATGAGCATCTCACGGGTGAGCGCCAGCCGACGGTTTCGCACCATATAGCTCAAAAGCTCGTATTCCTTGGGCGAGAGCTCGGCCCGCGCGCCGTCTATGGTGACCACCCGGGCGTCAAAATCGATGTGAAGCCCCTCTAATTCCACCACGTCCCGCTTCCCCCCGGGGCCCTGGGGCCGGGCCCGGTTCATGATGGCATTTACCCGCATCATCAGCTCCTTGGGGGAGAAGGGCTTCACCACGTAGTCGTCCACCCCCAGCTCGAAGCCGTGGATGCGGTCGTACTCCTCCCCCCGGGCCGAGAGCATGAGGATGGGCATGGGGCTCACCTTGCGTATCTCCCCCGCCGCCGAAAAGCCGTCCAGCTCCGGCATCATCACGTCCAGTATGGCCATGTCGAAAGCGTCGGGGTTCTGGCGCACCAGGCCCACGGCCTCCATGCCGTTTTCCGCTTCCGTAACCTTGTGCCCTTCGAACTCCGCGTATTTGCGGATCAGCCTGCGTATCTTCTCTTCGTCGTCCACCACCAGCAAGTGGTACATCCCGTCACCCCCTATTTATAAAGCCGCACGCCGCTTTTGTCCACAGCCTCCCAGTCCTGCGAGAAGTCAAACCCAAAGGCCCCCGCCAGCCCCCCGGGGAACAAATCGGACAGGGGCGCCATCACAAAGGCCCTCTCCCGTATGCGTGGGTGGGGCACCGTCAGGCTCTCGCTTTCTCCCTTATAGCCCTCGTAGAGTAAGAGGTCGATGTCCACGGTGCGGGCCCCGTGATACTCCGTGCGCACCCGGCCCAGCCTCGTTTCTATCTGAAGGCAGCGCTCCAGAAGCTCCCCCGGAGAGAGCTTCGTGTCCACCATCACGCAGCAGTTTAGGTAGTCCGGCTGCTGTGAGAGCACGTCAAAGGGCGCGGTCTCGTAGATGTTCGACATGGCAAGGACCCGGGTCCTCGGCAGCTTTTCCAGGCCCTCCAGGGCGGCGGCCAGGTTCTCCTCCCGGTCCCCCAGGTTGCCCCCCAGGCCCAATACGGCCTTCATACCTTTTCCCCCCTTCTCTTTGTGACCTCCACCGCCACGTAGTCGAAGACGGCGTTCATGGGCGCCTGGGGCTTTTTGAGTGTTAGGGTGATCTCCTGCACCCGGGGGTGCTCCCGCAGCACCGCCCTGCACACCGCCTCCGCCGCCCGCTCGATGAGGTCGTAGCTTTTTTCCGTAAAGGCCCGCTGCACGGTCTTGCGCACGGCGGCGTAGTTTACGGTGTCGTTTAAGGCATCGCTTTCCCTTGCCCGGCTCAGGTCCGCCGAAAGGGCCATGTCCAGCACGAACTCCTGGCCGTCCCGCTTCTCCTCGGGGTTCACCCCGTGGCAGGCGAAAAGGCGCAGGCCTTTGATGAGTATCTTATCCATTTACATCCTCCTCCACAAACCAGGGGTATTCCTGCCGGTAGCGGCCGAACACCCGGTCCTCCCGGCCGTCCAGGTTCCGCTGGTACAGGCGGAACACCACGGGGATGTTTTTGGGCATCCACTGCTCCCGGTAAGAGTACCGGTACCGCAGCCCCGCCGCCGCCATGACAAAGCCGCTGTGGGGGTTCTCCCGGTCGTGGGTGGCGGTGACAAAGGGCACGCCGTCCGCCTGGGCCCGGGCCACCAGGGCCCTTGCCGCCTCTGACGCCACGCCCCTGCGCCACCAATCCCTGCGCAGGCCGTAGCCCAGGTCATGGGCCTCCCCCTCCATGTCGATGTGGATGTACCCGATGACCTCCCCGGTATCCCCCAGGCAGATGACGTACTGGTACTGGTCCGGTGCCTGGTAGCAGGGGGCCCACTTCTCCTGGTATATCTTTTCCATCTGGGCCAGATTTTCTGCCGGGAACACCGGCACGAACCGCATGACCTCCGGGTCCTTGTAGATTTCAAAGAGCCCGGGGATGTCCTCTGGGAAAGCCCGCCGCAGAAGCAGCCTGGGCGTCTCTATCTTTGGCGTGTTCATGGCTTTCCCCCCGCCCTCTCCCTGATCTCCTTATTGACCGCCTCCCGCCAGGCCAGCAGGCTGCCCGGGGAGCGGGGGTAGGTGGAGAAGGTCAGCCACTCGTAGCCGGGCAAGGCCTTTATGGCCTCCTCCCCGCCCAAAGACTCCAAAAGCGTCAGGGCCCGCAGGTCCTGCAGGGCGTGGTGGAAGACCTTCATGCGAAGGGACTTTATGGGCCCCTCTGGCCCCGGGTACACGGAGAAGGCGTCTCCCCCGGGGAAAGCCCGGCCTGCGTCTGTGACGGTGTAGGGGTCGATGGGAGAGCGGGAGTTCTGGGTGTTCCAGAAGTTATAGCCCCAGTGCAGGAACCCGGCGCACCGGTACTTATAGAGCTGCCAGCCCAATATACGGCTGCGGTAAGAGGGCATGGCCAGAAAGCGGTTCCCCACGTCCACGTTCTGAGAGCAGCAGGTGTAGGCCCACAGCCCCGGCACCTGCCGCTGCAGGAAGCCCTCTATGTGGTCGGTGGCGGCGATGGGGTGATCGACCAGCCCTTTGTCAAAGTACCCGGGGTCTGACAAAGCGTCGTAAAGGGGGAAGCCGTCTAAGTACGGCAGCACCGACTCCCGGGCTGACTTGTAGGCTTCCAGGTGCTCCTCCCCGGGCTCGTCCGAGATGTGGAAGATGGCCTTGCCCTCCAGCCCCGCGCGCTTGAGGAACGCCGTCAAGGCCGGCAGCAGCTGAGAGAGGAAGCTCTTATATTCCTTGGAGCCCGCCGGGGTGTCCCAGCCGAAGCGGCGTATCTGCGCGCCGTTTTCGATGACATACACCGCCGGGGCGAAGCCCGCCCCCCACTGGGTGAACAGGTGGGAAATTTCAAAGTACTCGATGCCCGCCTCCCGGGCGACGCGGATAAAGTGGGAGAGCTCGGAAAAATCGAAGGTGTAGCTCTCCCCGGTCCGGCGGATCTTTACAAGCTGGGTGCAGGGGCGCTCCGCTCCCACCTCCGTGTCCAGGGCCGGGGTCAGCACGGGGGTGAGCACCATGTTCATGCCCTCCTCCGCGGCGGCCCGCAGGTAGCTTTTGAGAAGCCCCCAGTACTCATGGCTGTACACCGGCACGCGGTACCACTGAGAGAGGCAGTCCCCGTGCACCCACTGGGTGTAAAGGAGCTTCTGCTCCGGCAGCTTCTCCCCTATGACCTCCAGGGTGAAGGCGCTCTGGGCCTCCTCCCCCTCCCCCTGGGCCCGCACGGTCACGGTGACTTCCCCGGCCTGCCAGTCCCCAGGCACCTGGGCCTCCACCCACACCACGGTCTGGGTGAAGCCGTTTATGTCCAAGGCCCCCTCCAGGGGGAACAGCGGGTCCGGGAAGAGCCCGGGCTTTACAGAGAGGTAGTCGCTGTCGTGGCGCTCCGGGTAGGCGGGCAGCTCGCAGGGGACGCTGCCCACCCGGTACAGGCGCACGTGGTCCTTTAAGGGGGAGTCTACCGTAAGGGCCACGGGCTTTGTGCCCCAGCCGTCCCATTTCAGGGCCAGCTGCCAGGAAAAGCTCTCCCCCAAAAGGCAGCTGCCCCTGCTGTATTCCACCCGGAAATCCCCCGCGTCCGTAAAGATCTTCTCTAACGCCGAACGGCTGTGCATCTCTATCATGCCCGCGCCTCCTTTTAGTCAAACTGATGAAAATTCGGTATATACTTTTCCCCCCGGGCCGACCGCTCCTGCACGAAGCCCGGTATGTCCAGCTGAAAGAGCCTTTCCTGCACCTTCTCAAGCTCCCGCCGGGTGATGGGCCGGGAGAGCTCCGGGCGCCCCGTCACAGGCCCCTGGGGGGTGTACTGGGCCATAAGGCTCACGGGGATGCCGGGGAAGCGCTCCCCTATGAGTTCCAGGGCCTTTAGGGAGTTCTTCGTGTGCCCGGGCAGTATCAGGTGCCGTATGAGCACCCCCCGCTGCATGAGCCCGTCTTCCCCGTAGACCGGCGGGCCCGCCTGCCGCACCATCTCATCAATGGCGGAAAGGGCCGTCTCCGGGTAGTCCTCCGCCCGGGAGAGGGCCAGGGCCAATTCCTTTTCGGCGTATTTGAAGTCCGGCAGGTAGATGTCCACAGCGCCTTCGAGGGTCTTCAGCGTCTCCACCCGCTCATACCCCGAGGTGTTATACACCACCGGCACCCGGGGCCCGCAGAGGCGAAGGGCCTCTAATATGCCCGGCACGAAGTGGGTGGGGGTCACAAGGTTCAGGTTGTGGGCCCCCTGGGCGATAAGGCCGGAGAAGATATCACTTAACTCCTCCGGGGTCACGGCCCGGCCAGGGTTTTCCAGGCGGCTGATTTCCCCGTTCTGGCAGTACACGCACCCTAAAGGGCACCCGGTGAAGAACACTGCCCCCGAGCCCCGCTCTCCGCTGATGGGCGGCTCCTCCCACCGGTGCAGGGCCGCCCGGGCGATGCGTATCTCAGGGCCGCTTTTGCAGAAGCCCCTCTGCTGTTTCCGGTCCACCCCGCAGCGGCGGGGGCACAGGGTGCAGCCGCTCATAAAAGGGCCAGCATGGCGCAGTTTGAGCCCCGGTGGCCCCGGGTGCGCCGGTGGGAAAAGAGCAGGTCGCTTTCGCACATGGTGCACACGCCGCCTACGGTGATGTTCTCCTCCGGCACCCCCGCCGAGAGCAAAAACTGGCGGTTGCACTCCCACAGGTCCACGTGGTACTTGGGGTCTGTTTCCGTGGGCAGGGCCACAAAGCTTTCCGCCCCGGGCAGGGCGAGAAACTCCGCTGCCACGGGCTCATCCACCTCGAAGCAGTCCTTGCAGATGGAGGGCCCTATGGCGGCTTTCAGCTTTTTGGGGTCGGTGCCGAACTCCTTTTCCATGCGCTCTGTCATGACCCTTGCCATGCCCGCCGCCGTACCCCGCCACCCGGCGTGGGCCAGGCCGATGGCATGGTGCTCCTCGTCCACAAAGTAAAGGGGCACGCAGTCGGCGGTGTAGATGACTAGGGTCACGCCCCGCTCATCGGTGCACAGGCCGTCTATGCTCTCCCTGTCCTTTTCCCGCCAGATGCCGATGCCCCGCTCCGGCTGGCCCACCCGGCGGATGTTCACGTGGTGGTCCTGGGCGCCGGTGACGAGAGACGCGGCCTCAAACCCCGCGGCCTTACAGAAAATATGGAAGTTCTGCGCCACGTTCTCGTTGGGGTCGCCCCGGTTCATGCCCAGGTTCATGTTAGCAAATTCCTTCTCGCTTACGCCCCCCAGGCGGGTGGAAAAGGCGTGGTTCACAGTCTCAAGGCCGTCAAAGGCCGGAAAGCGCAGCAGCCCCACGCCGTCTGTAATCTCCAGGCGCATATGGCCTATGGGGCCGGGGGAAGCGTCCCGGGGCTTTTGTATCTCGGGCAGGGGAAATGTTTTTTTATTCACGGATAAGCCCTCGTATTTCTCTTTGATGATGAGCCGCCCGGCAAAGGGGCAGCCGCAGGTCTTGCAGATAAACTCCGCCCGGAAGCTCTTGTTTTTCAGGCTCCAGCGGCTGGTGCGCTTCGTTCCTCCCCCGCACCGGGGGCAGGCAAAGCGCAGGTGCCCCGCCTCCACCAGGGGGCTGGAGAGGTCGCAGATGTACTGGGTCTTGAAGGTTACGCGCCGGTAGAACTCATCGTCGCACAGGTCCGCGGCCGCTTCCACGGCCTTTTCGTCGTACACCCGCCGCAATATCTCCAGGGTCATAAGGCTGTCGTCCCCGGCCCTGTGGTGGTCCATGCCGCTTACGTCCAGCTCCAGGCGCTCCGCCGCCGCAGCCAGCCCCACCTGGGCCTTGGTGCCCCAGCCCATGCGCACCTGGCTGTAGCGCTGCAGGTCAAGGTAACGGGACAAAAAAGGCACCCGCTCCGCGTGGCCGAAGTAGCGGAAGTTTTCAATAAGCGTCAGAATGTCCGAGGTGCCCCAGGTCATGATGAGGCACTCCCCGGCCCAGCGCCTGAAGCGGGCCGCCGCCCGCATGAAGGGCAGGCCCTCCTCCAGGTTCTCGTCAGTGATGCTGGTAAGGCTCGAAATGGTGCTGCTGATGCGCTTTCCCACCTGGGGCTTCACAAAGCAGGAAAAGGACGACTTCACCTGCAGATCGGGCCCGCACTTCACCGCGCCGAACTCGATGATCTCATTGATATACCCCGAGAGCCTGCGGCTGTAGGCCGCGTTCCACTCCAGGTCCAAAATTACTATATCCATGGGAAACCCACATCACCCCCTCAGGCCTTTTTGCGGCTCTGCTGCTTCATGCGCTGCTCTTTGTCCAAGATGGTCTTTCTCATGCGTATGCTCTTGGGCGTGACCTCCACCAGCTCGTCTGTGGCGATGAATTCCAGGCACTGTTCCAGGCTCAGGACAGAGTGGGGCGTCAGCTTCAATGCCTCGTCGGCCCCGGAGGAGCGGGTGTTGGTGGCGTGCTTTTTCTTGCATACGTTCACCACGATGTCTTCGTTCTTGGGGTTCGCCCCCACGACCATGCCCTCGTAGACCTCCACCCCGGGCCCGATAAAGAGCCTTCCCCGGTCCTGGGCGTAAAAGAGCCCGTAGGCGGTGGACTCCCCGGCCTCGTGGGCGATAATAGAGCCCTGCTGCCGCTGCTGGATGTCGCCCTTATAGGGCTCGTAGCCGTCGAAGACGTGGTTCATGATGCCGTTGCCGTTGGTGTCGGTGAGGAACTCCGACCGGTAGCCCATGAGCCCCCGGGCGGGGATCTTAAACTCCATATGGGTAGAGCCCGTCTCACGGGAGCCCATGTTCAAGAGCTCTGCCTTTCTGGCGCCTATTTTCTCCATCACCGCCCCCACATAGCTGTCGGGCACCTCGATCATCAGAAGCTCCATGGGCTCCAGCCGCGCGCCGTCCTTTTCCTTATAGATGACGCTGGGGGGCGACACTTGGAACTCGTACCCCTGCCTTCTCATCTGCTCGATAAGGATGGAAAGGTGCAGCTCGCCGCGCCCTGAGACCTTGAAGGTGTCGGTGGAGTCGGTCTCCTCCACCCGCATGGCCACGTTTGTCTCCACTTCCTTAAAGAGCCGGTCCCGTAAATTCCGGGAGGTCACGTACTTGCCCTCCCGCCCGGCGAAGGGGGAGTTGTTGGCCATGAACATCATGGACACGGTGGGCTCGTCGATCTTCACAAAGGGCAGGGGCTCCACGTGCTCGGTGTCGCAGGCGGTCTGGCCGATGTTGAGGTCTGTGATGCCCGACACGGCGATGATGTCCCCTAAGGAGGCTTCCTGGGCCTCCACCCGCTTTAGGCCCTCGAACTGGTAGAGCTTTGTGACCCGGGCGTTTCTCCGGGTGTCCTCCGGGCCGCCGCAGATGGTCACTGTCTGCCCCACCTGAATGGACCCCCGCTCTACGCGGCCGATGCCGATACGGCCCACGTAGTCGTCGTAGTCGATGTTGGAAAAGAGCACCTGGGTGGGGCCGTCCATCTCCCCTATGGGGGCGGGCACTTCGTTTATAATCATCTCGAAAAGGGGCGTCATGTCCTCCCCGGGCTTCTCGGGGTCCAGGGTGGCGTAGCCGTCCCGGGCGGAGGCGTAGACCACCGGGAAGTCCAGCTGGTCGTCGTTTGCCCCCAACTCGATAAAGAGGTCCAGGACTTCGTCCACCACCTGGGCGGGCCGGGCCCCGGGGCGGTCTACTTTGTTGAGGACCACAAGGGGCTTTTTCCCTAAGGCCAGGGCCTTTTTCAGCACAAAGCGCGTCTGGGGCATGCAGCCCTCGAAGGCGTCTACTAAGAGCAGCACGCCGTCCACCATCATCAGCACCCGCTCCACTTCGCCCCCGAAGTCCGCGTGGCCCGGGGTGTCCACAATGTTTATCTTCGTGTCCTTATAGAGCACCGCCGTGTTCTTGCTCAAGATGGTGATGCCCCGCTCCCGCTCCAGGTCCCCCGAGTCCATGACCCGCTCGGCCACGGCCTCGTTCTGCCTAAAGACCCCGCTCTGGCGCAGAAGCTGGTCTACCAGTGTCGTCTTTCCGTGGTCCACATGGGCGATGATGGCCACGTTCCGTAAATTTTCTCTCTCGCTGATGGTTCCCATTTCTGACCGTCACATTCCTTTCCTTAAAAAACCTGGCAACTATTATAGCAAATTCCCGGGGTTTCGTCAATGGAGAACCCATGCACTTCCGCCTTGACCTTCCCCCCGTCTATGGATTATAATAGGGGGAAAGAAACCGGAAGGGGGAAAAGGATGGACAGGGAGAAAATAAAGCGCGCGGTGGCGGATATACTGGAGGCCATCGGCGAGGACCCGGACAGGGAGGGCCTGCGGGAGACGCCGGACCGGGTGGCCCGCATGTACGAGGAGATTTTTTCGGGGCTTTCAGCAGACCCCGGGGAGCACCTTAAGATCTTTCACGAGGGGGGCCGCCACGGGGAACTGGTGCTTATAAAGGACATCCCCCTTTACTCGGTGTGCGAGCACCACCTGCTGCCCTTTGTGGGCCATGCCCACATCGCCTACATCCCAAAGGACGGGCGGGTGCTGGGGCTGTCGAAGTTTGCGAGAATTGTAGACGCCTTCGCCCGCAGGCCCCAGGTGCAGGAGAGGCTCACGAGGCAGATTGCCGACTTCCTCTATGAGAGCATGGAGCCCCTGGGGGTGGCGGTGTTCATCGGGGCCGAGCACCTGTGCATGACCATGCGGGGGGCCCGGGCCGCCGGGGCCCTTACAGAGACCTCGGCCCTCAGGGGCTGCATGCGCTCTGACGCCAAGACCCGGGCGGAGGTCATGGCCCTTTTAGGGGGGAAATAGCCTATGGAGACCCCCGTTTTCAAAGCCCGGGGGCATATCCTGCCCCTAAATAGGCCCTACATCATGGGCATACTGAACGTGACCCCCGACTCCTTCTCTGACGGCGGGCGGTACTTTTCCCCGGCCGCGGCCCTGAAAAGGGCCCGGGAGCTGGAGGCGGAGGGGGCGGACATCCTGGACGTGGGCGGGCAGTCCACCCGGCCGGGGCACAGGCCCATCCCCTGGGAGGAGGAGTGGGAGCGCCTCTCCGCCGTGCTGCCGGGCATTCTGCGGGAAACGGCCCTGCCGGTATCTATTGACACCTTTTACCCCCAGGTGGCCAAAAAGGCCCTGGAGATGGGGGCCCACATCATAAACGATGTGGGGGGCTTCCCCGACGAAATGCTGGAGGCCGTGGCGGGCTCGGGCTGCGGGTGCGTCGTCATGTGCCCTGCGGGGGGCGGGGAGGACATCTTCGCCCAGGTGAAAAACTTTTTCTTAGACCGCCTTGCCGCCGCCGGGCGCTTCGGCATCGAGAAAGCGCGCCTGTGCTTTGACCCGGGCATCGGCTTCGGCAAAACATTAGACGAAAACCTGGCCCTCATCGCCCGGGTGGACAAGACACGCATCCCCGGCATCGCTTATCTCATGGCCGCGTCCCGCAAGCGTGTCACCGGCGCGCCCTGCGGGGACCCGCCCTTTAACGAGCGCCTGCCCGCTACCATAGCGGCCCACACGGCGGCTATTCTGGGCGGGGCGGACATCGTGCGCGTGCACGACGCAGCCCCCGGGAAGCAAGCCGCCCTTATGGCCGCGGCCCTTAAACGAGCCTATTCTTTTTAGATTTTGGGAGGAATCATTATGCAAAGCACTGTTTCAAAGCTGCTGGACTTCATAAACCAGAGCCCCACCGCCGCCCACGCCATAGAGGCGGCCCGGGCCCGGCTGGAGGAGGCCGGGTTCACTGAGCTGAAGGAATCGGAGCCCTGGGCCCTGGCCCCCGGCGGGAAGTACTTTATGACCCGCTCTCTTACGAGCCTCATGGCCTTCAAGTTCCCCCAGCGGGGCTTCCGGGGGTTTTCCGTCTGCGCCGCCCACAGCGACTCCCCTGCCTTCAAGGTAAAGGGCAGCCCTGAGATGCGGGTGGAGGACCACTACACCCGGCTCAACACCGAGGTGTACGGCGGCGCGCTTTTGAACCCCTGGTTCGATCGGCCCCTGTCGGTGGCGGGGCGGCTGGCCCTGCGCACGGGGGAGGGCGTCAAGACCGTCCTCACCAACATCCCCCGGGACCTGCTGGTGATCCCCAGCCTTGCCATCCATCTGGACCGGGAGGCCAACAACGGCCGGAAGCTGGACGCCCAGAAGGACACCCTGCCCCTTTTGGGCGGCAAGGAGGCCGACGTGCTGGCCCTGGCCGCCGAGGCCGCCGGGGTCAGGAAGGAAGACATCCTCTCTTATGACCTGTATCTCTATAACCGGGCCCCGGGCGCTTTGGTGGGGGCGGGGGAAGAGTTCATCTGCTCGCCCAGGCTCGACGACTTAGAATGCGCTTTTTCGGCCCTTTCGGCCTTTTTGGAGGCGGAAAACGGGGAAAACGTCACCATCTGCGCCATTTTTGACAGCGAGGAGACCGGCAACCAGACCCGCCAGGGGGCGGACTCCCACCTGCTTTCGGACCTGCTCTCCCGCATCTCCCTGTGCGCGGGCAAGAGCCCGGAGGAGCACCTGCGGGCCCTGTCCCAGAGCTTCCTGCTCTCCGCCGACAACGCCCACGCCGTGCACCCCAACTACGCCGACAAGTCGGACCCCACCAGCCGCTGCTACTTAAACGGCGGCGTGGTGGTAAAGCACGGCGTGCGCTACGGCACCGACGCCGTGTCCGCCGGGGTCTTCGCGAAGCTCTGCGAGGACGCGGGGGTGCCGGTGCAGAGCTATTATAACCACTCCTCCATCCCTGCCGGGGGCACCTTGGGGAACATCTCCGGCTCCCACGTGTCCATCCCCACGGTGGACATAGGCCTTACCCAGCTTTCCATGCACTCCCCCTGCGAAACCGCCGGGCGGGAGGACCTCACCCACATGATAAACGCCATGACGGCCTTTTACCGCAGCGCCATCCTCTGTGAAGGGGACGGCCAGTACACCCTGCGCCCCGCGGGCGAGGCCCCGGCCCCCGAGCCCGAGCCGGAGCCGGAGCCGGAGCCTGTACCCCAACCGGAGGAGAAAAAAGAAGAAAAGAGAGAAGAAAAGAAAGAGGAAAAGAAGTTGGAGATAAAAGCACAGCCCTGGAAGATCGAGAACAAGCCCGGGTGGCAGAACGAGTCGGTGTTCTACCAGATTTACCCCATGGGCTTCTGCGGCGCGCCCTTTGAAAACGACGGGAAGCTCACCCACAACATCCTGAAAGTCAAGGACTGGGTGCCCCACCTGCAGAAGCTGGGGGTAGGGGCCGTGTACTTCTCCCCGGTGTTCGAATCGGACACCCACGGCTACGACACCCGGGACTACCGGAAGATCGACACCCGCCTGGGCACAAACGACGATTTCAAGGAGGTCTGCGGCGCCCTGCACAAGGCGGGCATCCGGGTGGTCTTAGACGGTGTGTTCAACCACGTGGGCCGGGGCTTCTGGGCCTTCAAGGACGTGCAGGAAAAGCGCCAGGCTTCCCCCTATAAGGACTGGTTCCACATCAATTTCGGGGGCAACTCCGGCTATAACGACGGCTTCTGGTACGAGGGCTGGGAGGGGCACTTCGAGCTGGTGAAGCTGAACCTTCGCAACCCCCAGGTGGCGGAGCACCTGCTCTCCTGCGTGGGCCAGTGGATGGAGGAGTTCGGCATAGACGGCCTGCGGCTGGACGTGGCCTATATGGTAGACCAGGACTTCATGCGCAGGCTCCACAGCTTCTGCCGGGAAAGGCGGCCGGACTTCTTCCTTTTAGGGGAGATGATACACGGGGACTACCGCCGCATTATGAACCCGGAGATGCTCGATAGCGTCACGAACTACGAGTGCTACAAGGGCCTTTACTCCTCCTTTAACTCCCTCAATATGTTCGAGCTGGCCCACTCCCTCAACCGCCAGTTCGGGCCCGAGGGCTGGACCCTCTATAAGGGCGAGCACCTGGTGTGCTTTGCGGATAACCACGACGTGTCCCGCATCCACAGCATATTGACCGACAAGAACCAGATAAAGCCCCTGTACGCCGCCCTTTACGGCATGCCGGGCATCCCCTGCCTCTATTATGGCAGCGAGTGGGGCGCCCTGGGCGACAAGAAGGACGGGGACCCCGCCCTTCGCCCCTGCTTCGATAAGCCGGTGGAAAACGACCTGACGGAGTTTTTGGGGGCCCTGGGCCGGGCCAAGGCGGGAAGCCCCGCCCTGTGCTACGGGGACTTCAAAAACGAGACGCTTCTCAACAAGCAGTGGGTCATGCGGCGCTCGTGCCCGGAGGAGACGGTGCTGGTGGCCGTAAACGCCGACGGGAGCGGCTTTAACATCCAGGTAAACCACCACGGCCCCGCCACGGACCTGCTCACCGGGGAGCGGGTGAACCTGAACGGCTGCATCGAACTCCCCCCCTACGGGGTGAAGCTCTATAAATTGGGCTGATATCCCGCAAAATCCTGTTGCAAGAAGACGGATTCTGTATTAAAATAGGAACGGACCTTTTTGCAGAAAAGTTTGAGAGAAAGGCTGGAAATGACCATGCAAGAGCAATTTCCAAAGCATCCTTTCAGGACCCACGGCGGAGCGCCTGTCCCCCACCACAAGAACACGTGGCGGGAGCCCAGCGCCGTGATGCCGCCCCCTGAACGGGTGGTGATCCCTATGCAGCAGCACATCGGCGCACCCTGCAGGCCCCTGGTGAAAAAGGGCGACCACGTGTACGCGGGCCAGGTCATTGGGGACAATGACGCCTTTGTGTGCGCGCCCATCCACGCTTCCGTGTCCGGCACGGTAAACGGCATCGTGAAGGTGCTGCTCTCCGGCGGGCAGACCACAGAGGCCGTGGTCATCGACTCGGACGGGCTGATGGAGGAGGACCCCTCTATCACGCCGCCGCCCCCCATCACCAACAAGAAGGAGCTGGCGGAGGCCGCCCGGAAGTCGGGGCTGGTGGGCCTGGGAGGCGCGGGCTTCCCGGCCCATGTGAAGCTGAACGTCCCCGAGGGCAAGTCCATCGACACCCTCATCATCAACGTGGCCGAGTGCGAGCCCTATGTGACCTCTGACCACCGGGAGGCCCTGGAAAACGGCAAGAACGTGCTGGAGGGCATCTACAAGGTCAAGGAGATCCTGGGCGTGCACCGGGTGCTCATCGCCGTGGAGGACAATAAGCCCGACGTGATAGAAAAGCTCACGGAGATCGCCGACGACCCGGAGAAGGACCCCAAAGACGAGGTGCGGGTGCTGACCCTTAAAAGCCGCTACCCCCAGGGCGCGGAGAAGGTGCTGGTGCAGGCCTGCACCGGGAGAAAGGTGGCCCCCGGGCAGTTGCCCGCCGACGTGGGGTGCTTGGTGATGAACATCGCCTCTGTGTCCTTCTTAGCCAGCTACATGCGCACGGGCTTCCCTTTGACATTAAAGCGGGTGACCATCGACGGCTCGGCCATCAAAGAGCCCAAGAACGTCATCGTGCCCATCGGCACGCCCATAAAGGACGTGGTAAAGTTCTGCGGCGGGTATAAGGCGGAGCCCAAGAAGCTGCTCATGGGCGGGCCCATGATGGGCATCGCCATCACTTCCGACGAGCTGCCTATCTTAAAGCAGAATAACGCCATATTGGCCTTCGACGAAAAAGAGGCCCGCCAGTATGAGACCACCGCCTGCATCCGCTGCGGCCGGTGCGTGGCGGCCTGCCCCATGGAGCTGATGCCCACGAAGCTGGAGAAGGCCGCGGAGAAAAAAGATGTGGAAGCCCTCCAGTCCCTGGATGTGATGACCTGCATGGAGTGCGGCTGCTGCGCCTTCTCGTGCCCGGCCGGGCGCAGGCTGGTGCAGGCCATCCGGCTGGGGAAATCCATTGTGAGAAAGGCAGGGAAGAAATAATGGACAAGCTCATCGTATCGTCTTCCCCCCACTTTAACGGGAAAAAGACCACCCAGAACATCATGCTGGACGTTATCATCGGCCTTGTGCCCGCCATGATCGCCTCTGTGGTGATCTTCGGCATACGGGCGGCGGTGGTGATTGTCACCTGCATCGCCTCCTGTGTTCTCAGCGAATACCTCTGCCGCCGGGTCATGAAGCGCCCCCAGACCGTGGGGGACCTGTCCTGCGTGGTCACGGGCATTTTGCTGGCCCTCAATCTGCCGGTGACCATCCACCCCTTGATGGCGGTGTTCGGCAGCGTGGCGGCTATTGTCGTGGTAAAGCAGATGTTCGGCGGCATCGGGCAGAACTTCGTAAACCCGGCCCTTACTGCCCGTATCATTTTGATGAACTCTTTCCCCGCCCCCATGACCCACTGGACGGCGGCCTTCGACTACTCGGCCACGGCCGACGCGGTGACCACGGCCACGCCTCTTTCGGGGCAGATGTATACATACTCTCCGGGTAGCGCCCCGGACTATTGGCAGCTGTTTTTAGGCACCCACGGGGGGTGCCTGGGCGAGACCTGCGCCCTGGCCATCATCATCGGCGGGGTGTACCTGATTTTAAGGAAAGTCATCAGCCCGGTCATCCCGGTCACCTACCTGGGCACGGTGGCGGTGTTCTCCGCCCTGCTGGGCCGGGACCCCCTCTTTGACCTTTTGGCGGGCGGGCTCATGCTGGGCGCCTTCTTCATGGCCACGGACTACACCACCAGCCCCCTGTACTTTAAGGCCCGCATCGTCTTTGCCGTGGGCTGCGGCCTGCTGACGGTGCTGATACGGGAGTTCGGTTCCCTGCCCGAGGGCGTCAGCTACTCCATTGTGCTCATGAACATCATGACGCCGCTCATTGAGCGCTACGTGAAGCCCCGGGCCTTCGGCAAGCCCAAGGAGAAAAAAGGAAAGGGGGCGGCGTGAGCATGACGGCGAAATTAGACGCGAAAAGCGTGCTGGCCCCGGCGGCCATCCTCTTTGCCATATGCATCGTGGTGGCGGCGGCTTTGGCTGGCACCAACGCCCTGACAAAGGACCGCATCGCCCAGGCGGCTTTGGCGAAAGCCGAGGAGAGCCGCATGGTGGTGCTGCCCGGCGCGGAAAGCTTTGAGGAAGCGGACGGCCACTACGCCGGTTTAGACGGCGCGGGGCAGACCGTGGGCTATGTCTTTGAGACGGAAGGCAAAGGCTACGGCGGCACGGTGAAAGTCATGACCGGCATAAGCTGTGAGGGCGATGTCACCGGCGTGGTGATCTTGAGCCACAGCGAGACCCCGGGCCTGGGGGCGAACGCCGAGAAGGAAAGCTTCAGAGAACAGTACAAGCAGCCCGTGGCAAATCTTCCCGGCGGCCTGCAGGTGATAAAGTTCCAGGCCCCAAAGGAAGGCGAGATACAGGCCATGACCGGCGCCACCATCACCAGCACGGCGGTGACAAACGCCGTGAACGCGGCCATCGAGCAGTACCAGGACGCCTACGCGTCGGAAGGGGGGAACTAGCATGGATGAGAAAAAGAGCCTGTGGCAGGAATTTACCAAGGGCATCATAAAGGAAAACCCAGTGCTGCGGCTGATCTTAGGCTGCTGCGCCACCCTGGCCGTGACCACCGCCGCTTCTAACGCCATCGGCATGGGCGCTGCCACCACCTTCGTGCTGGTGTGCTCCAACGCGGCCATCTCCCTTCTGCGCAACATCATCCCCAACAAAGTGCGCATCCCGGCGTTCATCACCATCATCGCGGGCTTTGTGACGGTGGTGCAGCTGTTTATAAAGGCTTTCTCCCCGGCGCTGGACACGGCCCTGGGGGTGTTCCTGCCGCTTATTGTGGTAAACTGCATCATTTTGGGCCGGGCGGAGATGTTCGCAAGCAAGAATAAGGTCCTGCCCTCCATTATAGACGGCCTGGGCATGGGCGTGGGCTTTACCGCCGCCATGCTCGCCATGGGCATCATACGGGAGCTTCTGGGCGCGGGCACGGTTTTCGGCCTGCCCATTCTCTCCGGGTTTATGGAGCCCATCATCATCTTCCTGCTGCCCCCGGGGGGATTCTTCGTGTTCGGCATGCTCATCGCTTTGGCGGGCAAGCTCTCGAAAGAGGGCCATGCCCCGGAGTCTACCGCGTGCGCCCACTGCCCCTTGGCGCAGAGCTGCTCGAAGATCAGTGAAAAACAGGGAAAGGGGGCGGCTGAATAATGGACGCCCAATCGGTAAAAACCCTGGTGGCCATCTTCCTGGCGGCCATCCTGACGGAAAACTATGTGCTCAATAAGTTTTTGGGCATCTGCCCGTTTCTGGGCGTATCGAAAAAGCTGGACACGGCCTTTGGCATGAGCTGCGCGGTGACGGTGGTCATGGTCATCGCCACGGCCGTGACCTGGCCCCTTTACACCTACCTGCTGGTGCCAAATGGGCTCGAGTATTTGCAGACCATCGTGTTCATCCTGGTCATCGCGGCACTGGTGCAGCTTTTAGAGACGGTGCTGCGCAAATACATGCCGCCCCTTTACAGCGCCCTGGGCATCTACCTGCCCCTTATCACCACCAACTGCGCCGTGCTGGGCGTGACCATGCTGGTGCTGGAAAAGGGCGCCGCGGACCCCAGCTTCGGGTTCGTGCAGTCTTTAGTCAACGCCTTTGGCTCGGGCGTCGGGTTCCTGGTGGCTATGCTCCTCTTTGCGGGGGTGCGCGAGCGCCTGGAGGACTGCGACATCCCTGAGACCTTCCGGGGCCTGCCCATCACCCTGGTAGCCGCGTCCCTGGTGGCCGTTTCCTTCTTAGGGTTCAATGGCCTCGTGGACCGCTTGATGTAAGGAGGACGAAGCTTATGGAATTTATTACCCCTATAGTCCTTGTGGGCGTCATCGGCCTTTTGGCCGGCGTCATACTGGCGGTGGCCTCCATCGTCATGGCCGTGCCCAAAGACGAAAAGGCCGAAGCCCTGGAGGAGATCCTGCCCGGGGCCAACTGCGGGGCCTGCGGGTACTCCGGGTGCCCGGGGTACGCGGCGGCCATGTCAAAGGGCGAGGCCCAGCCGGGGCTGTGCTCCCCGGGCGGCCCGGCGGTGGCGAAGAAGTGCGCGGAGATTTTAGGCGGCGGCGACGTGGAAATGGAAATTAAATGCGCCCTGGTGCGCTGCATGGGCAGCTACGACAATACCGCTGACAAAATGGAGTACGACGGCCTGGAGGGCTGCAACGCCGCTGTTTTGCTGGCGGGGGGCTCCAGCAGCTGCCTTTCCGGCTGCATGGGCCTTGGCGACTGCGTGCGGGCCTGCGAGTACGGTGCCGTGGAAGTCTGCAACGGCGTGGCGAAGATAGACCCCGCATTGTGCAAAGCCTGCGGCAAGTGCGTGAGCGCCTGCCCCAAGGGGCTCATCACCCTGGCCCCTGTGAAGAAGCAGGCCGTGGTGCGCTGCCATAACTGCGACAAGGGCAAGGCCGTCATGGACGTGTGCAAGGTGGGGTGCATCAGCTGCACCAAGTGCGTGAAGACCTGCCCCGAAGGGGCCATCGCTATGGAAAACGGCTGCGCCGCTGTGGACCCCAAAAAGTGCACCGGCTGCGGCCAGTGCGTGGAAAGCTGCCCCCGACACGTGATCACCCTGCTGGACGTGTAAGGCGTGTAATAGAAAAAAATATGGCAAGCGGCCCAGAAACCCTCTGGACCGCTTGCTTTTTTGCCCGTTTGGGGCATTTTCGAAGGCTTTCGGGAGAAGCTTACTTCATGCCCTTCTCGTAGCTTTCGATCATTTTCTTGACCATCTGGCCGCCCACAGAGCCGGCCTGGCGGGAGGTCAGGTCGCCGTTGTAGCCCTGCTTCAGGTTCACGCCTACCTCACTGGCAGACTCCATCTTAAACCGCTCCATAGCTTCCTTGGCCTCGGGGACCATAACAGAATTGCTCTTCATGATACTCTCTCTCCTTCAAAAGTTTTTTCGCGTTTGCATTACCTATTGTGACTCCGGCCTTGGAGTTTATGAGTGTTAAATTTTGTCTGTTTTTGAGACGCGGGCCGGGCTTCCGGCGGGACTAGGCTTGCTTTCATAAGAAAAACATGCTATACTTACGGGAAGAAAAAAATGCCGGCTGGAAAAACGCCGTATGCTGCAGAAATAAGGGAGGTCAAACCATGCAGACAGTAGAAAAATGGGGCGTGCTGGAGATCAGCGCCCCGGGCAAAACGGCAGGCAATCCCTTCACGGACTACACCTGCGCCGCCGCCTTCAAGGGCAGGAATGAGACGGTCGTTGTGGACGGCTTTTACGACGGGGAGGGCGTGTATAAGGTGCGCTTCATGCCCAGCTTTGAGG
>CANRZD010000013.1 GCA_947644325.1 uncultured Clostridia bacterium
GGCCTCGTTGAGGATCTGGGTGCGGTCGGCCACAATGGCCCGGGCCTTCTGCACCTCGGCGGGTATCTCCTCCTTGATCTCGTCCAGGATCTGCCGGACCTCCTCGCCGTCCACGAAAAGCTTGCCGCCGGACATGGGCATCTTCCAGCCCTTCTCCAGCACGTCATACATTTCCTCGATAAGGTCCTCGATGGTCGCTTGATTGTTTGCCATGGAAATTCGTCCCTTTCTTTACGGATTCCTGCCGGACAGCGGGCGGGGCAGAAGCTAGCCCTGCCTGCAGAGCCTGTCCTTTATAGTATCTAATATGCAATCGGGCAC
Organism: uncultured Clostridia bacterium; assembly: GCA_947644325.1. Taxonomy (GTDB): domain Bacteria; phylum Bacillota; class Clostridia; order Oscillospirales; family Acutalibacteraceae; genus Acutalibacter. Next base: position 322 of record CANRZD010000013.1, read on the forward strand.
AAAGTGGGAGATGTCCCCCCCGAAGCCCGCGATCTGCTTGACCACGCTGGAGCTTAAAAACATGTTGTCAGCGCTGGTGGGCAGGAACATGGTCTCAAGGCTGGGGTTCAGCTTCTTGTTGGCCAGGGCCTGCTGGAATTCGTACTCGAAGTCAGACACGGCCCGCAGGCCCTTCACCACCACCATAGCGCCCTTCTCCATGGCGTAGTCCGCCAGAAGGCCCGTCACCCGGTCGATCTCCACGTTTTTAAGGCCCGCGTCCTCGCACACCCGCTGCAGAAGCTCCATGCGCTCCTCCACAGAGAAGCTGAAGCGCTTCTGGGGGTTTACGGGCACCGCCACAATGATATGGTCGAATATCTTGCACGCCCGGCTGATGATGTCCAGGTGGCCCATGGTCACCGGGTCGAAGCTGCCGGGGCATATGGCTGTTCGGTTCATAGTCTGTCTCCTTTTCGGGGAACTACTCATTTTCCGCCCTGCAAAAGCTTGTCAGCAGGATCTTTCCATACCGGTACTGCCGGTACCAGGTCAGGGCCTCTACAGTCTCAGGCAGCGCCTCCTCCCGGGGGTGCTCGCACAAGAGGATGCCGCCGGGGGCGAGCTGCCGGGCCGCCAGGGGCAGGGCCCGCTGCAGAAGGCCCGTGCGGTAGGGCGGGTCCAAAAAGATCACGTCGAAAGCGCCGGGACCGCTATGCAGGAAGGCTTCAAAGTCCATGGGCACGACCCGGGCTTTGTCAGAAAATCCCAGGGCTCGCACATTCTGTTCGATAACCCGCTGGGACGCCCGGGAGGAGTCCACCAGCACGGCCTCCCTGGCCCCCCGGCTCAGGGCCTCCAGGCCGATCTGCCCGGAGCCCGCGAACAAATCCAAAAACCTGCGCCCCTCTATACGGAACTGCAGGATGTCAAAGAGGGCCTCCTTCACCCGGTCGGTGGTGGGGCGCACGGCCTCTCCCTCCAGGGTAAGGAGCTTTTTGCCCCGCATGGTGCCTGAGATGATGCGCATAGGCTTTCTCCACTTCTATCCGAGTTTAACCTATTATCCCATTATTCCGCCCATATGTCAACTGTTTGGGCCGATTTATCCCGGTTTTCCCGCTTTTTCTTACCCTTTTTCCCTATTTTTGCCCGCTTTCCCCGCTTTCGTGGAAGAAATCGAAGACCCGGCGGGCGGCGGGCTTGGTCATGCCGGGGGCCTCCTCCAGCTCTTTTAAGTCCGCCTCTGATATGGCCGTGACGGTCTTGAAGTGCTTTAAGAGGGCCTTGGCCCGGGCCTGGCCGATGCCCTCGATAGAGGTGAGGGTGGAGGAAATGGCCGCCTTCTTCCGCTGCTGGCGGTGGTAGCCGATGGCGAACCGGTGCACCTCGTCCTGTATGGAGGACACCAGGGTGAAGGCCCGGCGGGTGGAGCTGATGGCGATTTCGCCCCCTGTAAGGGCGATGGCCCGGGTGCGGTGCTTATCGTCCTTCACCATGCCGAAAAGGGGCACCTGCAGGCCCATCTGGTCCAAAACAGGCTGCACGGCCGCCACGTGGCCCTTGCCGCCGTCCAGAAGGATCAGGTCCGGCAGGCGGCCGAAACCGATGGCGTCGCCCTGGGCCTGGCAGGCCTTATACTCCTCAAAGCGCCGGCGTATCACCTCCCGCATGGAGCCGTAGTCGTCCTGGCCCTCCACGGTCTTTATCTTGAACTTGCGGTAGGCTGCTTTTAAGGGCCGGCCGTTTTCGAAGACCACCATGCCCGCCACGTTCTCGCCCCCCTGGAGGTTGGAGATGTCGTAGGACTCGATATAGGCCGGGGCCTTCTCCAGCCCCAAGAGCCGCCGAAGCTCGTCCAGGGCCGAGGCGTCCCGGCCGGTGCTGCCCGTCTGCTGGGCCAGGCTCTCGGCGGCGTTTGTGTGGCACATCTGCACCAGCTGGTGCTGGTCCCCCCGCTGGGGCACGGTGATGTGCACCGCCCGCCCCCGCTTTTCCGTCAGCCACCGCTCCAAGAGCTCCTGGTCCTCCGTGTCCCCGTCCAGGGCGATAACAGGGGGCACCCGGTCGCGGATGCTGTAGTACTGGCGCAGAAATTCCGACCGGGCCTCCGGGTCCGGCTGGCAGCCCTCGGTGAGAAAGCTCTCCCGGTCGCTGAGCTTGCCCCCAGTGAAGCGGAAGACCTCAAAGGCCGTGTGGGTGTCCCCCTGGGCCAGGGCGAAGACGTCCTGCTCCTCCACCCGGCTTGCCACCACCTTCTGGCGCTCCTTCATCTTGTTGATGGCCCCGATGCGGTCCCGCAGCCGGGCGGCCAGCTCGAACTCCATGTTCTCCGCGGCCTCCTCCATGCGGGCGGTGAGGGCCTTTACAGACGTACTGCTTCCCCCCTTGATGAAGTCCAGCGCCTGCTGGAAGGCCTCGTTATAGTCCTCCTCGCTCATGCGGCCCCGGCAGGGGGCGCAGCACTGCTGGATGTAGTAGTTGAGGCAGGGCCGCCCCTTGCCGAAGTCCTGGGGGAACTTGCGGTTACAGTCGGGCAGGCGGAAGATCTTCCGGGCGGAGTCGATGGTCTGCTTGATGGACCAGGAGCTGAGGTAGGGCCCGATGTACTTGGCCCCGTCCTCCTCCACCTTCTTCACCTCCGTAAGCCGGGGCCAGGGGCCCCCGCTGACCCGGATGTAGCTGTAGCCCTTGTCGTCCTTTAAGAGGATGTTGTACTTGGGCTGGTTCTGCTTTATGAGGCTGCTCTCCAGTATCAGGGCCTCGAACTCGCTGTCGGTGATGATATATTCGAACCAGTCCACGTTCTGCACCATGCGGCGCACCTTCTCCTCGTGGTTCCGGTCTGAGCCGAAATACTGGCTGACCCGGTTCTTTAAGGCTTTGGCCTTGCCGATGTAGATGATCTCCCCTGTCTTGTCGTGCATGATGTACACCCCCGGGGACAGGGGCAGCTGCATGGCTTTTTTCCGAAGCTCTTTTTTCTTTTCGGTGGGTTCCACTCCGATCACTCCTGTTTGCGGGCAAAGTACTCGCTGGCCAAAAGGCTGTACATGCAGGCGTCCACAATGCCCTTGTTGCTGTAGTCGGCCTGGCGGAGGGTGCCCTCAAAGGTCAGGCCGCATTTCTTCATGACGTTCCCGGAATGGGGGTTCTCCGGGTCATGCTGGGCTTCAATGCGGTTTACCCCTACCTCCTCGAAAAGAAACGGGATAATGGCCGAAAAGGCCTCGCTGGTGCAGCCGCTATGCCACCACTTCTTCCCGATGCAGTAGCCGATGTGCACCATCTCCACCCGGTCGTCCCGGTCCACCACGCTGATGGTGCCGATGGGCTCCCCCAGGTCATGGGGCACGATGGCCCACTGGTAAAAGGCCGGGTCCTTATACGAATCAACCCACTCCCCCAGCACCCGGTAAGTGGTGTCTATAGATTCGGCCGCCTGCCAGCGCAGGAACTCTGTGACCTCCGGGTCCCCCTCCCAGTTGCGGAACATGGCCCCAGCGTCCTCCATAGTGAAGGGGCGCAGAAGCAGCCGCGGGGTCTTTATAATCTTTGTACCCTTGTGCGTCATAAAGCATCCTCCTTAAAAAACACTTAAAAACAAGAAAGCACCGCGGGGAAGCGGTGCCTATCCATGCGGGGCTTTGGCCGGGAAGATCACTCTGCGAAGCCGGACTCTACCAGCTTCACCAGGGCGTCCACTGCGTCCTGCTCGTCAGAGCCGTCCGCAATGATGCGAATGGTGACGCCGCCAACAATGCCCAGGGACAATACCCCCAGAAGGCTCTTGGCGTTTACGCGCCTTTCTTCCTTCTCCACCCAGATGGAAGCCTTAAACTCATTGGCTTTCTGGATAAAGAATGTGGCAGGACGTGCATGAAGGCCGACCTGATTCTGAACCAAAACTTCCTTAGCGCACATGTACATTCACCCTCCTAAAAAATTGAAAAGCCATGCCGGGCTCGTGGAAAAATCCGTCAAAACGGCGGATAGCTTTTGGAAATCGAGTTAATTATATCATATTTGCGGCGAACGTCAACACAATTCATCCAATTTTGTTTTCATGAACAGACTAAGAAAAAAATTCAAGCCTTCATTTGTGCACCTTGCCCTACATGTTGAAAACTTTTTGAGTGTTTTGTTCCCTGTTAGCCTTCCCCCTTTTTCTCCAGCATATCCGGGCGGTTGCGGGCCGTTATGGCCTGGGCCTCTTTGTGCCGCCAGGCTTTGATGTTCTCATGGTGGCCGCTTAAGAGCACCGGGGGGACGCTTCTGCCCCGCCACACCTCGGGGCGGGTGTACTGGGGGTACTCTAAAAACCCTGAAAAGTGGCTCTCCTCTGTAAAGCAGGCCTCCTCCGCCAGCACGCCGGGCAGCATGCGGCTTACGGCGTCCGCCAAGATCATGGCGGGCAGCTCGCCGCCGGTGAGCACGTAGTCGCCGATGGATATTTCCTCGGCCCCGTACTCGTCCAAAAGGCGCTGGTCCACGCCCTCATAGTGGCCGCACAGCAGGATGAGATGGGTGCAGGAGGCCAGCTCCCTTGCCTTCCCCTGGGTGAGCACCGGGCCCCGGGGGGACATATACAGGATATGCGGCTTTCCCCCCGTGTGTTCTTTTATGGCGTCGATGCCCCGGGCAAAGGGCTCGGCCATGAGAAGCATGCCCTTTCCCCCTCCGAAGACCGTGTCGTCCACCCGGCCCCGGGGGTCCGGGGAAAAATCCCGCAGCTGGTGGCAGCACACCTGCAAAAGGCCCTTCTTCCTGGCCCGGCCCACGATGCTCTGGCCCAGCACCGGGGGGAAAAGCTCTGGGAACAGGGTAAGGATGTCGATGCGCATCAGGCTTCCTCCCCTTCATTGTCGAAAATGCCGGGGATGGGCAGCAGGTATATCCGGCCCCCTTCGATATCCGTCTCTTTTATCATATGCCGCACCGCCGGGAACAAATACTCTTTTCCCTCCTGGGACACGATGCGGTACACGTCGTTTGCGCCGGTGGGCAGCACCTCTTTTAAGACGCCGTATTCCCGGCCCGTATTGCCGTCCACGGCCGTAAGGCCTATGAGGTCCTGCAGGAAGTACTGGCCCGGCTCCAGGGGCACGTCGGCCCGGTCGAGATAGAGGACCTTCCCCCGCAGGGCGTCCCCCTGCTCCACGGAATCCACCCCCCGCAGGCGCAGGAGCAACTGGCCCTTGTGCACCCGGGAAGTGAGGAGCCCCGCGTCCTTCTGCCCCTGGCTGTCAAAATAAAAGCGCTTTATCCCCCGCAGGAACTCCGGGGAATCCGCCCAGGGCTCCAGGCACAACTCGCCCCGCACGCCGTGGGTGCGCACGATCTTCCCCGCTTCCAGATACTGCTTCATAGGCCCTCCTTTATCCAGTTCCTGAGTATTTCGCTTTCCTCTGAAAAGCCCTCCTGCAGCCGGGCCCCGGCCAGCACCGGCAGCCAGCGCAGGATCTCCTCCATGGGGCGCTGGACATAGGCGCAGTAGGCCTCCAGGTACATGCCGGCCACCTCCGGCAGGTAGATGGCGTAGATCATCCAGGTGCGGCAGGCGTCGGCGTCCGGGCTGCCGGCGCAGGCGTTGGCCCAGTCGATGATGGTATAGCGTTCGCCGTCGGTGAGCACGTTGCCCCCGTGGAAGTCCCCGTGGCACAGGGCCTTGCCCTCCGGCAGGGCCGCAAGCTTCTCTATGAGCTTTTCCTTTACGTCCTTTGAGAGCCTCGCGCCCCCGATGCGCTCTTTCAGCCAGTCGGTAAGGGTGAAGGGCAGCTCCACGGAAGAGCGGTGCACCTGGACCTGCAGCTCTATGAGCTTCTGGATAAATTCCTCGCACCGGGCGGGCTCTTCTACGATGGCCGCGTGCAGGTTCTTCCCGGGCACGGCCTCCAGCTTGATGGCAAGGCCCTCTTCCAGCTCCTCCATGCCGTAGGCCCTGGGCACGGGCAGGCCCGCCTCCGCCACCAGGGAACTGACGTAGGCCTCCCGCATGATGAGCGCGGGGTTCGCGGTCTTGTGAAAGATTTTTAGGGCGTAGGGCCCCGCCCGGTACACGTCGGCCCGGGCGCCGCTGCCTATGAGCTCTCTTTCCTGTTTTTCCATATTATCCCCTCCAAAAAGCAAAAGCGGGCCCAAAAGAGGCCCGCAGCTTAAATTCCCCGCTGCCCGCGTCAGTCTATCTCGACCATGATCTTCTGGTCGTTGCGGGTGGCGGCGGCACGCATGACAACGCGAATCGCCTTAGCAATGCGGCCTTGCTTGCCGATGACCCGGCCCATATCGTCCTCCGCCACATGGAGGTGGTAGACCGTCGCGCCGTTTTCAGCCTCCTCGCTGGTGATCTCGATCTCTTCCGGCTTCTCGACCAGCCCGGAAGCAATGGCTTTCAGTAGCTCCTGCATTGTTAGAACGTCCTCTCTGTCGTATTTTTCGTTTTCCCTAAAGTTTTAAATAACGCCGTGCTTCTTGAAGAGCGCCTTCACGGTGTCGGTGGGCTGGGCGCCGTTTGCGATCCACTTCTTGGCCTTCTCGGGGTCAACCTTCACCACGCTGGGCTCTTCCATGGGGTTGTAGTAGCCGATCTCCTCAATGAAGCGGCCGTCCCGGGGGAAGCGGGAATCCGCCACCACGATGCGGTAAAAGGGGTTCTTCTTTGCGCCCATTCTTCTCAGTCTGATCTTTACTGCCATAATTCGTTTCCTCCAAAATAATAGTATAGTTATATATGATAGGGCCTTGTGGCCTAGTCAACAAAAGAACGGAAGTAGATCACGTTCCCGTCCGGGTCGTAAAAGCTCATATTCACCGCGCCCCAGGGGCGGGCCGCAGGCGGCTCCAATATCTCCGCACCCAAGCGCACCACCTTTTCATAGGCTTTGTCCATGTCCTCTACGGTAAAGGCCAGGCAGATATTCCCATCCTGACGCCCCCTGGGCGATCCATCGTTGTACACGGTCAGCATGGTTTCCTCTGCCAAAAGGGTCTGGTGCACGGGGTCATCCCCTGTACCGGCTATCCCAAGCAATTCCCTGTAGAACGCCGCTAAGCGGGGAACATCGCTCGTCAGCAGGCAAACTTCTCCTATTTTCATGGCACCCTCCTAAAAAGGCATGCCGCCCATGCCCCGCATGAGCTTTTTGCCTTTCTTGCCGCCGAACTGCTTCATGAGCTTCTGGGTCTGGCGGAACTGGTTTAAGAGGCGGTTCACGTCCTCCACCTTCTGGCCGCACCCGGCGGCGATGCGCCGCTTGCGGGAGGCGTTGAGGCAGTCGGGGTGGGCGCGCTCGTAGGGGGTCATGGAAAGGATGATGGCCGCCGTGCGGTCCATGACCCGGTCGTCTATGTCAAGGTTGTCTACTTTACTGCCCATGCCGGGGAGCTTTGACAGGATGCCCTTTAGGGGCCCCATCTTGCGCACCTGCTCAAACTGCTCCAACATGTCGTTTAAGTCCAGCTTGTTGTGCATCAGGCGCTCGGCGGTCTTTGCGGCCTGCTTTTCGTCCATTTTCAGCTGGGCGTCCTCTATAAGGGACAGCACGTCCCCCATGCCCAGGATGCGCCCGGCCATGCGGTCCGGGTGGAAGACCTCCAGGTCTCCCAGCTTTTCGCCGGTGCCCGCGAACTTGATGGGCTTGCCGGTGACGGCCTTTACAGACAGGGCCGCGCCGCCCCGGGTGTCGCCGTCCAGCTTTGTGAGGATGACGCCGCTGATATCCAGCAGGTCGTCAAAGGACTTTGCCACGTTCACGGCCTCCTGGCCGGTCATGGAGTCCACCACCAGCAGGATGTCCGTGGGCTCTACGGCCTCTTTGATGCGCCTGAGCTCGTCCATAAGGGCCTCGTCTATCTGCAGGCGGCCCGCCGTGTCGATAATCACGTAGTCGTTGCCGTAGTCCTTGGCGTGGCGCACCGCCTCCCGGGCGGTCTGCACCGGGTCCTGAGTCCCTTTCTCATAGACGGGGGCCCCGGCCTTTTCGGCCACCACCTGCAGCTGTTTGATGGCCGCCGGGCGGTAGATATCCCCGGCTACCAGCAGGGGGCGGTGCCCCTGGGTCTTCAGCATATGGGCCAGCTTCGCGGCGTGGGTGGTCTTGCCCGCGCCCTGCAGGCCGCACATCATGATGACCGCTGGGGGGTGGGCAGGCATTTTGAGCCGCGCCTCCGCGCCGCCCATGAGGGCGGAGAGCTCCTCATTTACAATCTTTATGACCATCTGGGCCGGGGTCAGGCTCTCCATCACCTCGGCGCCGATGGCCCGCTCCGTTACTTTTCCGGTGAATTCCTTTGCGACCTTATAGTTTACGTCGGCCTCCAAAAGCGCCAGGCGCACTTCACGCATGGCTTCCTTTACGTCCGCCTCGGTGAGCTTGCCCTTGCTGCGCAGCTTCTTGAAAGAGTTGCTGAGCTTTTCCGCCAACCCTTCAAACGCCATGCATGTCCCTCCTTCGAAATCAGCTTTCCCCGGCGATCTCCTCCGCCTTCTCCAAGATAACGGCGGCGTTCTCGTCGATCTCCGGCACCTGCCCGTTCTGGGCGTTATACTCCTGTATGTTCAGGGCGCAGTCGCATATGGCGGCCAGGGCCCCCTGTATCTCCTGAAAGCGCCGGGCGAGCCCCAGCCTCTCCTCCATTTCGGCCAGCTGCTGCTCCGCCCGCTTGATGGCGTCCCGCACGCCCTGCCGGGTGATGTCCCATTCCCCGGCGATCTCCGCCAGAGACAGGTCCTGATTATAGTAGGCGTCTATGACCTCCCGCTGCTTTTCCGTGAGCATATCGCCGTAAAAGTCCAGAAGATACGATATTTTCAAGTCCTTCGCCACGGGGGACACCTGCCTTTTTTCGGGTTTTCTGTAAAGGGTTTCTCTTTACAGCTTCTCTATTATACATGAGGAAATCCCGTTTGTCAACCGCCCGGGGGCTCTTTTTTGTGATTTACTTTTGGGGGCGGGTATGGTAAAATCAAGTGTAAAGGAGGGGACGTTTATGAAAAAGCTGCTGGCCGCCCTTATGGGCCTATGGATAGCGTGTCTTTCCCTGCCGGCGCGGGTCCAAACCCCGGAGTACACGGCCATGACCCTTGTGAGCGCCGCGGAGAAGGCCTGGCTGCTGGGCCGGGAGGAGACCGAGCGGGACCCGGCTGTCCGGCAGAGGATCTTGGAAAGGCGGCAGGAAAAGAGGCGGCTAAAGCAAACCTCCCGGCTGACGGCGGGGCTGCTTTCCCTGCAGGACCTGTTCTACGAGCTGACCTTCGAAGTTGACCCCCAGGTGGCCGCGGATGTGGAAAAGAGGCGGCAGGACCCGGACGTTCTGGCCACGGTGGAGGCGGACGCCCTGGACCCGGACATCTGGTGGCAGTGGTTCGACCTGCTGCCGGTGGACCATGAGGTCTACCTGAGCCAGCGGGGCGTGCTGGACTGGATGGAGGTATACATGGGGCTGTCTTCTTACGAAAAGAGCCTCTTAAATTACAACCTGATGTGGATCACTCAGGACAGCGTGGACGCCCTTATAGACCCGGACTACTCGCCCCCGCCTGTCTGGGATATGCCTGAATTCCGCTATGACTGATGCTTATTATAATCACAAACAGAAAGGAAAGAAGAAAAATGATCTATTTTAACTGTGACTACACCGAGGGCGCCCACCCGAAAATCATGGAAAAGCTGCTCTCTACGAACCTGGAGCAGACCCCCGGCTACGGCGAGGACGGCTACTGCAGCCGGGCCAAGGAGCTCATCCTGCAGGCGTGTGACGCCCCGGGGGCCCAGGTGTACTTTTTGGTGGGGGGCACCCAGGTGAACTTTACCATTATCCGCTCGGCCCTGCGGGCCCACCAGGGGGTCATCTCCCCGGTGACCGGCCACATCAACGTGCATGAGACCGGCGCGGTGGAGGCCACGGGGCACAAGATACTGGAGGTGCCCTGCGGCGTGGAGGGAAAGCTCTCCGCCGGACAGGTGGAGGAGATTGCGGCGGCCCACTTTGCGGGCAGCATGCCGCCCATACATATGGTGCAGCCCAAGATGGTCTACATCTCTCAGCCCACGGAAAACGGGGCTATCTACTCGAAAGCCGAGCTGGAGGCCCTGCACGCAGCCTGCCAAAAGTGGGGGCTCTACCTCTTTGCGGACGGCGCCCGCATGGGCTACGGGCTTTCCTCCCGGGAGGCGGATTTCACCCTGAAGGACATGGCGCGGCTGTGCGACGCCTTCACCATCGGCGGCACCAAGTGCGGGGCCCTTTTCGGCGAGGCGGCGGTACTGACAAACCCGGAGCTGCAGCGGGATTTCGGCTACGCCATCAAGCAAAACGGCGGCATGCTGGCAAAAGGCAGGCTTCTGGGGCTGCAGTTTCTCACGCTGTTCGAGGACGGCCTTTACACCCGCATCTGCGAGGAAGCCAACCGCCTGGCCTATGAAATCGCCGACGCATGCAAGGAGAACGGCTTTACAGAGTACGCCCCGTCTCCCACGAACCAGCAGTTCTTTATTTTCCCGGACGATATCTTGAAAAAGCTGGAGGAGAAGTACCATTTCTCCTTCTGGGAGAAGGTAGACGAGTGCCGCACGGCGGTGCGCATCTGCACCAGCTGGGCCACCACAGAGGAAAACGCCCGGGCCCTCATGGAGGACATACGGGCTGTGGGTGTAAAGGGGTAAGCCATGACAGACGTTTATTTTATCCGGCACTGTGAATCGGACCGCGGACACCACGACGACCGCACCCGGCCCCTGACCCCCAAGGGCCAAAAGGACGCCCGCCTTGTGACAGAATACCTGAAGGACAAGCGCATAGACGCGGTGCTCTCCAGCCCCTTTCGGCGGGCGGTGGACACGGTGGAGCCCTTTGCAGAGAGCGCGGGGCTGCCGGTGATCCCCATAGAGGCGCTGCGGGAGCGCCGGGTGGACAGCGGCTGGATCGAAGACTTCGACGGCTTTGCCCGCAGGCAATGGGAGGACTTCTCCTATAAGCGCACAGACGGCGAATCCCTGGGGGAGGTGCAGGCGCGCATGACGGAGGGGCTGCAAAAAATTCTCATGGAGTATGAAGGGAAGCGCGTGGCCGTAGGCTCTCACGGCACGGCCCTCAGTGTGCTGGTGCACACCCTGCGGCCCTCCTTCGGATTTGCGGGCTTTGCGCGCATCCGGCCGCTGATGCCCTGGGCGGTGCACTTCGCTTTCCGGGGGCGGGAGTGCGTAAAGGCAGAGGAAACCGACCTTTTCACCGGGGAAACAAGGGAGATATTATGAAGAATTACAACATTATCGTGGTGTTCGACGAGAGCCGGGAGAAGGTGCTCTTGTGCAGGCGCTGCAAGGAGCCCTACAAGGGCCTACTGAACTTCGTGGGCGGCAAGATAGAGCCCGGGGAGGACCACCTGCAGGCCGCCTACCGGGAGCTGTGGGAGGAAACGGCCATTCCCCGGGAAACCATAGAGCTTTTCCATTTTATGGATTTCACCTATTACGAGGGCCCAGGCCAGCCGAAAGTCTCTGTGCAGCTGGAGGTGTACGTGGGCGGGCTTAAAGGCCCGGCGGCCGTGAAGGGCACGGAAAACGAGCTCTACTGGTGCGACGCCCGTGAAAACATGTTCGACACCACCCGCTACGCCGGGGAAGGCAACATGGGCCACATCATGGAGCTATTAAAGCAGTTACCCGGTGTGGACAGCCTCTTTTCCCAGGAAGATTCACACAAATAATCACGAAAAGAGGCATTATCCATGAAAAAAACAACAGACATGACCCAGGGCCGGCCCCTGGGGCTGCTGCTGGGCTTTGCGCTGCCCCTGGTGCTGGGCAGCCTGTGCCAGCTGCTGTACACCACCGCAGACAGCGCCGTGGTAGGCCGGTTCTTGGGGGTGGACGCCTTCGCGGCGGTGGGGGCGGCGGAGTTTCTCAGCTGGCTTGTGTATGAGATCATCATCGGGCTGGTGCAGGGGTTCGGGGTCTTTTTCGCCCAGTTATTCGGCAAAAAGGACACAGAAGGCCTTAAAAAGGCCGTGGCCATGTCCATTCTGGTGTCGGGGGCCATATGCGCCCTGCTGACGGGGGCGGGGCTGCTGTGCGCCCGGCCGGTGCTGGCCCTTATGGACACGCCCGGGGACATCCTGCCGGGGGCGCTGCTCTATGTGCGGTGGATGTACGGCGGGGCGGTCATTACTTTAGCGAACCGCCTTTCCGGCATCCTGCTGCAGGCTTTGGGCAACAGCCGGGCGCCTGTCACCGCGAACCTGTTTTCCTGCGCCCTCAACATCCTCCTGGACCTGCTCTTTGTGGGGGTGTTCCACTGGGGCGTGGCGGGGGTGGCCTCGGCCACGGTGGCGGCACAGCTGGTGTCATTCCTGTACTGCTTTTGGCAGCTCTGCGCCATACCGGACATACGCCTTTCCCGCCGGGACTTCTCCCCCGCCCCGGAATTCCTCCGGGAGCTTCTGCGGCTGGGGCTGCCCCCGGCCCTGCGCAACGGGGTCATCTCGGTGGGCGGGCTCTTTGTGCAGGCGGCTATAAACGGGTACGGAAAGCTCTTTGTGGCCGGCATGGCCGGGGCCAACAAGCTCTTCGGGCTCCTCACACTGCTGGGCGGCTCTATGGACGGGGCCTTTGCCACCTACAGCGCCCAGAACTTCGGCGCCGGGGACATGGGGCGCATCAAAGAAGGGCTGCGGTGCTGCGTGCGCATCACCCTGGCGGCCTCCGCCGGTACGGCGGCCCTGGTGGCGCTTTTCGGCAGGCAGCTGGTGGGCATGCTGGTGACGGGGGCCCCGGAGGACCTGGAGCAGATCACCCAGGCTGGCTGCGAGTACCTGGTCATAATGGCGGTGACAGTGCCCCTGATGTTCCTTTTGTGCCAGTACCGCTCGGGCCTGCAGGGCATGGGCAGCACCCTTACGCCCACCCTGTCGGGCTTTGTGGAGCTGGGCCTGCGGCTGTTTTCCGTGCTGGCGCTGCCGGGGCTTTTGGGGAAATGGGCGGTCTATTCGGCCAACTCCCTGGGCTGGCTGGGGGGCGCGCTGCTGCTGGGCGTCTCCTACCACCGGGTGTACCGGAAGCATGTGGATCTGAAAAAGAAAAACGCGTAAACACAAAAAGCCTCCGGCTGCCCGGGGGCTTTTCTTTTTTTACAGCTTCAGGCCCTCGTAGCATTCCCGCAGGATGCCGCAGGAGGCGTCGAAGCTCTCCTTCTCCGGGGGCTCCAAGCACAGCTCCAGCACCCGGTCCACGCCGCCCTGGTTCACGATGCAGGGCACGCCCGCGTACACGTCCTTCTGGCCGTACTCCCCCCACAGGCGGGCGGAGACGGTGAGCACGCTGTTTTCATTAGAGAGGATGGCCCGCACAATGCGCACCATGGCCATGCCGATGCCGTAGTAGGTGGCCTTCTTGGCGGCGATGATCTCCTGGGCCGCGTCCCGCACCTGGCGGCTGAGGCTCTCCACCTCGTTTAGGCTGAACCGGCCCTCGGAGTGCTCACAGACGGCCCGCACGGATTTTGTTGCCAGCATGGCCTGGCTCCAGGGCACGAACTCGCTGTCCCCGTGCTCGCCCATGACGTAGGCGTGGACGTTTCGGGGGTCCACGGAGAAGTAGCCGCCCAGAAGGTAGCGCAGGCGGGCGGTGTCCAGGGTGGTGCCGGTGCCCAGCACCCGGGCGGAGTTAAAGCCCGAGAGCTCGTAGGTGACCCGGGTCATGATGTCCACGGGGTTTGTGGCCACCAGGAAGATGCCCCCGAAGCCCGACTGCACCACAGGCCCCACGATGGACTGGAAGACCTTGGCGTTTCTGCGCAGCAGGTCCAGCCGGGACTCCCCAGGCTTCTGGCTGACGCCCGCGCAGAGGACCACGATGTCCGCGTCCGCACAGTCCTCGTATTCCCCGGTGTATATCTTCATGCTGGCTTTTGAGAAGGCCAGGCCGTGGTTTAGATCCATGGCCTCGCCCATAGCCCGCTTCTTGTCGATATCCACCAGCACCAGCTCGTCACACAGGGCCTGGTTTAAGGCCGAATAGGCAAAGCTCATGCCCACCATGCCCGTGCCTACCAGCACGATCTTCCTTCGGTTTGTACACATACGCATGCTCCTTTCCAGGAAAACTCATAATGTTTTCCGCTTCTGTTCTATATTATTTGACAGAATTGCCGAAGCTATGCTATACTTGTACAGAGTCTTTCAATTGGGATGAGGATGTGGTAAACATGAAAAAGAACGCGGGCTTCCGCTACTGGCTGACCCTGATTTGCTGCTGCGGGCTCATCGGCGGGTCCATCGGCGTGCTGACAAACTCCATCGGCGTGTTTTACGTGCCGGTCTCTCAAAGCCTGGGGGTGGGCCGGGGGGCCATCGCCACCCACGCCACCCTGGCCATGCTGGCCACGGCGGCGCTGTCGCCCTTAGCCGCCAAGCTGCTGGAAAAGCTGCCCCTGCGGGTCTACCTGGGGCTGGGGCTTCTGCTGGGGGCCGGGTCGGCGCTGCTGATGGCCTTTTCAAAGAGCATCTGGGCCTTCTACATACTGGGGGTGGTAAAGGGCGCCGGGGTCACCTTCTTCGGGGTCATCGCGGTGACCACCATCATCAGCAACTGGTTCTTAAAAAGCTACGGGCTGGCCGTGGGCATCACCCTGTCCTTCAGCGGCCTGTGCGGCGCCATATTCAGCCCGGTGTTCTCGGCTATCATAGAGGCCGCCGGGTGGCAGACGGCGTTTCTGTGCATGGCGGCCTTCACCCTGGCGTTCTCCCTGCCGGGGGTGCTGCTTCTGCGGATGACGCCCCAGGAGGTCTCCCTGCCGCCTTTGGGCGGGTCTATGGAGAAGGCCGCTGTGCCTCTGCAGGTGGAGTCGAAAAAGGTGAAGCTCTATTTTCCGGCGGTGCTTCTCTCATGCACCTTCGCGGCCCTGTCCTGCGGCGTCACCAGCGTGGGCCAGCACTTCCCCACGGTGGCGGAGGCGGCCGGGTACACGGCCCAGGTGGGGGCTATGATGGTCTCCGCCGGCATGGTGGGCAACATCGTCTCGAAGCTCCTTATCGGCCTTCTCAGCGACCATAAGGGCCCCTTCTTCGCAAATGGCTTCATGCTGGCCATAAACGGCGGGGCCATGCTGGTGCTGTTCCTGCTGCCCGCCGGGGCGCCGGCTTTGGCCGTTGGGACCGCCCTGCTTTTCGGCGCGGTGTACAGCGTGGGCGGGGCGGGCCTGCCCCTGCTGACCCGGGGCGTGTTCGGCCCGGAAAAATACTCGACCGCCTACTCCATCGTGCAGATCTTCGCAAACGGGGGCGCGGCCCTGTCCATGACCCTCATCGGCCTGGTGTACGACATGACCGGCAGCTGCAGCCCGGTGCTCATAGGCTCCCTGGTCATACAGGCCGCCAACATCGCCATGCTGGTGGTGCTGGGCCGCATGAGAAAGCGCCAGGGCGGGTTCTGAGCTTTAGAGCTCTATGCGGGTCCCGTCGTCTGTAAAGAGTACCCGGTCCCCCAACACTTCCTTTGCCAGGGCCAGCTCGCCCTCGTAGTCGTTGAGTATCTCCACCCCGTGGTGGTAGAAGACCACCCTGCCAAAGGGCACGCCGCTGTCCAAAAGCTCCCGGCAGAGCGCATAGGCCCTGTGGTGGCCGGTCTCCAGGAACAAAAGGTCCGCGTGGGCGGCGTGGGGCAAAAGCTCTGTGAGGTCCCTGAAATCCCCGGAATAGAGTATCTTCTTGCCTTCGGCCTCTATTACGAAGGAGTAGCTCCGCCAAGCCTCCCCCGGGGCGGGCTGGCCCAGGTGCAGGTTGTGGAAGGCTTCTGTTTTTATGCCCTTTTCGCAGAGGACGCCGTCAGAAACAAGATGGGGCTCCAGCCGGAAGACCGTATCATAGCCGCCCTCGCTGCCCAAGAGCATCTTATAAATGCCCTCGAAGACCTCCAGGTCCGGGATGTACACGGGGATCACCCGGCCCTGCATGCGCTCTTCGTTTTTGGGGTCGATGCGGCAGAGCTTCCGCAGGTTCCACAGCAGATGGGGCAGGCCGCCCACGTGGTCCATGTGGGTGTGGGAGATGAAAATGCCCTGCGTGCGCGCCTGGTCCAGGCCCAGGTTGTAGGAGGAATGGCCGCAGTTCTCCCCGGCGTCCAGAAAGTACAGGGCGTCCCCTGTCTCCAGGGCGACGCTGGTGTGGTGGCGGCCGGGGTAGGGCTCGGTGCCGGAGCAGCTGCCCAGTACGTGTAAGATCATAAAAATGCCTTCTTTCTTTAGAAATCTTGATATTATGCTCCCTATGGAGGGAAAAACATGCTTTTTACAGAACCCATCGCAAGCTGGCAGGACTGGGGCCGGGTGTTCCAGTCCCTGGAGGCTTTCACGCCCCTGGCCCGGGAAATCTTCCGCCGGGAGGGCCTGCCCTTTGCGCCCCTGCAGGGCCTCACCCCCGGCACCAACGGCGTCTTCCGCAGCGGGCCCTATGTGGTGAAGATCTTCTTCCCCAAAGAAGCGGGCATGGACCCCCGGCCCGACTTCGAAAACGAAGCCGCCGTGTGCGGGCGGCTCACAGAGTGGGGCGTCAGCACGCCGCCCCTGCGGGCCCGGGGAGTCATCTCGGACAAATACGAGTTTCACTACTTGATAACGGAGTACTGCGAGGGAGAGGAAGCGGGGCCCTGGCTTTTGTCGGCTTCCCCGGGGCAACGGGCGGATTTTGTCCGAAGGCTCAAAGAGCTCTTGGCCCAGATAAACCGCCCGGCACAGGGGCTCATCCCCCCTATCGACCTCTTGGGCCGGGCCCTGGAGAACCCCCGGCTTCTGGACCTGCCCCCGGCCCTGCGGGAGGAAGTGCGCGCCCGGGCCCGGGGTCTTGCCCTGGGGGAGCGGGTGCTGGTGCACGGGGACCTGACCGGGGAAAACCTGCTGGTGGGAAAAGACGGCCGCCTTACGCTCATCGACTGCGCCGACGCCTGCCTGGGGCCCGCCTGGTATGAGCTGGCCCCCATCGTCTTCGAGCTCTTCGGGTGCCGGGGGGAGCTGCTGGGGCTCTTTGCGGGAGAGGACAAAGGGGCCTTTACAGAGCGGGTGCTGGACGCCGTGTGCCTGCACGACTTCGGGGCCCACATGCTAAGGGACGCCCCCCGACGGGAGGGCCTGCCGCCCTTCTCCTCCCTGGAGGAGGCAAGGCGGTTCCTGCTTTCACGCATGTGACATGGGAAAGCCGGTACGCGGCGAACGTACCGGCTTTTTTTCACGCGGTCTGGGTGAGGATGGCTGTGAGGGTGTTCACCCGGTTTTGCAGGGGCTTCTTTACGGCTATGGCCACAAAGCCCTTCAGGGCCATCTCCCCTACGTATACGCCGGGCAGCAGGGCCATCTTGACCCATGCTTCGATATGGACATGCCCGTTTTTGCACTCCACTTTCATGAACTGCGGGGCGGCCATCATGCCCACGCCCTTCTTCCATACGGGCTCGCCCTTTACAGTGGTGTACTTGAAGCCCTCCTTGCCCATGAAATCCATTACGATCTGCTGTACCTGCTCGTCTGTGCGGGTGGACTGAAAATCTGATATGGTGCGTGCCATAGACTGGCCCCCTTCTTTTAGTGTTCTACCCATAGACATTATACAGGATATTGGGAGATTCTGCAAGGGGGTACGGCACTTTTTCTCAGATGCGTTTGATCCATTTCTTGCTGCCCAGCCGGAAGACGCACCAGACGGCCTTGATGAACTGGTCGATCTTTAAGAAGGTGTAAATCCAGAAGGCGGGCAGATGCCACACCAGCCCCGCCAGGTACCCCAGGGGGATGGAGGCCACCCACAGGAACAGGATGTCCGCCAGCATCAGGAACTTGGTGTCGCCGCCGCCCCGCAGCACGCCCTTTGTGAGGATGGAGTTCATGGACTGGAAGATGACGATGACGCCCACGGCCAGCATCAGCTGCCGGGCGATGGCCTGGGTCTCGGCGTTGATGTTGTAGGCGCCGATGACCGGGCCGCTGATGGCGATGATGAGCCCGCCCGCCAGGATGCCGATGAACAGGGGACCCCCTGCTTCTGGGCCCTGTCGTACTCGCCCTTGCCCAGGGTGTGGCCGGTGATGATGGAGCTGGCGTTGGAGATGCCCTGGATGAAGACGGTGCTCAGCTGCTGGGTCACCATGGTGATGGCGTTGGCCGAAACGAAGCTGGCGCCAATGCGCCCCATAACCATGGCCACGGCGCTGTTGCCGAAGGCCAGGAGAGCGTCGCTGACCAGCACCGGGATGCTGATGCGCAGGTAGTCCTTCACAAGGTCCCCGCACTTCATGAAGAGGTGCTTTACCCTATAGCCGATTTTCTTATCCACAAAGAAGAAGTAGCCGCAGATAAAGGCGAACTCGAACACCCGGGAGATAAGGGTGCCCAGGGCCGCGCCCTCCACCCCCATGGCGGGGGCGCCGAACTTGCCGAAGATGAAGGTGTAGTTAAAGAAGATGTTGATGAAAAAGGCCGCGATGGAGCTGATAAGGGGCAGCGTCACCTGCCCTACGCTGCGCAGGACGATGGTGCAGGTAAGGGAGAAGCCCAAAAGCCAGTAGCAGGGGATGGACCACCGGAAGTACCCGGCCCCGGCCGTGATGATGGCGCCGTCTGTGGTGTAGATGCGCATGAGGCCCTCGGGCGTGATGATGGTGGCCAGGGTGAAAATAAGCCCGATGGAAAAGCACAGCCGCAGCATGATGGTGACGGCTTTTCTCAGGGAGTCCTTATCCTGCATGCCCCAGAAGCGGGAGGTGAGCACCGAGGCCCCCATGCCCATGCCCATGCAGCAGATGTGGAAGATATTGATGAACTGGTTGGCAAGGGAGGAGGCCGAAAGGGCGATCTCCCCCAGGCTGCCCAGCATGATGGTGTCCATCATGTTCACGCCGATGGTGATAAGGCTCTGCATGGAGATGGGCAGGGCGATGGCTGCTACCTGCCTGTAGAAGGCCTTGTCCCCTAAATAAGGCCTGATCTTATGTAGTACGCTCTGCTGTTCTTCCAAATTACCCCATCCTCTCATTTAGTTTCAAGTGCAACTATTATGGTATATTATACCATATTCCGGGGGTCCGCGCAAGTCCCTTCTTGATTTTCCCCCCAAAGCCCGCTATAATAGGAGATGGGAAAGAAAAAAATCGAAAGGCAGGAAAGCTATGAAATACGACGGCGTTTTATTCGACTTGGACGGCACCTTGTGGAACGCCACCGAGGCCATTGCCGTTTCCTGGCAGATGGCCTTAAAGGACGCCCCGGACATCCCCCGCCCCCCTACGGTGCGGGAGCTGGAGGGCGTGATGGGCATGACGGCGGAGCAGCTGATGAAGACCCTGTTCCCCCACATCACCCCAGAGAGGGGCGCTGAGCTCTTTGCCCGCTGCTGTCAGGTGGAAAACGACTACCTTCTGCACTACGGGGGCAGGCTCTATGAGGGCATAGAGGAGCTTCTCGCGGCCTTAAAGGGGCAGGCGTTCACGGCCATTGTCAGCAACTGCAACGAGGAATACGCCCCCTGCTTCTTGAAGGCCCACAGGCTGGAGGGCTTTTTCTCCGACTGGGAGTGCAGCGGCCGCACGGGCCTGCCAAAGGGGGAGAACATCCGGCTGGTGGTGGAGAGGAACCGCCTGCGGGCCCCGGTGTATGTGGGCGACACCATACTGGACTATGAAGCCGCCAAGGCCGCGGGCGTGCCCTTTATCCACGCCGCCTACGGCTTCGGGCAGGTAGAGGGCGTGCCCGCCATAGGAAAGCCCCTAGAGCTTTTAGAGCTCATAAAGTAAAAGCCCCGCCCATTTTGCAGGAAAGGAGAGACCTATGAAGACCAGCCTGCTGTTTTCCAGCTTCCCGTTTATCGCCAGTGAAAAGGTCACCCTTACCCGCATGACCGAGCTGGATTTGAGCGCCATGTGGGAGATCATGGGGGACGAGGAGAACTACCGCTTCGCCCCTACGGCCGCCCTGCGCACCCCCACCGAGTGCGGCGTGAAGCTGCGGCAGATCGAGGCCATGTTCAAGGACCGCATCGCCATCACCCTAGGCATCTACCCCAACGGCCGGGAAAACCGCCTGGCGGGCTTCATGGAGCTTTACGGCATCGACCCCCGGGTGCAGGCGGTGACGGTGCGCTTCACTCTGCACCGGGACTGCACGGGCATGGGCTACGCTTCCTCGGCCCTGCGGGCCACGGTGGAGTATTTGTTCGGCACTATAGGGGCCCACCGCCTGCAGGCCTATGTGCTGCCCACCAATTACCGGGGCGTGCTGGTCTTGGAGCGCTGCGGCTTTATCAAGGAGGGCACCATTAGGGAGGGCTTTATCTGGCCCGACAAGGG
The DNA here is from genome assembly GCA_947644325.1 of uncultured Clostridia bacterium. GTDB lineage: Bacteria > Bacillota > Clostridia > Oscillospirales > Acutalibacteraceae > Acutalibacter. The sequence goes on from CANRZD010000013.1 coordinate 20,625, forward strand.
CATCGTGGACCTGAGCCTCTATTCCCTCCTCCCCACCGACCGGCGCAAAAAGGCCGGGCCCGCCTATTATTTATAAAAAAAGCAGCTGCCAGGGGTCAGGCGGCTGCTTTCTCTTTCAGTCCCGCAGAAACAGGCTGTCAAGCAAAGCAAGGCCCGTTTTTGTCTTGAAAATATTCTTCCGTACCTTCTCTGCGCCCGGCCGCCCCATGCCGCCCTCGAAGATGTTCACCAGGAAATCCGCCTCTACCAGGGCCTGGTAGTCGGGCCCGTCTATGTTGTCATAGGTATGGTGGTGGGCGATGAGAAAGCACACACGGTCTGTAAGGGCCTCGTCATAGCCCAGCTCCGTGAGCATTTCCCGGGCAATGGCCGGGCCCTCCTTCTCCTGGTAGGGGCCGGCTGAGCTGCCGTACTTCTGAAGGCTTACTTTAATGCCGATGTCGTGGACAAGGGCGGCGGTCTCCAGAATCTCCTGCTGGCTCTGGGGCAGGCCCTCCCCCTCTCCGATGGTTTTCGCGAACCCATACACCTTGAGGAAATGGTTCACTCGCTTGACTTCGCCCTCCTCGTAGGCGCACATTTTCAGAATAAGCGGTGCGGTTTTCATGGGTTTTCCTCCTTTTTACAGGTCTATCCAGTACCGGCGGGTCAGGCGGCCTTCTTCGTCCACCTTGTTTTCCAGCTCTCCCCCGCAGGCCTCTATGGTGCCGGCGGACGGCAGGTTCTCGTCGTCGCAGGTCACAAGGACCCGGGGGATGCCCCGCTCTTTGGCCTTTTCCAGGCACAGGGCCAGCATGTAGGGGGCAAGGCCCCTGCCCCGGCAGCTGGGCCGCAGGCCGTAGCCGATGTGCCCCGCGTGGCGCAGAAGCTCGTCGTTGAGCTCGTGGCGCAGGTCGATGGCCCCCAGCACCCGGCCCCGGCGGTCTGTGAAGAAGTAGGCGGTGGAGGTGACAAGGCCCTCCCGCACGTGGGTGCGCATGGCGATGATGTCCCTGAGCCATTCCTCGTAGCTGCGGCCCTTCAGGTGCATGGCCCCGGGGTTAAAGCCCGCGTCTACGTCTGTGCCCTTCCACTCGTCAAAGTAGGCAAGGTAGGCCTCCTTGCCCACTTCCTCCGGCAGGGTTAAAGACAGCCCCGCCGCTTTGGCCCGGAGAAGGCGGTACTCGGCGGCTGTCATGGAGTAAAAGCAGGTGTCCTTATAGCTGCCGTCGTAAATCTGCAGGGCCCGGCGCAGGGTGCCCTCATAGCGGAAGCCGCATTTCTCTATAACACGGCGGGAGCGGGCGTTATCCGTATAGTGGTCTACGGTCAAGAGCTTTACCCGCAGGCGGCAAAAGGCGTAGTCTATAACGGCGTTTGCCGCTTCTGTTGCAAAGCCCTTGCCCCAGTGCTCCTTTGCGATGCAGTAGCCCAGCATGCGGCTGCCCGCGCTTTGGGCCCGGTGCGTATCCACATGCAGGCCCATGGACCCGGCGATGCCGCCGGTCTCTTTTTCTTCTATGGCGAAGATGACGTCCGGGTAGTCCTCAGCCGTCCAGTGTTCCAGCAGCGCCCTGGATTCCTCCAGGCTTTCGTGGGGCTTCCAGCCCGCGCCGGGGCCCACCTCGGGGTTCGAGGCATAGAGGTAAAAGGCCTCCACGTCCTCCAGGGTCCAGGGGCGCAGGCGCAGGCGTTCTGTTTCTAAGATTTCCATAGTTTCCCTTCTTTCTCAGGTGCGGTCGATGGAGAGCACGCCCTTTACCTTCGAGAGCCGCTCGATGATGTTCTGCAGCTGGGGCAGGCCGTTGATGGAGATAGTGGCGGAGATGACGGCGTTTACGCCGCCTTTTTCCTGGCGGGAGTTTAAGGAGTGGATGAAGATTTTCATGGCCGACAGCTGCATGGTCACATCGGCCAGAAGCCCCGCCCGGTCGGCGGCCACGATGTGCAGGGTGGATTTGAAGTCGTCCTTCACATCCCCCACCCAGTGGGCGTTCACCCAGCGCTCGGGCTCCGGGCACTGGGTCAGGTCCTGGGGGACGTTGTTGCAGTTCCTTTTATGGATGGACACCCCGAAGCCCCGGGTGATAAAGCCGATGATGTCGTCCCCGGGCAGGGGGTTGCAGCAGCGGGAGAGCTTTACAAGGCAGTTGTCCATGCCCTCTACCAGCACGCCGTTCGCCATCTTCTGCTTGTGGGGCACAGAGGGCGGGGGCGGCAGAGAGGGGTCCTCCGCGGGCCCGGACTTATTCAGGCGCTGGTACTCCTCCTTGATGCGGGGCAGCACCTTCCACAGCTGTATGCCCCCGTAGCCGATGGCCGCGTACAGGTCTTCCTCCGTAGAGCAGTTGTGGCGCTTGCCCACGCTTTCTATCATGTAGGCCATCAATTCCGGGCTCATGGCCATGCCGCTGCGGCGGAACTCCCGCTCCAGCTCGGCCTTGCCCTCTATGATGTTCTCCTCCCGCTTCTCCTTCTTGAACCAGGCCCGTATCTTGTTCCTGGCCTCGCTGGTGCGCACCAGGGTCAGCCAGTCCCGGTTGGGGCCCTTGCCCACCTCTTTGGTGGTGAGTATCTCGATGATCTCCCCGGTCTTCACCTTGTAGTCCAGGGGCACGATGCGCTGGTCTACCTTGGCGCCTATCATGCGGTTGCCCACGGCGCTGTGGATGGCGTAGGCGAAGTCGATGACCGTAGAGCCCATGGGGAGGTTGCGCACGTCGCCCTTGGGGGTGAAGACGAAGACTTCTTCGGGGATAAGGTCGCTTTTGATGGAGTGCACCAGGTCCGTGATGTCCTCACTTTCGGCCTGGTTCTCCAGCATCTGGCGTATCCAGGCCAGGCGGTCGTCCATAGAGCGGTCGTCGGCCTTTTTGGAGGACATGCCCAGCTTATACTTCCAGTGGGCGGCGATGCCGTATTCGGCGGTGTAGTGCATCTCCCAGGTGCGTATCTGCACTTCAAAGGGCACGCCGGATTTATTGATGACTGTGGTGTGCAGGGATTGGTACATGTTGGGCTTTGGCAGGGAGATATAGTCCTTGAAGCGGTTTGGCAGGGGCTGGAAGGTGTCGTGGACGATGCCTAAGACGTTATAGCAGTCCTCTATGGTGTCCACAATGACCCGCAGGGCGAAGACGTCGTAGATCTCCTCGAAGATCTTCCCCTGTATGAACATCTTGCGGTAGATGCTGTAGATGCTCTTTACACGGCCCTCGATGTACACGTTGGGCACGGCGGCGCCGATGCGGTCCTTGATCTGGTCCTTCATGCTGGCGATGAACTCATCCCGGCTCTTGCTGCGGGAGGCGAGGGCCTGCTGCACCTCGTGATAGGCGGAGGGGTCCAGGTATTTCAGGGAGATGTCCTCCATGCACTCCTTTACCGTGCGCATGCCCAGGCGGTGGGCTATGGGCGCGTAGACCTCCAGGCACTCCCTTGCCTTGTCCCGCTGCTTCTGGGGGGAGACGTACTCCAAAGTCGAAAGGTTGTGCATGCGGTCGGCAAACTTGATGATGATGACCCGGATGTCCTCGGCCATGGCCATGAGCATTTTCCGCAGGTTCTCGGCCTGCTGCTCCTCCCGGGAGGAATAGGGTATTTTGTCGAGCTTCGTGACGCCGTCGATGAGCAGCGCCACCTCACGGCCGAACTGGGCCACAATGTCTTCAATGGTGCAGTCGGTGTCCTCCACCACGTCGTGCAGAAGCCCCGCCATGATCGATTCCGAATCCATGCCCAGCTCTACCAGTATGGCCGCCACGGACAGGGGGTGGATGATGTAGGGCTCGCCGGAGCTGCGCCGCTGGGGGCGGTGCTTCTCCTCGGCCAGCCGGTAGGCCTCGCCTATCCGGTCCCGGTCGTACTCCTTGCCGCTTTCGGCTATAATCTTCTGCAATTCCTCATAGGAGCTGATCTGGATAATATCCGCCATCTCGCGTCCCTCCTCATTTTCTTGCCTTATTTTATTCCTCTGCCCCCGTAAGCTTACGGTACAGGGGCGAAGCGAAGATGTCTACCTTATGTTCCGTGGGCACTATGGTGACGGCCAAAGCCTCTCCCCTGTGCCCGCAGGCGATGAGCCCCCGCTCCTCCAGCATATCGAGAGAGACCAGCAGCCGGCCTAAGCCGCCGCCTTCCTCCCCCAGGGCCGCCAGAAGCGCCAGGGGGCCCCATGGCTTCCCGCGGCGGGCCCCCAAGAGCCGGTAGAGGGCCGCCAGCTGCCCCCGGTCCGGGGTGAGCCGGGCGGCTTCTTCCTTTAAGAGAGCTTCCCCCCGGCGGAGCTTTTCATACAGGCGAAAGCTTTCTAAGCACGTTTCGGGCTTTAGCCCCGCGGGCTTCATGTCCTTGATGATAACGCTCAGCTGCTCCTCCCCCCGGTACACCTTGGCTTCCAAGGTCACCGCCAGGTCCAGCTTCTCCCCCGGGGCGTAGGGGAATTCCTCCCGCTCCATGCGAAAGCGCATGCAGGACACAGTCACCCCGTCCCGCAAAAAGACCAGCCGCAGGTGGCTGCCCCCGCCTACGGGGATGATTTCCCGCAGCTCCATGCCGAACAGGCCGAAAAGGGGCTGGGGGTTCCCGCTGCCAAAGGGCTCTAAGGGCGCAAGGGCCCGGGGCAGCTCTGGGGAAAGGATGGCGGGCCGAAGCTTTACGTCCATGCGCAAGGCCTGGGCGGGCATCATGGGGCAGGTCTTCCGGGCATATTCGTTTATTTTCCGCCGGAAAAGCTCTACGTTCTCCGGCGGCATAGAGGCCCCCGCCGCCATGGGGTGCCCCCCGAACCGGGTGAGAAGCTCCCCGCAGTAAGAGACGGCCTCAAAGAGGGAAAAGCCCTCTACGCTGCGGCCGCTGCCCCGGGCCTCTGTTTCGTCCTCTGAGATGACAAAGCAGGGCTTCCCGTAGCGCTCTGTGACCCGGGAGGCCACGATGCCCACCACCCCGTGGTGCCAGCCCCTGCCGCTTACCACGATGACCCGGGCGTACTTTAAGGCCGGGTCGGCCTCAATGGCGGCCATGGCCTGGGCGCTTATGTCCCCCTCTATCTGCCGGCGGCGGCGGTTGTCCTCCACGATCTCGGAAGCAAGGCACCGGGCGGCGTGGTCTTCTTCACAGGTGAGCAGCTGCACGGCCCGCTCCGGAGCGCCCATGCGGCCTGTGGCGTTGATGCAGGGGATGACCGAAAAGGCCAGGGAGGTGGCGGTCACGTCCCCCGCGCCCGCCCCCATCTCCATAAGGGCCGCCACCCCGGGGCGTCCTCCCTTCTTCAGCAGGCCCAGGCCCGCCTGCACGATGGCCCGGTTCTCCCCTGTCACGGGCACCACGTCGCCGATGGTGCCCAGGGCCGCCAGGTCCCCGTACTCGCTTACCACCTGCCCCGCGTCCCCGTCCTCCAGGGCGATGAGGAGCTTTAACACCACCCCGGCCCCGGAGAGCTCCTTAAAGGGGCTCTCGTCGTCGGCCCGGTGGGCGTCTACCACCGCGGCGCAGGCGGGCAGGCGGTCATGGGGGCGGTGGTGGTCGGTGATGACCACGTCCATGTGAAGCTCCCGGGCCAGCTCCACCTCCTCCAAAGAGGAGATGCCGTTATCCACCGTGACGATGAGCCCCACCCCCTGCCCGTGAAGGTGCCGCACCGCCGCCTGGTTCATGCCGTAGCCCTCGCCCTCCCGCTGGGGGATGTAATAGATCACGTCGGCCCCCATGGCCTGCAGGTAGGTGAAAAGCATGGCGGTGGCCGTCACGCCGTCGGCGTCGTAGTCGCCGTATACGGCTATCTTTTCGAAATCGTCTATGGCCCGGCGTATGCGGCCCACGGCCTCCTTCATATCCTTCATGCGGTAAGGGTCCGTAAGGGCCCCGCCGCCAAAGAGAGCTTCTATGTCCTCCCAGGTGTGGAAGCCCCGGATGTCAAGCAGTATCCCCAAAAAGGCGGGCAGGCCGCAGTCCTCTGAAAGCTTCGCCGCCCGGTCCTTATTGAGCGGCGCCACCTCCCACTTCTTGATGTTCACGCTTTCCCCACCCCATCTGCTAAAAGTCTGCCCTTATTTTAGCAAAGATTCCGGGAACTTGCAAGCCCGCCTTTCCCCTTTACTTTTTCCGGGAAAAATGGTAGGATAAGTAAAGACAAAGAGGAAAGGAGGGGACCGCATGGAGGGCTCCCTTTTGGGCGCTGTGGTGGCTGTAGGGATGTTCGGGGCGTTTCAGCTCTGCGGCATGGCCGTGGGCTGCGCCTGCCTGCCCCGGGAGAGCGCCAGGGTGCGTCTGCTTACAGGCAGCGTGCTGGGCAGTTTGATGCTCCAGTGGTTCCCGGCTTTGCTTGCGTTTTTCTTTGGCTTCTCCCCTTTGGCCCACGGGCTGGCCCTTCTGCTGGCGCTGGGGTGCGGGGGGACATGCGTTTTTGTGAAAAAAAAGAGCCTTTTTAGGGGCTTTGGGGACATTTTCGGGGCCTTTTCCCGGCAGAAATTCCTTTTTATGGTGCTTTTGTTCTGGGCATTCTATGTGTATCTGGTGGCCCACTCCTTCCGTTTTGTAAATGGCCGGGTGTTCGGCTGCCAGTCCACCTATGGGGACATGAGCATGCACCTGAGCTTTATCACGAGCCTCTCGCGCCAGCAGGTGTTCCCCCCGGAATACTCCCTGCTGCCCGGGGTGCGGCTCTCTTACCCTTTTTTGTCTGACAGCATTTCCGCCAGCCTCTACCTGTGCGGGGCCCCCCTGCGGCTGAGCTACGCCCTGCCCATGTGCGTGGCCGGGGCCCAGGTGTTCTTCGGGGCCTGCGCATTCTTTCGGCGGATGTTGCGCACAAAGGGCCAAGCGGCCTTGGCTTTCCTGCTGTTTTTTGCAAACGGGGGCCTGGGGGTCTTCTACTTCCTGGGGGGTGAGGAGGGGAACTTCTCCCGCATCTTCACCGCTTTTTACCAGACCCCTACCAACTACACCGACCGGAACATCCGCTGGGTGAACGTGATAGCCGACATGATGCTGCCCCAGCGGGCCACCCTCTTTGGGTGGGCGGTGCTGTTTTCTACCCTTTATCTCCTTTATCGGGCGGTGTTTGAGGGGGAAAAGCGCTATTTCCTCTACACGGGCCTGCTGGCTGGGATGCTGCCCATGGTGCACACCCACTCTTTTCTGGCGCTGGCCCTGGTGTGCGGGGGGTGGCTGGTGTTCGATTTGTGCCGGGGGCTGGGGACAGAAGAGGGCGCGGTGATGGTCGCCAAGGGGGCCGTGGCGGCGGGGCTGCCGGTCATGTGCTTACTCAAGGACCTTCTGCGCAGCCGGGGGCTGGAGGACTCCCCCTGGCTTCTGGTCTTTGCCAGTGTAGTGATCGTGCTGTGCCTGGGGCTTTTGTGGGTGCTGCTCTATTTTTCCTGGCGGCGGGGGCGCCTGTGGGAAATCGCCTGCACCTGGGGGCTGCTGGCCGGGGCCGCGTGCCTTCTGGCCTTCCCCCAGCTCTTTACTTGGACCTTCCGGCAGGCGGGGGCGGGGCAGTTTGTGCGGGGGCACTTCGGGTGGGTCACCGGGGAGGACAACTACCTGTGGTTCTACATGAAGAACCTGGGGCTTGCGGGGCTTCTGGCCCTGTACGGGCTGCTTTATTGCCGGTGGGAGCGCTTTGCCCGGTATGTGCCGGCCTTGGTCATCTGGTTTCTGGCGGAGTTTGTGGAGTTTCAGCCCAACGACTACGACAACAACAAGCTTCTGTACGTGGCCTATGCCCTTTTGTGCTGCTGCGGGGCGGAGTTTCTGGGGGATATGCTGAAAAAGCTGCCCTTTAGGGAAATGCGGGGCTTTGCGGCGGGGGCGCTCTTAGTGCTGCTCACCTCTTCCGCGGTGCTCACCTGGGGGCGGGAGGCCGTGTCGGAATACGAGCTATACGGAGAAGGGGCTCTGGCCCTGTGCGAATATGTGGAGGAGAATCTGCCCCCGGACGCCATCGTGCTCACGGACACCCGGCACAACAACGAGATATGTGCCCTCACCGGCCGGAACGTGGTATGCGGCTCGCCCTCTTATCTCTTTTACCACGGCCTGCCCTACTATGGCCGGGAGTACGCCGTGGGCGAGATGTACACCCGGCCGGAGGCGTCCCTGGACCTTTACCGGAACCTGAACGTGGACTACGTGCTGGTCAGCGACTTCGAGCTGCACTCTTTTGATGTGGACATGGGGCAGATGGACAGGCTTTTCACCCGGGTGTATGACGACGGGGTGCGGGTCTTATACAAAGTAGAGGGGGCGGTATGAGCGTGGACGAAAAAAAGGAATGGAACTTGGCGGACCCCGGTGTGCTGCGGGAGCTGCTGAGCCGGCACGGGTTTCGGTTTTCCAAGGCTATGGGGCAGAATTTCCTCATAAACCCCAGCGTGTGCCCCCGCATGGCGGCGGCCTGCGGGGCGCAGGACGCCGCCGGGGTGCTGGAGATCGGGCCGGGGGTGGGGGTGCTGACCCGGGAACTGGCGAAAGTGGCCCCGAAGGTGGTGGCCATCGAGCTGGACCGCCGCCTTTTCCCCCTGCTGGAGGAGACCCTGGCGGGCTGCGGGAACGTAGAGCTGATAGAAGGGGACGTGCTGAAGCTGGACCTGCGGGGGCTCATGGAAGAAAAATTCGGGGGCGGGCCGGTGTGCGTGTGCGCGAATCTGCCCTATTATATCACTTCGCCGGTAATCATGGGCCTTCTGGAGGGGGAGCTGCCCCTTACGGCCCTGACAGTGCTGGTGCAGAAGGTGGCGGCCCAAAGGCTCTGCGCGGCGCCCGGCACCCGGGCCTGCGGGGCGGTGAGCGTGTCGGTGCAGTACCACTGCCAGCCGGAGTTGCTTTTCCCGGTGGGCCGGGGGAGCTTCCTGCCCCCGCCCAAGGTGGATTCAGCGGTGCTGCGTATGCGTATGCGCACAGAGCCGCCGGTGTCTGTGGCGGACAAGGTCTTCTTCTTCCGCACGGCCCGGGGGGCCTTCTCCCAGCGGAGGAAGACCGCCGCCAACGCGGTGTCCGCCGCCCTGGGCGTGCCAAAGGACCGGGTGCAGGAGGCCCTGCAAAGCGCTGGGGCCCCCCCGGGCGCCCGGGCAGAACAGCTCACTATGGAACAGCTGGCCGCCCTCAGCAACGCCCTGTGGGAGGCCCCAATTAAGGAGGAATCATAATGGACGCCGAACGGAACCTTTTCAAATTCTTGCTGTTTGCCGACGCCGCCGCCATCCTCATCAGCATGGTGGCCGGGCCCCTGAGCCACACGGCCATTTCCATCGGGGCGGCGGGCAGCGCCATCCTCATCTCTCTGTGCCTTATCTTCTACGGGCTGTATGTGTGGCCTAAGGACAGGTGACCTCATCCGCACAAGTTTCTGGTAACTCAGCAAATACCCGCCCGATTTCGTTTTGGCCTGCAAGGCGCCGCTGATTCTTCTGTTTCCCGCAGGTTCCGCAGTACGATTTCTTCCGGGACAACACGGCAAATGGAGTGCATCTTGCACAGGGTACGGTCTTTCCGATAGGTGGAGCAGATGTAATATTCTTGTTTTTCCGGCTTGAAGTGGTTGGACAATGCCATTAAGTTAAGCACCCCCAAAGCCTCCTGCTATCGCGCAGAAAGATAAAACCAAGAGATCCGGTTTCCCGAGGAAACAGGTCTCTGGAAAGCCCGCCCCCGCTTTATAGGAAGGCGTTTTCTGGAAAGCAGCATTTCCAGTTCCCGAAAGGGTCTGCGCAAAAAAGCACAGCAGGCAAGAACAGCGTCAGAAAAATTCAGACGATGCTTTTGTTTTGCCTTGTGGCGGGAAAGTTTCACGTTCCAGGCAGCAGCTTGTGCAAAGTTAAAAATCAGGAAAGCGGCGAAGATCTCCTGCAAAATAAGGTCCGGAATTTTGGAGTGGAGATGAATGAGCCCCACCGAATATTTCAGGCTGTGGAAGGAGGTTTCAATACCCCATCGTTTGGCGTAAAGAGCCTTCAGAGTTTCGGGAGGAAATTCGTTTTTACTCAGATTTGTCAGAAGGGTTTCCGTTTTTCCATTGCCGAAATTTCCTGTCTGCACTTTGGGCAGTATAAAGGGTAGTTTATTAAAACACTATCTTCTCTAATTCTATTTCGGGTTTCATTGCCACAAACAGGGCAACGTATCCATTTCACTTTCTTTCATTTTGCCACCTCAATTTTTTTTACATGTATACACCGTCTATCCTGCATTAAATCTGTCGCTTGTATAAATGGATTGTGATAACGCTTGCGCTTTTCTGGCAAGCAAAGTCTTTTAGAGATAATTGTTCCCAGCTCTTCATATGATGGAATGGCTTTCGTTGGACAATATGCTACACAAGCCATACAGCCGTGACAGCGATGATGCCAAACAGGGCGATTCCCCTGCATGGTAATATTCTGTGTCGGACACACTTTAGAGCAAACTGCACATCCCAAACATTTTTCATTTGTATAAAAGCCCTTGTCATATTCATGTTCCACTTTCATGTAGGGTATCATAAGTTTAGGATACAGCTTCCTTGTAATCGGAGACATGTGTGGGTACGACCTGTTTTTCCTTACGGAAATTTCTCTGCTAATTTTTTGAATTCTCTTTTCCATATGGGGAATCATGATTTTTTCTGGCGAAAAAGGAGTATATGCCGTACATTGACTTGCAACGCAGGGCATAAGCATAATGTAGATGTGTACCTTTTTGGGACAATAGGCTTTCCATTGTTTCAAAACATTTCCCATGTATTGCAACGTATTTTTCAATGCAAAATCTCCATCTAATAGCAATAGAAATTCTAATATGTTACACATTGCTCTTCTATGTTACTGTGCCCTACCCGAAAAACCAGGCACAAAAGAGGTTAAGAAAACCGAATGAGGCCAAAGGAATCAACCAGCAAGATCAACGATGCAAGCAAAGCGCCGCAGATGAAATTGCACTGCTTCTGCCGGCTTGTGCCGCGCTTTGTCCATGCGTAATATCCGCTCCGGGAAACCTCCAGGATCCGGCATAGCTCACCCACACAGAGCTCCCGGGCTCGTTTTGCCTCCCGATTCAGCCGGTCCGCTTGGCCGGGGGCGGCTCTCCCGCTGAATTGCGCAGCGTCT